>NZ_JBLZPT010000001.1:593223-660261 GCF_049199985.1 Pseudomonas kitaguniensis
TTTGTGGGAGGGGGCTTGCTCCCGATAGCAGTTTTACAGTTGATACATGAGTTGACTGACCCACCGCCATCGGGAGCAAGCCCCCTCCCACATTTGCTTGCGACGTTTTCAGGATTGAGCGGGAATATTCTCGGCAATCTTCTTGCCCATGCTGATTCTCGGCTCCACCGCGTACCCCAATGCCTCGTAGAACCCCACCACCGCGTCATTACCGCCGGTGATCTGCAGGTTGATTTTCATGCAGCCCAGCGCCGTTAACGCCTGTTCGGCATGCCGAACCAACGAGGCACCCAAGCCGTGCCGCCGATAGTCCGCGTGCACCGCCACCGAATACAGCCAGCCGCGATGCCCGTCATAGCCTGCGAGGACGGTACCGATCACGGCTTTTTTATCCGTCGCCACGAAGAACAAGCCGTCGTTGACCGCCAGCTTTTTATCAATCGCCAGGCTCGGCAGGTTATGCGCCGTGTCATAGCCAAAAGCCTCCTGCCACAGAGCAACCACCTGCGCGCGGTGCTGACGGTCGCGATATGGCCCAATCGGGTGGCGCGATGACAGCACCTTCTCCATCACCAGCGTGCGCTCGTTACCGTGGTAAACATCGCGCACGGTGTGAAACCCCAGCTTGGTGTAGAACGGCTCGGCGGTCAGCGAAGACGGAACGTTCAATACCGTGACGCCGGCTTCACGGGCACGCACTTCGATGTCGAGCATCAATAGCCGGCCAATGCCCTGGCCTTGCAGGGCGGGGTTGACGAACACTGAGCGCACCACATTGCCATCAAGGGCCGCAGTCGCAACGATCACCTGATCCTGAACGGCCACCAGTACAACCCGACGCTCTAGCAGTGCAAGCACAGCGTCGGCGGTGAAGTTGCTCGCGACGCGGGCGATAACATCCGCCGGGTAATCCCGGGCATTGCTGCTGTGCAAGGCGGCCAGGATGACCTGGCTGATCTCGTCGGCATCGGTTGCCTGGGCGAGACGAATGGCGATAGACATGATTCCTCCTGGCTGACGGGGCAATGACGCGTACCACCCTACCAAGGTGGGGGTGTGGCTGGGCTTTTGAGTACGCCCTCACAGCGAATCAACTCGGTCAAATGTGGGAGCCGACCTGAGTGGTTAAAGCAGATCAAAAGCGAGTCTAGAGTACACATCAGGTCTGCTTTTTGTGGGAGCTTTTGACCTAACCACTCAGCGGTCTGCAACCACCGACGGCGCAATTTGCTTTCCCGGTTTGGCCCCAATCAGCTTCGCCTGCCCATCCTTCTGTTTACCCGTACGTGCCTCACTGATCAACCCCGGTATCAACTTGCCCTCCGGCAGGTTCTTCCAGAACCGGCTCGGAAAGTGCCCCTCCATTACCTTGGGGTTGAGACGCGCCGGGTTGAATATATGGCTGTAATAGGTCAGCCACATGGCGCTGTGCGGGTCTTCCACATTCTGCGCCAGTTGCTGCCACGCCTCGGGGCACGCTCGCTGATGAATCAACTGCTCACCGTCGTAATACACAGCGTCCAACGGCGTGGCGATCATCCAGCGGTGGCGGCCCATGCGCCCGATAAAATGCTCACTGGCGGATTTCAGAATGTCATGCGCCGGCTCATGCCAGGCCACGTACTCCGGCAACTCCGGCCCCGCCTCTGCGGGCAAGGCGATGAACCGCACAAAGGCATGCAGGTGATGGGCCTCGCGACTCACCTGCTTGATCCGCCGTTGCAACTCGCTGCCGAGCTTGTCGCCCGCCAACATCGCCGTGCGATCACCATGGCTGACGCGCCACAGCACCTCGTACAGCAAGCTCCAGCGCTGATCGCCGTGATAACACGCCGCCGACTCCAACAACGCTAACAGCGCCTTGGGGATTCGCGCTTGGAACGGGCCAAGGCCTTCGGGAATGGGCTGGTCGGTGGCAAACAAATCCGCCACTTCCGCCTTGCCCCAGCTCACCTGGCTGGGGTCGACTTGATGGCTGAGCAGCCAGCGCGCCTGCTCGCGCCAGATGCTGAACAGGTTGTCGCATTCCAGGCTGATCATCCCCACAAGCCCATTTGCTGTGGCTGCGGGCGGTCACGCAATTGCTCGCGCAGCAACACACTGGTGCTGTCCGCCTGTTGCGGATGGTAATCGCTGGTGATGAAAAACGGTTTGGCCTTGGCCAGTACGCAACGCATGCGCGCCAAATCTTCGAAACGGATCTTGCGTTCGCGCCGCAGGTCGACCAGGCGCTGCGTGGTGCGCAGGCCAATGCCGGGGATGCGCGCAATCAGGGTCGGTTCGGCGCGGTTCAGGTCCAGCGGGAACACCTCGCGGTGCTCCAACGCCCACGCCAGCTTGGGGTCGATGTCCAGCGCCAGATCGCCAGGGCCTTGAAACAGTTCGTTGGCGCTGAAACCGTAGCTGCGCAGCAGAAAGTCTGCCTGATACAAGCGGTGCTCACGCATCAGTGGCGGCGCGGCCAGGGGCACGCTTTTCGGGCTGTTGGGAATCGGGCTGAACGCCGAGTAATACACGCGGCGCAGCTTGTAACTGCCATACAACGCCTCGGCGCCGTGGAGGATGGTGCTGTCGTCGGTGTCATCGGCGCCGACGATCATTTGCGTACTCTGCCCGGCCGGGGCAAAACGCGGTGCGCGCGGCTCGTTGAGTACGGTCTGCTCCCCGGTGTAAATGGTCTGCATCGCTTGCTTGATCGAGACAATCTGCTTCTCCGGCGCCAGGGTTTGCAGGCTGGCATCGGTGGGCAGTTCGATATTCACGCTGAGTCGATCGGCATAGCGCCCCGCCTCGGCGATCAATGCCGGGTCTGCCTCGGGAATGGTCTTGAGGTGGATATAACCGCGAAAGTCATGTTCCTCGCGCAACAGTTTGGCGACCCGCACCAACTGCTCCATGGTGTAGTCGGCCGAACGGATGATGCCGGAACTGAGAAACAGCCCGCTGACGCAATTGCGCCGGTAGAAGTCGAGCGTCAGGGTGACCACCTCTTCCGGGCTGAAACGCGCGCGCGGCACGTCGCTGGAACGGCGGTTGACGCAGTATTGGCAGTCGTAGAGGCAGAAGTTGGTCAGCAACACCTTGAGCAGCGACACACAGCGCCCGTCCGGGGTGTAGCTGTGGCAAATGCCCATGCCGTCGGTGGAACCCAGCCCCGCCTTGCCCTCGGAGCTGCGCTTGGGCGCGCCACTGCTGGCGCACGACGCGTCATATTTGGCGGCGTCGGCGAGGATGCTGAGTTTTTCGATCAACTGCATGGCGGGTTACCGGTACTGGTTTTTTGTACAGTATCAGTAGCCCGCTTCGAGCTGCAAGGGGTTAGCTGCACGCTGGGTGCAACTTGCGGCTGAACGGTAGTTTGTCAGCTCGCATTGGCCAAGAGCAGATCCTGCGCCGAACGTGCCTTGCCACGATGACGATCATGCTCATACAACGAGGCGGCAATTTCATCCGCCCGAATCGGCAATACCGACAGCAAGGTATCGCTCAAGCCATGGCTGGCCTGGCTGAAACCCTGAATGTAAACCCCCGCCTTGCAGCGCTCGTCGGTGACGATGCGGTAGTCGCGGCTCACTTCAAAGTCGCTCATGTAGGTTTGCAGCGGCGCGAGCAGTTCGCGGTGCATCTGGCGCTCGTAACCGGTGGCGAGGATCACCGCATCGTAATGGCTGAGGCTGGTTTCGCCCGTGGCGTTGTTGCGCAGCGCCAGTTCGATGCCCAGCGGGCCGGCGCTGGCTTTCTCGACCACGGTCAGGGTGCGGAAGGCTTGGCGGGCAATGCCGGAGACTTTCTGACGGTAGAAAATGCCGTAGATACGCTCGATCAGGTCCAGGTCAACCACCGAATAGTTGGTGTTCTGGTACTCGGCGACCAGGCGCTCGCGCTCGGCGCCGACTTGCTGGAATACCAGGTCGGTAAAGGCCGGCGAGAACACTTCGTTGACGAACGGGCTGTCATCGGCCGGCTTGAGTGCCGAACCGCGCAGGATCATGTCGACCTGCACCGAAGGGAAGCTGTCGTTGAGATCAATAAACGCTTCGGCCGCGCTTTGCCCGCCGCCGATGATCGCAATGCGCATCGCCTTACCGTCAACGCACGGCTGCTGGGCCATGCGCGACAGGTATTGGGAATGGTGGAACACCCGGGCGTCGTCGCGCAGGGCCTTGAACGCTTGCGGCACACGCGGCGTGCCACCGGCGCTGACCACCACCGAACGGGTGGTGCGCACATGCTGTTCGCCCAGTGCATCACGCGAAATAACGCGCAATGCCTCAACGTGCTGCTGGTGCAGAATCGGCTCGATGGCCAGCACTTCCTCGCCATAGCGCGCCTGGGCCTGGAACTGCCCGGCGACCCAGCGCAGGTAGTCGTTGTACTCCATGCGGCATGGGTAAAAAGTGCCCAGGTTGATGAAGTCGACCAGGCGGTCGTGGGCCTTGAGGTAGTTGACGAACGAGTAGGGGCTGGTGGGGTTGCGCAGGGTCACGAGGTCTTTGAGGAATGAAATCTGCAATTCACTCTGGGTCACCAGGGTATTGCCATGCCAGCGGTAATCGGCCTGCTTGTCGAGAAACAGCGCGTCCAGTTTGCCCTGAGTCTTCTCGCGCTCCTGCAGGGCGATGGCCAGCGCCAGGTTCGAGGGGCCGAAACCGATACCGATCAGGTCGTGAACCGCGGGCGATGCAATTGCCTGTGTCATTCCAGTGTCCTCTGGATAAGCCCCTTGGCGATGGGGCGTGAATACCTTCAAGGCCTGAACAACAGGCCATCTGTTGATAGGAAACGAGGACAGTGAAATAAAATTTAACTGATCATTGATCAGTGCGCTTCCCACTCACGCATGCGCACCCGGCAGTGTTTCATTGCATTGACGATATGTTTCTCGACGAGGCTGCGGGAAATACACAAACGCTGCGCGATCTGCGGGTGCGACAGGCCCTCCAGTTTGCGCAGCAGGAAGCTGTCGCGACAGGCCTTCGGCAGTTCGGCGAGCGCGCGCTTGAGCATCTCCAGGCGTTGGCCCTGATCGTGGCTGGCGTGCGGTGAATTGGGCGCAAAACGCTCCTCGTTGTCGAGTACTTCGAGGGGTTCGACCAGGCGCAAGGCGTTGCGTCGATGGCCGTCGATCACCAGGTTCAGCGCCGTGCGGTACAAAAACGCACGCGGTTGCTCGATCGGCGTGGCGCTTGCGCGCTCAAGCACCCGCACGTAAGCGTCATGCACCACATCTTCGGCCACCTGACGGTTGCCCAGCTTGGCGTTAAGGAAACACACCAGCTCGCGATAGTAGTTTTCCAACATGACTCCCGACCGCCTCGCAATGGTATTTGGCCCTCTAGACGCGAGCGTGCGCGCACGGAACCTGAGCGTGACAGGTGCTGCCTGGAAGCACGCGTCATCGTGAACGTTTTTCGCGGATATTCGCGCCTGTACAAACCGGCCATGAATGATGGCAGTTTGAGCACGTGCAATTTATAGTAATTCTCATCTACTTTTAACCAAGTCTTGCGCCAACGCGCGAATTTTTTATTCGACAGAGCTGTTACCGCTTGTGTAAACGCCTAAATCTTCGGGCATTTTTCTCGTATAACAGTCAGCTCTCCGCAACTGCGGCCCACACTGCCTGGCTGGAACCAACGCATGAAACGCCCTCGCCCCGCCCGACGCGCCCTGCTTGCTGTTGCGTGCCTGATACCGCTAATTGCGGCCGCCGCCTGGTTGTTGCTGCCGCCGGGTCGTGACAGCTTGGCAACGGTCACCGTAACCCGCGCTAACATAGAAAACAGCGTGACTGCTCTCGGCACGCTGCAGCCGCGCCGCTATGTCGACGTGGGTGCTCAGGCGTCCGGGCAAATCCGCCAGATCCACGTCGAGGCTGGCGATCAGGTCACGCAAGGTCAGTTACTGGTAGAAATCGACCCCGCAACGCAACAAGCCAAGCTCGACGCCAGCCGCTACGCCATCGAAAACCTCAAGGCCCAGTTACAGGAACAGACAGCCCAGCACGCGCTGGCCCGGCAAAAATATCGCCGTCAGCAGCGCCTGGTCGCGGGCAATGCCACCCGCGAAGAAGACGTGCAAACCGCCAAGGCCGAACTGAGTGCCACCCAGGCCCGCGTCGAGATGTTCCAGGCACAGATTCGCCAGGCCCAGGCCAGCCTGCGCAGCGACGAAGCGGAACTGGGTTATACGCGTATCTACGCGCCCATGAGCGGCACGGTGGTGGCGGTGGACGCGCGCGTCGGCCAAACCCTTAACGCCCAGCAACAGACGCCGCTGATTTTGCGCATCGCCAAGTTGTCACCGATGACGGTATGGGCCGAAGTCTCGGAAGCCGACATCGGCCACGTCAAACCCGGCATGAGCGCCTACTTCACCACCCTCAGCGGCGGCAACCGGCACTGGACCAGCAGCGTGCGCCAGATCCTGCCGATCCCGCCCAAGCCGCTGAACGAGACCAGCCAGGGCAATGGCAGCCCCAGCAGCTCAAGCAAGACCGGCAGTGGCCGCGTGGTGCTGTACACCGTGCTGCTCGACGTCGACAACACCGACAATGCACTGATGGCCGAAATGACCACGCAGGTATTTTTCGTCGCCAGCCGCGTTCAGGATGCACTCACCGTGCCGGTCGCGGCCCTGCAGGGCAACCACGGCAGCGACACGCAGGTTGCACGGGTGGTGGCGAAAAACGGCGCCATCGAACCGCGCGAAGTGCGCCTGGGTATCAGCGACCGCCTGCGGGTTGAGGTGCTGGGCGGCCTCAACGAGGGCGACCACGTGCTGATCGGCCCAGCCGATGGCAACGGAGGTTGATGTGACCACGCCGCTGATCGAACTCAAGCACCTGCGCAAATCCTACGGCGGCGGCGACAGCCCGCAGGTCGACGTATTACGTGGCATCGACCTGGCGATCCATGCCGGCGAATTTGTGGCGATTGTCGGCGCGTCGGGCTCGGGCAAATCCACGCTGATGAATATCCTCGGCTGCCTCGACCGGCCTACCGAAGGCGACTATTTGTTCGCGGGCGAAAACGTCGCGCACCTGGGCAGCGACGAGTTGGCCTGGCTGCGCCGCGAAGCCTTTGGTTTTGTGTTCCAGGGCTACCACTTGATTGCGTCCGGTTCGGCGCAGGAAAACGTCGAGATGCCGGCGATCTACGCGGGCATCAGCGCCACCGAACGCCACGCCCGCGCCAAGGCGCTGCTGACCCGCCTGGGCCTGGCCGAGCGCACCGGCAACCGCCCGCACCAGCTTTCCGGCGGCCAGCAACAACGCGTTTCTATCGCACGCGCGCTGATGAACGGCGGCCATATCATCCTCGCCGATGAACCCACCGGTGCCCTCGACAGCCACAGCGGCGCCGAGGTGATGACGCTGCTCGACGAGCTGGCGAACCAGGGCCATGTGGTCATCCTGATTACCCACGACCGTGAAGTTGCGGCGCGCGCCAACCGCATCATCGAAATTCGCGACGGCCTGATCATCAGCGATTCGGCGCTGAGTGAAACCTGCGTGCCCGCCACGGCCAACAGCGGCGCGCTGCAAGCGGTTGACCTGCGCCAGCGGCTGGCCGACGGTGCCGAACACAACGGTGCCTGGAAAGCCGAACTGGTGGACGCAGTGCAGGCGGCCTGGCGGGTGATGTGGATCAACCGGTTCCGCACCGCGCTGACGTTGCTCGGCATCGTCATCGGCGTCGCGTCGGTGGTGGTGATGCTGGCGGTGGGCGAAGGCAGCAAACGCCAGGTCATGGCGCAGATGGGCGCGTTCGGCTCCAACATCATCTACTTAAGCGGCATCTCGCCCAACCCACGCACGCCGCCCGGGGTGGTGACTCTCAACGACGTTGCGGCCTTGGCCACACTGCCCCAGGTCAAGCACATCATGCCGGTGAATGGCAGTGACGCCGGCGTGCGCTTCGGCAACGTCGACTACCTCGCTTACGTGGGCGGAAACGACATCAACTTTCCACAGATTTTCAACTGGCCGGTGGTCGAAGGCAGCTACTTCACCGAGGCCGACGAGCGTGCCGGGGCCACCGTAGCGGTGATCGGCCATCGGATCCGCGAAAAACTCTTCAAGGGCGTAGACAGCCCAATCGGCCATTACATTCTGATCGAGAACGTGCCCTTCCAAGTGATCGGCGTACTCGCCGAAAAAGGCTCAAGTTCCGGCAATGAAGACAGCGACGACCGTGTCGCCATTCCTTACAACGCCGCGAGCGTGCGCCTGTTCGGCACCTATAATCCCGAATACGTGGTCATTGCCGCCGCCGATGCGCGCAACGTGCACGCCACCGAACGGGCGATTGATGAACTTATGCTAAAGCTGCATAACGGCAAGCGTGATTACCGTTTGACCAATAGCGCGGCGATGATCCAGGCCGAGGCGCGCACGGCCAACACGCTGTCATTGATGCTCGGTTCGATTGCGGCGATTTCGCTGCTGGTGGGCGGCATCGGCGTGATGAATATCATGCTGATGACCGTGCGCGAACGCACCCGCGAAATTGGCATCCGCATGGCCACCGGGGCACGCCAGCGCGACATTCTGCGCCAGTTTCTCACCGAGGCGGTGATGCTCTCGGTGGTCGGCGGCCTGTGCGGTATTGCCCTGGCGCTGCTGGTGGGCGGCGTGCTGGTGCTGGCCGAGGTGGCGGTGCAGTTTTCTCTGGTGGCCGTGCTTGGCGCGTTTGGCTGCGCGCTGGTCACCGGTGTTGTATTCGGCTTTATGCCGGCCCGTAAAGCTGCCCGGCTCGATCCGGTTAAGGCGTTAACCAGTGAATAAACCCTCCGTCACACCGCACTTGAGCCTGCTTGGCCTGTGCCTGTTGCTCAATGCCTGCAGCGCTAACCCAGCGGCCAACGACAGCGGCATCGCGCCGCCCGCCGCGTGGCAATACGCCGAGCGCAACGCCGCCGACGCGACCAACCAGCGCTGGTGGACGCATTTTGCCAGCCCGCAGCTCAATCGCCTGATCGACCAGGCGCGACGTGACAGCCATGACGTGGCCGCCGCCATGGCACGCGTTCGCCAGGCCCAAGCCAACGCGGTGATAGCCGGTGCGCCGTTGTTGCCCGAGGTCAAGTTCAACCTGACCGCCAGCCGTGAAAAGCTGCTGCGTGGCAGCGGCAATTCGGACCTCGACGCCACAGAGGGCAACAACACCGTCGACAGCTTCGGCGCCAACCTCACCGCCAGCTATGAGCTGGACTTCTGGGGTGGCCGCGCCGCCGCTCGCGACAGCGCCGTGCAAACCCTGCGCGCCAGCCAGTTCGACCAGGCGACGGTGGAGCTGACGCTGCTCGGCAACGTGGCCGATCGCTATGCGCAAACCCTCGCAGCGCGCCAGCGCAGGCAGATCGCCGAGCTGAACCTTGCGAATGCGCGCACTGTGCTCAACCTGGTGCAAACCCGCTACGGTGCAGGCGCAGCCACCGCCCTGGAACTGGCCCAACAGAAAAGTCTGGTGGCCAGCCAAGAGCGGCAACTGCCGCTGATACAGCAACTGGCTGAAGAATCACTGATCACCCTCGCCGCCCTCCTCGGCCAGCCCGTGCAGGCGCTGAACCTGGGCACCGAGCCGTTCCAGGCACTGACCTGGCCGAGCATCGGCCCCGGCGTGCCCAGCCAGTTGCTCAGCCGTCGCCCCGACCTGGCACAGGCCGAAGCGCAGCTTGCCGCGGCCAGTGCCGACGTCGCGGTGGCCCGCGCGGCGATGCTGCCCACCGTGACCTTGGGCGCGACCCTTGGTTCGGGTGCCTACAAGGCTGAAGAAATCCTGCGCAGCCCGTTCTACAGCCTGACCTCGGGCCTGGTGGCGCCGATCTTCAACAATGGCCGTTTAAGCGCCGAACGCGACAAGGCCCGCGCCCGTCAGGACGAACTGCTACAGACGTATCGCGGCGCAATCATTAATGGCTTTGCCGATGTCGAGAAGTCGCTCAGCAGCATCACGCGCCTCGACCAGCAGCGCGAATGGCAGGCCGAAGAGCTGCAACAGGCGCAAACCGCCTTCCAGATCGCCGAAAGCCGCTACCAGGCGGGCGCCGAAGACATGCTCACGGTGCTCGAAACCCAACGCACGCTCTACGCGGCGCAAGACTTGAACGTGCAACTGCGACTGTCGCGGTTGCAGGCCAGTATTGCCCTGTACAAGGCGTTGGGTGGCGGATGGGATGCGCGCGTCGAATAGCAAAACTCCAAGTTCCTACACAAAGCGTTTAATAAACCTACATTCTTCGACCCTGGGTCCTTGGTAAAAAGCCGCCTTCACACGGCTGCCCGGAACCTCTTGATGAAACCCTGCGTGATTGTAGGAAGCTTGGCGTGCCTCTGCCTGTGGCTGGTGGCTGGCCGCGCGCTGGCCGAACCGCTGATTGCGCCCACTGCCATTGACTGGCTCCTGGACTGCCCCTTCCCCGATTTCGAACGGCCGGACCCCGAGGTGCTTGACCGAACCCAGTGCGGCAGCGTTAACGTGCCTCGCGACCATGCCGCGCCCAAACGCGGTAATGTGCGCCTGGCCATGACCCGTGTTGGCGCGCGTGACCCCCTCAGCCGTGAAGGGGTGGTATTTATTCAGGCCGGCGAGCCGCAAAAAGGTCAAGGCGCAACCTTTGTCGTCCACTTGGTCAGCCGCTGGGAGTCCTACGCCACGCAGGCCTATCGCACATTGACTAACCGCTATGACGTTATCGAACTGAGCGCCCGTGACCTGAGCCGCGAGGGCGGCGTTGATCAGGCCGCGTTCGACATGGAGTTTGTGCGCAAGCAACTGGGTGAGGCACGGCTGAACTACCTCGGTAACGCTGACGCTACGCGCATTGGCAGCCGCTACGCCGCGCTGTTTTCCGAGCGTGTTGCACGCATGGTGTTGGTCAACGCCGGGCACGCCGAGCCGCCGGCCAGCGGCATCGAGCAATTGCTGCTCAAGGAGCCGACGCGGCCCGGTGCCGCAGCCGCCGGGTGTGTTAACCGATGGGTGGCTGATTTTCTGGTGAATGGCAAGCAGCCGCCAGCCGCCACGCGCTGCCTCGACCTCGGCAGTTGGGAATAACCGCCGGTTTACGCGCTCATGGCGCTGAAAACCTCAGGCCGCGTTGACGCTTCCACGCTATCGGCAGCCAGCGTCTCAGCGTTTTTTTGAGCCCCCTCAACACCCGGCCGCTACAATGTGCCGCATTCATTCCTGGGGGCTTCATGGACATCGAACTGGCACGCACTTTCCTCGAAATCACCCGCTGCGGCAGCCTGGCCGCGGCGGCCGAGAAACTGCACGTCACCCAGACCGCCATCACTGCGCGCGTTAAAAACCTCGAAAGTCAGCTGGGTAGCACGCTGTTTGTGCGCAACCGCGCCGGTGCACGGCTGACCGCCGATGGCGAGGCCTTCGTGGTGTACGCCAACCAGTTACTGCAAACCTGGGAGGCCGCGCGGCGTGACCTGCCGTTACCCGAAGGCTGCCGCAATGTGTTGCATATCGGCGGTGAGGTGAGCCTGTGCAACCCGTTGATGCTCGGCTGGGCTCAGGCACTGCGCGAACACATCCCGGGGCATGCGCTGCGCACCGAAGTGCGCGAAGGTGATTACCTGCTGCGCCAACTGGAATTGGGTGCGCTGGACGCCGCGCTGGTGTTTCAGCCGCACTACTGGCCGGGGTTGCAGGTCGAGCAAGTGCTCGAAGAAAAACTGATCCTGGTGCAATTGGTCAGCAAGCCGGCCCCGTACGTGTACATCGATTGGGGCCAGGGTTTTCGCCAACAGCACGATGCCGCCCTGCCCGAAAAAGCCCGCGCCGCCCTGAGTTTCAACCTCGGCCCACTGGCGTTGCAGTACATCCTGGAAAACGGCGGCGCCGGGTATTTCCGCACGCGGGTGGTGCAGAGCTACCTCGACAGCGGCGTGATGCAACGCGTACCAAAGGCACCGGAATTCAGTTTCCCGACCTACCTGGTGTACTCACGCGCACGCGATTCAGCCGTATTGCAACAAGCACTGGGGTTGCTGCGCGACGTGGTCAAAGCCGAAAGTGACTGGTCGCAACGCTGGGACCCGCTGATTTGAACCCACGCAACAGCGCCGTGCACAGCGCGGGAAGCATCCACAGGGATGCTCACCACAGCCACACAAAAAAAGGGGCAGCCTACACAGGCTGCCCCTTCTCACTTCATCCCATCAACGGATGATGCTCTGAGTGCAAATATGCCCCAGGCTGACGTACTCCACATTGTTGCCCCCCACGCCCACACCCGGGAACTCCGCCAGCTCGATACGCCAGCCACCCTGGTTATACGTGGTCGCCCACTTGTAAGGCACACCGGTGCTGCTATCGTCGATCACCGTACGGAAATCACCCACGCAGGTGCCGATATTCGCAGTGGCCGAAGACACACCCGCGCTGTTGGTGGTCGCCGTGTAGTCAACCCAACGGTAGTTGAGGTCGATGAAGTGGCTGTCAACACGCAGCAGCGGCGTGACGCCCAGCAACGGCGCGCCGGTCGAGTCCGACCATTGAGTCGACCAATTCAGCACGCGCCCGGTTTGTGTCGCCAGCGGCATTTCACTCACCGGCACACGCACGATGTTGTCACCCTTGACGCTGCTCGTATTCAAACGTGGCGTAGAGCCCAGGCTCAATTGGTAGTGCAAGGTTGGGTCTTGCTCCACCTCAGGGTTGGCACGCACACGCACCTTGACTGTGCTGCCGGGCGTTACGCTCGGGTAGGTCGAACTCGAACCGGCCGGCACGGTAATCCAGTTGGCGCCGTCGAAGCGGTCGAAGATCCACTGGTTGCGGCTGCCATTCGCGTCACCCGCCAGGTACATGCTCACGCTCTGGCCGCGCACCGCCTTGAAGTCGAAGTAATCAACGTCATCGGCGTTGTCGAGGTTGCCGGTGACTTTGTTCATCGAGTCCGGCAGCACGAACGCGGTTTGCGCAGTGTCGTTGGGTTCAAACGCATCGATGTTGGTGTCCACCGCCACGCCGAAACTGAACTGCGCGTTGTTCGCGGTCTTGGCCACCATATACCAGTAGTAATCCCCGGCAGGCAGGATGCCGCTCAGGTACTCATCGGCATTGCCGGCGTTGTCGGAGCTGGCAACCACTTCCAGGTTGCCCTGGCCATCATCACGGAACAGGGTCAGCGACATATCGGCGCCAGCGCTCTGATCGACCAATTGCACCAATACCCGAGCGTTTTGCGGCAGGTTGAAGTGGTACGGGAATTCCTGGCCCGTTTGCACTTCAGTGATGGTGTAGAGGGTGTTGATATCGAGGGTCGGGAACAGCGGTTCAAAGGCGGCGCTGGCCGCAGCGTGCAACTTCGCCTGGTCTGTTTTTTTCAGCTCGCCGACGGCGGTGTTGAAGGGCGCAGATTTAGCCGCCTTTGCAACGGCTTTAGCCTTGCCGTTTTTGGCGTCCAGGAGTTTTTGCCGAAACGCGTCCGAGACCTTTGCCGGCACAAGCGTGCCGCCCGGTTTAAGCGCGTCAAGCACAGCCTGATTGACCTTATCAGTACTGAGTTTAGGCAGCGGTGGCTCGGCCAGGGCAAAGGCCGATGTGAAGCTTGCGGCCATCATGGCCGCGCCCAGCAACAGGGCTTTTTTCGATTTCATTTTTTATCCATCCATAGTTAAAAAGTGAAGCTCAGGTGACATCCGGTCACCTGGGATAAACTCTAGAACATGACTGTATGGATGTACAGTATTTATTTAAATAAATGCCTGCCAAAAAAGCGCGCTAATACCCCGTCATCTCCAAATACCCCACACCGCCCTCAAACTGCACCGGCCCTTCCCAGTACGGAATACTCAGGTTCATCCACGCCTTTGAGTTGACCGCCTGGGGGGTGATATTCAATTGTTTGGCGGGAATTTTCAGCGACCAGCGCGTCGGAATTTCGCGCCCATCAATGCGGGTGGTGGCCAAGGGCGTGAGCTGGATGTCGGCATTGTGCAAGGTCTGTGTGTGCCCTTGCTGGTCGATCCAGGTGCCGGTCAGGTAACCCGCTCCGTCTTTTTGACGGACGCGAAACAGCATCAATTGCTCGCCATCGTCCAGATGCAGCGAGAACCAGTCCCAGCCGGTTTGGCTGGCCGCCAGGGGTTGGCTGCTCCATTCGCGGTCGAGCCACGCGGGGCCGCTGACCTGGTACGTTTTGCCGTCGATGCTGACGCTACCGGCCGCCGTAAAAGACGGCTGGCTGTAGTAGTACGACGCCTGGCCCTGGTCGGATTTGCGGCTGTAGCCGTGGTCGCCTTGCAGCACCAGCGGCCGGCTGGAGGTGAGGTGCAAATCGTAGGCGAATTGCGCGCCAGCCGCTTTGAGCTGCATATCCGCCAACGCGCTCGCGGCACCCGCGCGCGTGGCGAAATTCCAATCGTCGATCCACGCGTTAAAGGGCAGCGCTTGGGCACCCGCCTGGCCAACGCCACCTCGCGCGTAGCGTTCGGCGGCGTAATGCCGGGTGGCAGAGGTGACGGCCGCATGGCCCAGCCAAACGGTGGAGTCGTGCCAACCGGGTTGCGTCGGGCCGGCCTTCAAGGCATTGCGGAACAGTGTCCATTGCACGCCGAATACATTGCCTTGCGCGTCTTTGAGGTTGGCGGTGACGTACCACCATTCGATGCGAAAGCCGGCATGCGGGCCGTGGTCCTCGGGAAAGCTGAACACCTTGCCGGGCACTACCTGCGTAAAGTCCGCGGCATCGCTGCCCAGCCCGGCAAAACTTTCTTGCGGCGCCGGCACTTTGTCACACGCCGTGAGCAGCAATATTGCCGCCCACAACAGCGGTTTAATCTTCATTGGCAAAGGTCCTCAGCAAATCCGCCGGGCGACTGCGGTACAACTGCCACAGTGGCCACGCCGAAGCCAACAAGGTCGCCAGCAGCGCCAGCCCCAACAACTGCGCAAGCTGCCACGGGAACACCTGCAACGGCAGGCGCCAGCCGAACGCCTGCACATTGATCACCGCGTCCAGGCACCACGCCAGCAGCAGCCCCAGCGGCAACGCCAGTACCAGCGTCAACACCGCCAGCAGCCAGGTTTGGCCGAGGTTAAGCAGCATCAGTTGCCGCCGCGTCACACCCAGCGCCCACAACGGGGCGAGTTGACCGAGGCGGCTTTGGCTCTGCGTCAACAGGCTGATAAACAGCGCCACACCGGCGACGCCGAGGGTGAGGCTGTTCAAGGCGGCGGTGGCAGCGAAGGTGCGTTCAAACACTTGGCTCGACCAACCTTTGAGTTGCTGTTGATCGACGACGCGGCTGTCTTCCAGGGCAAACACACGCTGCACCTCACGCACCAGCGGCGCTACGTTTTGCGGCAGTACGCGCAGGTTGAAACGCGCCGGGGTCAGCGTCGGCCAGTGCGCCAACAGGTGTTGCGAATGCACCAGCAGATGGCCTTTGGGGTTGCCGTAGTCGGCGTAGATGCCCACCAGTTTGGGCGACCAGCTACCCTGCGGCGTGGGGATGTTGACCACATCACCCAATTGCACCTTCAAACGCCGCGCCAATTGCTCGCTGAGCATCACCGTGTCGCCTTGCAGCAACTGATCCCAGGGTGCGCTGGCGGCCTCAAGCAACGGCCAGTGTTGGCGATAGGTCGGGTCGTCGACCACGCCGAATACATCCGCCGGCCAACCTTGCAATTGCACCGCGACCTGCCAGGCAGGCAGCACCGCCTGCACCCGTGGTTGCTGCGCTAACCAGCTGCCGAGTTGCTCAGCCTGCAGCGGGTTTTGCGGGTTCAGGTACAGCTCGGCCGTCAGGCGTTGTTCCAGCCAATTGTTGAAGGTCTGGCGGAAACCCGAGGTCATCGAGCCCGCACCGATATTCGCCGCGAGGGCCAACAGCAATGCCATCAGCGCCAGGCTCAAGGCCGGCAACTGTTGGCGACAGTCCGCCAGAAACCACTGGCCCAGCACCGAACGGCTGCGCCCAAGCACTGCCGTCAATACGCCGTTGAGCACCACCGGCAGGCCCAGCGCCGCGCCCAGCAGCAAGCTCGCCATCAGCACAAAGCCTGCGGCCAGGCTGTCGCCGACGTACAGCGCCAGCACCGCAATCACCAGCGCAGTCAACGCCACCCAGCCTTGGCGCCGCAACCAGCGCCCGTGCGCCTCGTGCCACGCTTGCGCATTGGCCAGCGCCAGCAGCGGCAAGCGCGCCGCCCGCCATAGGCTACTGGCCCCGGCGAGCAGTGCGCCAAGCAGGCTCAACCCCAACCCGGCGCTCCACCACCACGGGCTGAGGCTCAATTGGCCCGGCACCTCGGCGCCATACAAGCCGCGCAGGCTGGCGGCGACATCCGGCAGTAAGAGGCTGGCCAGCAGGTAACCGCTGGCAACGCCGAGCACGCCGCCGAGCAACGACAAAACGCCGAGTTCGACGCCCAGGCTGAGGATCAACATGCGCGCGCTGACCCCGCAGGCACGCAGGGTGCGCAGCAGCCCACGGCGTTGCTCCAGCGCGAGGCCGATGGCCGCGTGGACGATAAACAGCCCCACCACAAACGACAAAAAACCCAGCGCATCAAGGTTCAGGTGAAAGCTTTCGGTGAGGCGTGAGAGGTTGTTGTCCTCGCCCTGCTTGAGCTGCAGTTCAGCCGATGGCGTGGGATGCGTGGCGGCAAACGCCTTGTCGAGCAGCAAGCGCGAGAGCAGCCCGGGCATCTGCAGCAACGGTTGCGCAAAGCCGATGTCGGTCAGCAACAGGCCGGGGGCCATGTCCGGCTGAACCTGTAACGGCGGCAGCGCCTGCCCGCTCGCGGTCAGCGGTTGGTCACCCGCGTGCAGCCCCAACGCCAGCAAGGTTTGCGGCGCTATCCAGGTGCGCCCCGGTGGCTCAAAAAACCCGAGCATCTGCGCCTGGCTCAACTGTTGCCCCGCCACCGCGCCGCTGCCGGGCAACGACAGCGGTTCAATGCCCATCAATTGCAGGCGTTGCTCTTCGTGCCCCTGCAGCACCAAACGCCCCTGCACCACTGGCGACACCGGCCACCCGGCACGGCGCAGGTCGGCAAACAGCGCTTGGGGGAAACTGGCACCGTCCGGCGCACTAAGGCTGGCTTGCGGTTCACCGCCGATCAGTTGGCTGGCGCGTGCGTAGCTGTCCCGCGCCTGGCTGTTGAGCGCCTGCACCCCGGTCAATAGCGCGGTGGCCAGCCACAGGCCCGTCAGCACGCTGAAAAACTGCACAGGGTGGCGCCGCCAATGGCTCAGCAGCGCACGTAACGTCCAATAAAATACCGCCATTTCAGCGCGCGTCCGCAGGCACAACACGGCCGCGGTGCAACACCACTTGCTGGTCGAGGCGCGCGGCGATACGCGGGCTGTGCGTGACCATCAACAGACTGGTGGGGCTGTCGCGCAACAGGTCCAGCAGCAGTTGCAGCACTTCATCGCTGGTGGCTTCGTCGAGGTTGCCGGTCGGTTCATCGGCCAGCAACAAGCCGGGCCGCGACGCCAACGCACGCCCCACGGCGACCCGCTGCTGTTGGCCACCTGACAGTTGCTCGGGATACCGCTTGAGCAAGTCACCCAGGCCCAGGCGTTCGACCAATTGCGCTTGCCACTGCGGATCAAAGCGCCCCGCCAGCCGTGCCTGGAACGCCAGGTTAGCGTCGACGCGCAAACTGCCGATCAGGTTGAACTGCTGAAACACCAGGCCGATTTCGGTGCGGCGCCAATGCGCCAGTTGCGCCTCGTTCAATTGGTCGAGGCGCTGCTCGCCGACCTGGATGCTGCCGCCGTCTACCCGATCGAGCCCGGCCACCAAGTGCAGCAACGTGCTCTTGCCGCTGCCCGACTCGCCCATCAGCGCCAGGCTGCTGCGCTCATTCAGGCACAAGTCGACGCCCGCCAGCACCGTCAACGGGCCCTGCGGGGTGGCGTAGCGTTTAAGCACATTGTGCACCTGCAACATAAGAACGCTCGTGTTAAGGACTCCACGTGAGAATAACGGCTGACCGTTGAGAGCACGCAAATTTTTCACATGGATTTCACTGCTTGCCCACCCGCGTCACTCTAAATTGCCCACCAAGCGTCGATAACCGGCAACCTGTTAGTTGCCACTGACGAAACTGTTTAACCGTCGCATGTTCAGCGAAAAGACAGCAGCCCTGTGACAGGCTTTTGCCCGATTATTGGCATCCCTCACGCGTTGCGCCTACTTAATAAAACACTGCCGACAGTGCCCATGGTGAATGATGTGGTTGACGTAACCTTGATTAAACCGCGCTCGCGCCGAAGCTATTTCAAGCGGCTGCGAACGTGGTGCGCAGGCCTCGTGGTGATTGCCCTGCTGCTCACCGGTTTTCTGCTATGGCCATCATCGCCGCGTGACCTGGGCATCGGCAATCGCTTGCTGACCTCGCAGGTGCTGCCCAGTTGGCGCGATGGTGATTTGATCGTGCTGGTGCGTCATGAAGAGCGCTGCGATCGCTCAAGCAACCCCTGCCTCGGCCCACTCGATGGCTTGACGGTGTCAGGCAGCCAACATGCCGAAGCGCTCGGCAAGGCATTCATCAAGCTCGGCATGGAGCACAGCGACGTGCTCGCCAGCCCCGTCCTGCGCACGGCACAGACCTCGCACTTCATGTTCGGCAAGGCCGAGTTCACGTCGAGCCAGCAGGCGATTTGCGGCGCGGCCATCGGCGAAGAACTGCTCAGCCACAAACAGCCGGGGCGCAACCTGGTATTTGTCACCCACAGCGGCTGCATTGCGGACTTCGAAAAGAGCTTGGGTTTCCCCCACGCCACGTTCCCCGATTACGGCAGTGCCTTGTTCGTACGGGTGCTGGCCAACGGTAAGTTCGAGACGCTCGGCATCATGAACAGCCAGGCGTGGGCTGCCGTCATGAAGACCTTGTAGTTACATTCTTTAACGTTTGCCCCCTCCCATGTTCAGCAAAACGACAGCCCTCTTCTGGCATGTTTAACTGCGCCCGTTACTTGAGCATGACATGAATACTTTCAGCCACTTAGTGAACGTTTTGATTCTTTGCGCTATTACTTTTACACACTCATTCTTACCCATTGAACGTCAAGGAGCGGCGTTTTCATGACCCGATTAAAACCGTTACCGCTATTGCTACTCGCCTTCGCCGTGTTTTATCTATTGCCTACGGGCCTGCACGGTTTGTGGATACCGGATGAAACCCGCTACGCCCAAGTCAGCCAGGAAATGCTGCTGAGCGGCAACTGGGTCGCACCGCACTTTATGGGCGTGCGCTACTTCGAAAAACCCGCCGCCGGCTATTGGTTGATCGCACTCGGCCAGGCGGTGTTCGGTGAAAACCTGTTCGGCGTGCGCATCGCCTCGGCCTTGACCACCGGCCTCAGCGTCGTGCTGGCTTACCTCATCGCGCGGCGGCTGTGGAACGACCCTCGCAAAAGTTTTGCCTGCGCCCTGCTCTACATGAGCTTTGGGCTGGTGGCCGGCCAAGCGGGTTATTCCAACCTCGACCCGCAGTTCACCTTCTGGGTCAACCTCAGCCTGGTTGCGCTGTGGTTTGCCCTCGACAGCCGCACGCCTCGGGCTCGTCTCGGCGCCTGGGCGGCGCTGGGCGTGGCCTGTGGCATGGGCTTTATGACCAAGGGGTTTCTGGCCTGGATGCTCCCCGTGCTGATCGCTGTGCCGTACATGCTCTGGCAGCGTCGGCTGGCTGAACTGCTGCGCTACGGCCCGCTGGCGATTGGACTGGCGCTGCTGATTTGCCTGCCGTGGGTGTGGGAGATTCATCTGCAGGAACCGGACTACTGGCGCTTCTTTTTCTGGCACGAACATATCCGCCGCTTCTCCGCGAGCAATGCACAACATGCACGCGCGTGGTGGTTCTTCCTGCCGATCATGGTGGTGGCGTGCTTGCCATGGGCCGGGCTGCTGCCAAGCACGCTGCTGAAAATATGGAAAGACAAAGGCCAACCGGCGATTGTCTTCCTCGCCCTGTGGTTGCTGCTGCCGCTGGGCTTTTTCAGCCTGAGTAACGGCAAGCTGCCCACCTACATCATGCCGTGCCTGCTGCCCTTGGCGCTGCTGATGGGGCACGCGTTGATGGACCTGATCAGCCGCGGCGAAACACGTTCGCTGCGCATCAACGGCCTGCTCAACTTCGTGATTGGCGCCGGCGCGATGGCGACATTGATCTACCTGCAAATCGACAAACCGCTGTACGGCAACAGCCATGCTGAAATGTTCAGCCTGTCGCTGAGCTTTATCGTGCTGCTCGGCTGGATACTCGTCAATTTGCTGCAAGCCGTGCGCCCGCTGACGTTGTGGGCCATGCCTGCGCTGGGTATCGGCTTGCTGGTGGCGCTGCTGCCGGCGGGCATGCCGCACGCGATCACCGCGACCGAAATGCCCGACCAGTTCGTGCTTGAACATCTGGATGAACTGCAACAAACCCATGCTTTGATCAGCAATGAGCTGGGCTCAGCCGCCGCATTGGCCTGGCGTCTGCGTCGGCCTGACGTTGCGTTTTATGACACCGAAGGCGAGCTGAGCTACGGCCTCAACTATGCAGACGCGGAGCATCGCAAGGTCAGCCTGGAAAGCGTACAGCCGTGGTTGGCCGAGGCTCGCCAACAGGGTTCGGTCGGGGTGTTGATGCGCGTCAAAAGCACCAGCGAGCATCGCGAAGAAGGGCAATTGCCAGCGGGCGGCACACGCTATCGCAAGGGCGCCCTGCTACTGATTATTTACCCCAAGCTTCCCTAACGTTACGCCTGCCATGAGAACCACCCATGAGCTTTTGGAAAACCGAACGCGGCGCCCTGGTGATGTTGCTGAGCGTCTCGGCAGTGCTGCTGTTGCTGGGGCTGGGCAGTCGCGACTTATGGGGGCCGGAAACCCGCTGGGCCAACATCGCCCTGCAGATGCTGCAAAGCGGTGACTATTTTGACCCGTTCCTCAAGGGCGCGCCCTACTACGATAAACCCCTGCCCTCCTATTGGCTGATCACCGCGTCAGCCGGCCTGATGGGCGGGCTTGGGCCGTGGTCGCTGCGCCTGTCATCGGTGCTTGCAGCCTGGCTGAGCATCTGGCTGGTCTACCTGCTCGGCGAACGTTTATACCGCAAAGGCACCGGGCTGATTGCCGGCTGGATGCTCGCCACCACCTTCTACTTTCTGTTCTGGGGCCGGGTTGCCACGGCGGACATACTCACCGTGTGTGGCGTGTTGGCGGCGGTGTGGTGGTACTGGCGCGGGCCGGATGACACCCGGCTCGGGCGCTACACGGTATTCTTTCTGCTGTTGGCGGCGACGTCGCTGTTCAAAGGCCTGATCGGCTTTGTGCTGCCGGGCCTGGTGCTGTTGCCGCACCTGCTCAGCGAGCAGCGCTACAAACGCCACCTCAACCTGCGCCTGTTGCTGGCCGTGCTGATTGCCGCAGCGTTTTATGCGATTCCCTTTGTGCTGTCGCACATCTATGGCGCGCCGACCTACGGCGAGAGCGGCCTTGAACTGGTGTTCAAGGAAAACGTCGTGCGCTTCTTCGACCCGTTCGACCACATGGGGCCGATCTACACCTACCTGATTTACCTGCCCGCCTACACCCTGCCATGGGCACCGTGCTGGCTGCTCGGCGTGGCGCTGGCGCTGCGCAACTGGAAGCATACGCCTGCCAATGTGCGCTGGCTGGTGTGGGGCCTGGGCCTGCTGTTTGTGTTCTTCACCGCCAGTGGCAGCCGCCGCAGCTACTACGTGCTGCCGTTGGTGCCATTTGCGCAATTGCTTGGCGCCTGGTGGCTGAGTGAACGCCTGCACAAAAAGCCCGCCAGCTGGCCGCGCTGGCAGAAGGCGTTTGGCATCACCGCAGGCTTGCTGTTACTGGTGCTTGGCGTGATCTACCCCTGGACCACCGGCAACGGCGGCGTGACCCGCTTTGCTGAGGATGTAAAAGCCGAAGCCGTCAAAAGCGCACCGTGGAACCACTGGCAGATGGTGCTGGTGGAGGTCGATAACAAGCTGCCGATGTACCTTCAAAATGGCGGCAAGCCGTTCTACTACGTCAGTGAAACCCAAGACTTCCCACGCCAGGGCGACAGCGCCGCGTTGATGGCCTGGCTGGAAAAAACCAGCGGCCAGGGCTTCGACCCTCGCCACACGATTATCGTCGCGCAGTACACCAAGGACGACCCGACGCCACTGGCTTACCTGGGCGCGGATCATCAGGTGATCACTACACAGCCGGACAATGGCGAGCGGCTGTTTCAAAAACGTGAGGGCGGCAGTGTGGCGTTTATTCCCACGCCGAGATGATCGGCTTCAGAGTACACAGCAAGTCTGCTTTCTGTGGGAGCGGGCTTGCTCGCGATGCAGGCACCTCGGACCATCAGGCACACCGAGTTGAGGCTATCGCGAGCAAGCCCGCTCCCACAGTTTGACCGCGTTCGGCTTGGGAGATGGGGTCGGCTTTCGATCTTGAAAAGCCCAGCGCCCAAAAGCCGCATTCCGGCCTCAAATTCTACGGCGGCGGTTGAGCTGGGGGATCGCGGTTTGTGGGGTTTCCACACGCTGCGTTGAGGTCAGCGTGGCGGCGGCCAGTTGCGCCAGCGTCGGCTGGCTGAACAGCGTGCGCGCATCAACTTCCAACCCGGCCTTGCGCAGCCGCGCCACCAGGTTTACCGCCAGTAACGAGTGCCCACCGAGTTCGAAGAAGTGGTCGTGGCGCCCTACCCGCTCAAGCTTCAAGACCTCGGCCCAGATACCGCACATCAAATTCTCCACCGGCCCAACCGGCGCCTCATAGGCGCGGCTGACGACCGACTCCAAACCCGGCGCCGGCAGTGCCTTGCGGTCGAGTTTGCCGGCGGGGTTGAGCGGCAATGCGTCGAGCTGCACAAAGGCCGCTGGCACCATGTATTCCGGCAGTTGCTCCAGCACATGCGCACGCAAGGCGTCGAGGCTCGGCACTGCGCCACGCTGGGTAAAGTAAGCAACCAAACGCTCGTCGCGAATCAGCACCGCGACTTCGCGCAACGCTGGATGCGCGGCCAGGCGTGACTCGATTTCGCCGAGTTCCAGGCGCACCCCGCGCAGCTTGACCTGGAAGTCATTGCGCCCCAGAAACACCAGGTTGCCATCCGGCAAGTACCGCACCAGATCGCCGGTGCGGTATAACCGGTCACCCTTCACGAAAGGGCTGTCGATAAAGCGCTCGGCGCTCATCTGCTCAAGCCCCAAATAGCCCCGCGCAACACCGACGCCGCCGATGTGCAGTTGGCCGCTGACGCCGATGGGCACCGGCCGGTCGTGTTCGTCCAGCACGTACAGGCGCGTGTTATTGATAGCCCGACCGATTGGCAATTGCAGCGGCGGCACCGGCGCGCCGGGTTCCAGGGTCCAGGCGCTGCTGTCCACCGTGGCCTCAGTGGGGCCGTAGACATTGTGCAAACGTACAGTGGGCAAGCGCGCCTGTACGCCACGCGCCAGGGTTTCGGTGAGTTCACCGCCGCCACAGAGTACGTCGGTGAGGCTGGTGCACAGCGCCGACTCGTCCAGCTCAAGAAACTGCTGCAACATTGCCGGCACAAACTTGATCACGCTGATCCGCTGTTCACGAATCACCTGCGCCAGGTAAGCCGGTTCGCGATGGCCATCGGGCCGCGCGAGCACCAGCCGCATGCCATTGGTCAACGGCCAGAACAGCTCCCACACCGAGCCGTCGAAGCTGAACGGCGCGCGTTGCAACAGCGCACCGCCTTCGGCGTCAGGGCACAGTTGAGAGCCCCAGTGCATCAGGTTGCCGAGGCCACGGTGTTCGATCATCACACCCTTGGGCGTGCCGGTGGAGCCCGAGGTGTACATCACGTAGGCCAGGTTGGCGACGCTCAAACCCGGCACCGTTGGGTTGCCGGTAGGCGCCTGGCGCCAAGCACAGTGGTCGAAGTCGAGCACCGGTATCGACACCTCGCCCGGCACATCGCGAGTGGCCGCGTGTACCAGCAACGCCACCGGTTGGCTGTCTTTAAGCATGTAGGCCAGTCGCTCGCGCGGGTAGCCAGGGTCGAGCGGCACATAGGCGCCGCCCGCTTTGAGAATACCCAGCAAGCCCACCACCAGATCCAGCCCGCGCTCGACGCACAGCGCCACCCGCGAATCCGGCTGCACCCCGCGCTCGCGCAAGTGGAAGGCCAACTGGTTGGCACGCTCGTTAAGCTCACAGTAGGTCAGTTGCTGCTCGCCGGCCTGCACCGCGACAGCATGCGGAATGTGCCGCGCGTGGGCCTCGAACAGCGCCTGTACGGTGAGGGTTTCGGGGTACTCGGTTGCGGTGGCGTTAAAGTCCAGCAACAGCGTTTTCAATTCGTGCGCGGGCAGCACCTGCACCTCGCGCAAGGGCCGTTGCGGCGCCTGTTCAAGTGCATGCACCAGGCCGTGCAAGGCCGTGTCGAGGTAGCTCAACAGCCGCTCGGCACCGACTTGGCGCGGCGCCTTGGCCTTGAGACGAAAGCCACTGGCAATATCATCAACCGTGAGCATCAGCGGGTAACTGAGGATGTCTTCGCTGCTGAGCAAGGCGATGCCCGGCACCAGGCTCACATCGGTTTCGGCAGCCGTGTGGCGGTAGTTGAGCAAGCTGTTGAACAGCGGTGAGGCGCCGCTGCAACGCTGGGCCAGCGCCAGCGAGGCTTGTTCATGCGCGAGCAACGCGCTCAGTTGGGCGTGGGTGTCATTGACCGCATCAAGCACGGTTTGCCCGGCCAGGCGCACGCGCAGCGGCAAGGTATTGATGAACATGCCCAGCGCCCGGTCGGCGCCCTCACCGGCTTGCAAACGCCCAAGCAACACGGTACCGAACACCACGTCATCGCGGCCCGCCACACGGCTGAGCACCTGCGCCCAGGCCAGGTGAAACAGGCTGGCGGCGCTGACGCCGAAGGCACGCGCCTGCGCCCGCAAGCGTTGGTTGAGGGCGTCACTCAGCGGCTGTTCGAATGCTTGAGTGTCCGCGCGATCGGCCTGACGCTCGTGTAAACCGAAGGCCAGGGTCGGCTCGTCAACGTCGGCCAAGCGCTCACGAAAGAACGCCTCGTGCGCGGCTTGGCGCACCGGGCAGCGGGCCTGCGCAACCACATTGCGATAAGGCACCGGCACCGGCAACTGCGCCTGTTGGCCGAGCAGGTGGGCGCGAATTTCGTCGAGCAGCAGCGTGGTCGACGTGGCGTCGTTGACCAAGTGATGGAAGCGTAACCTGGCGACCCAGCGCTGGTTGTGTGGCTCTTCGGCGTAATCCAGGGCCATCAGCGGCGCCTGGCGCAAGTCCAGCGGTGCAGCCTGTTCACACAGCGGTTCGACACGCAACAACGCTTGGCGCCAGACCACTTGCATCGGCTGCTCAAGGGCGTCCCAGACCAGGCTGGTGCGCAAAATATCGTGGCGGTTGATCACCTGTTGCAAGGCGTGGGCAAACGCATCCAATTGCTCACGGCGCGCAAAACTGAACAGCGCCTGTTGCTGGTACGGGTCGCGCTCGTCGGTGATGTGGTGGTAAAGCAAACCTTCCTGCAAAGGCGCCAGCGGGTAGATTTCCTGCACATTGGCCGCCCCGCCGGGGATGCCGGCGACGATGCGCGCAAGGCTCGGCGCGTCGAGTTCGGCCAACGCGAGCATGTCCGCGGTGATAGCGGTGCAACCAGGCGGAATTCGATTGGCCGCAACCTCGACGTCGCTGCCGGCACTCGCCGCGGCCAACGCGGCCAACGTCGGTTGGCCAAACAGCACCTGCACATCGGCTTGCAACCCGGCCTGACGCATGCGTTGCACCAGTTGCACCGCCAGCAGCGAATGCCCGCCGAGTTCGAAGAAATGATCGTGGCGGCCCACCTGTTGAACCTGCAGCAGCTCGGCCCAGATCTGCGCCAGGGTACTTTCCGCACCTTGCAGCGGCGCCTCAAACACGCGCGTCACAAACGCTTGATGGGTGGGTTCAGGCAAGGCCTTGCGGTCGAGTTTGCCGTTGGCGGTCAGCGGCAAAACCTGCAGTTTCACATAGGCCACCGGCAGCATGTAGTCCGGCAACGAAGCTTGCAGGTGGGCGCGTAATGCTTCGATATCGACGGGGTGCTTTTCGATAAACCAGGCCAGTAATTGCCCCTCGCGATACTGCACCACAGCTTCCGTGACCGCCGGATGCTGCGCCAGCGCGGCTTCGATTTCGCCGAGTTCGATGCGCATGCCACGAATTTTTACCTGGTCGTCGTTACGCCCCAGGTATTCGAGGTTGCCGTCGGGCAGCCAGCGCGCCAAATCGCCGGTGCGGTACAGGCGGCCAGTGCTGAAAGGGTCATCAATAAAGCGCTCGGCACTCAGTTCGGCGCGGTTCAGGTAACCGCGCGCCACACCCTTGCCGCCGACGTACAACTCGCCCGCCACACCAATCGGCACCAGGCGTTGTTGTTGATCCAGCAGGTACACCGTGGCATTGGCGATAGGCCCGCCGATATGCAGCGGCCGGCCCACCTCGACGCGCCCGGAGGTGGCGACCACCGTAGCCTCGGTTGGGCCATAGTTGTTGATCACCGCAAAGGTCTGCGCCCGGGCGTAAGTGCGCAGGCGGTCGCCGCCAATCAACAAGGTGCGCAGGGTCGGGTGTTGCAGGCGCTGGCTGAAGGCGTACTCGGCCACCGGGGTCGGCAAAAAGCACACATCCAGAGGCTGCGCTTGCCACCAGCTCAACAGCGCATCAATGTCTTGCGCGTCATCGTGCGCAGGCGGCAGGTGCAGCGTGGCGCCCACGCACAGGGCCGGCCAGACCTCCCAGGCCATCGCATCAAAACCAAAGCCGGCGACGCTGGCGGTGTGGCTGCCCGCGTGCAGGTTAAACGCCTGGCAATGCCAGTCGACCAGATTCGACACGGTGTGATGCTCGACCATCACGCCCTTGGGTAACCCGGTGGAACCGGAGGTGTAGATCACATAGGCGAGGTTGCCCGGCGTGGCTGCCACACGCGGGCTGCCACCGAGGTGAGCGCGCAGGTTGCCGAGCCGAATCACCGGCACATCCAATGCCGGCAATCGATGCAACAAGTCGGGTTGAGTCAGCACCACCACCGGTGAACTGTCGTGCAACAGGTAATGCAGGCGCTCGGCGGGATGCGCCGGGTCCACCGGCACATAGCAGGCGCCGGACTTGAGCACCGCGAGCAGCCCGACCAACGTGTCCAGGCCGCGTCGGGCCACAATCGCCACGCGGTCATCCGGCTGCACGCCTTGATCCAGCAGCGTATAGGCCAGGGCATTGGCCTGTTGATCCAGCGCGGCGTAGGTCAGTTGTTGGCCTTGGTACACGGCCGCCACGGCCTGCGGTGTGCGCGCGGCTTGCGCTTCAATTCGCGCGTGCAGGGTTTGCACGCTGGCAGTCGCTTGCGCGGTGGTATTCCAGCGCTGAAGTTGCGCCTGTTCGGCAGGTGTCACCAGGGAAAACTCAGCCACGGTCAACCCGGCATCTGCCAGCCCCTGTTCCAGCAACCACGTGAAGCGCTGCACCAACGCCTGCACCTCGTCGTGCTGAAAATACGCCTCGTTGTACACGCAATGCAGGCTCGCGGTGCCCTGGCACGGGTTGCTGCGCAGGTGGATGGCAATCGGCAGCGATTCATGGTGGTTGGACACCTTGATCGCCCGCGCCTGCACCTGGCCAAAACGCAGGTCATGCTCGTCCTGCTCAAAGGACACCGACAGGTCGAACAACTGGCTGCGAGCGCTTCGGCGCAGGCCCAGCTCACGGTTCATCTCGCTCAACGGGTAACGCTGGTGGCGGAAATCCTGCTTGAGCTGGTCGCGCACACCGCGCACCAGCTCGCCGAAGGTCAACTGTTCGCGGCACTGAAAACGCACCGCACTGACCTGAGTGAACAAGCCCACGGTGGCGCGAAACTGTGCGTTGGAACGGTTGAGAATTGGCAGCCCCACCACCCATTCATCACGCTGGCTGGTACGCGTGAAATACACCGACATCGCTGCCAGCAACACATGAAAAGCCGAGGCCTGATAACGGCCGGCCAATGCTTCCATGCGCTGAAGCAGCGCCACCGGGAACGCTTGCACCAGGCTGTTGCTCGACGCCTGCGCGTTGTGCCGCGGGGTTAACAACGGCTCGGGTAACACCTGGAATTTGTCTAGCCAGTAGGCACGGTCACTGGCGTAGCGTGCGGATTGCGAATAGCGCTGGTCGGCGTCGATAAAGTCGATATAGGACGGCGCCAGCGGCTGCGGTGGCAGGCCTTGTTCAAGCTCGGTGTAGAGGCATGCGAGCGACTGCAGCATCTGGCCAAAGCCCCAGCCATCGAGGATCAGGTGATGGGCCTGGGTGCCGAGGCGGTAGTGATCTTCGGCGAGCTTGACCAGAAAAAAGCGAAACAACGGCTCACCCGCCATCGCATAGGGCCGCGCCATGTGCGCGTGCATCAACGCGTGGGTGGCGGCTGACGGGTCTGGCAGCGTGGAAAAATCATGCACGGGGACCTGCGCCGCCAACGTGGTGGCGAAGCTTTGCCGCGGCAAACCATCGGCATCACTGTGCAGTTGAGTGCGCAGCGCATCGTGCTTTGCCACCAACCGCTCGACGGCGTGCTGGATCAGTTCCGGCACCACGGCGCCGGCGAAATCCACATAGCCGCCAATGTTGTACAGCGGCGAATCGCCCGCACGCAGTTGGTCAAGCCAGATGTCGTGTTGGGCGGCAGTGAGGGC
The DNA here is from genome assembly GCF_049199985.1 of Pseudomonas kitaguniensis. NCBI lineage: Bacteria > Pseudomonadati > Pseudomonadota > Gammaproteobacteria > Pseudomonadales > Pseudomonadaceae > Pseudomonas > Pseudomonas kitaguniensis. Next base: position 621,928 of record NZ_JBLZPT010000001.1, read on the forward strand.
GAAGCTGGCCGGCAGGCAGTCGGGATGCGTCATAAGATCCTTCTCATGGGTGTCAGGCACTGGCCGCGCAGGGTGGCCCATTACGACAAAATTGCCGGATTTGAGCATGCCGACCAGCACCTGTCTGTCACCCGAAACCCGGACAGGTGACCGGCACAAACGGGCTTGGCTGAAGGTTCACTGCTGAAACGATTAAATGAATGTAAGAGATTGGCTACATTTCGCCGATGTCGATGCCCAACACAATACTGCATAAACGTATAAATATTATAATTATCAGCACGTTAGCCAGTATCAGTGACCATCCACCCTCTACCGTCGAGGGAATAGCCTGTAAGAAACGTCGAATTAATGACGCGGTTTTTATGGCAGTTTGTGTCCCTTGATTCCGCTACATACGTAGGATAAATCGCTATGGCTAAATGATTTTCAAACGCCGCGTTGCGTTTAAGGCGCACGGATAGCCCCCTACAGACCCAGGGCGTCCATCGACTTTTTTCGAGATCAATGAGATGGCTATGAGTCTGACGCTTAATATTGGCAACACACAGAGCCCGCACTTTTATGCAGAGCTGGGCGAACTGATTTCAACCAGTGGTCACGAGAACTTCGCTGCCCACATGTTGCATCTGGTCGACAAGTGGGTGCCGATTCACGTGGTAGACCTCAGTGAATGGACCCTTGATGACCTGCGTGACAGCGTGCGGGATATTAAGCTGTTGGGCAGCGCAGGGCTGCAAAGCGACCTGTCTGCGCCGCAGACGCTGCACCCGCTGAAGGACCACCCGCTGCTGCACGAAATGCTGCACATGCAAGACCCGCTACTGATCCAGATGAAGGCCAAAGCCAACAGCGCACACCCGCTCGGCAGCTCGCACCAGTGCAACCTGGTGTCGCGCCAGGGCAATCGGCGCTGCGTGATTTCGCTCTACCGCCTACCCACCCAGCAAAGCTTCTCGCTGGTTGAGTTATCGTTTCTCAAAAGCTTGTCGGAGACGCTGTTACCGCTGATGGAGCGGCATGCGCAGATCCTGCGCCATTCGCCGCATACCGACACCGAGCCGGCGCTCAACGTGTTGGAGCAATCGCAGTTGCAGCGCGAGTTCTACAAACGTTTGTCGCTCAGCGAGATCACCCTGTCGGCGCGCGAGCAGGAAGTTTGTCTGGGCCTGTTAACCGGCGGCACCGTGCCGCAGATGGCGGAAAAACTCAGCGTCAAGAACAGCTCGATTGAAACCTACCTGAAACGCGCCGCGGCTAAATTGGGCGTGAGTGGGCGACATGGTTTGGCCAAATGGATGGTGGGCGTCTGATCAAAAACTGTGGCGAGCGGGCTCGCTCGCCACACCAACGCTCGTGTCAGCGCTCTTCCAGTCGGTCGCGCAAAAACCGGTGGCTCTTGGAAAACAGCCTCCGATACGTAAGCAACACCGCGCCCACGGTGCCGAGCGCCGACGACGCAGCGATCAGAAACATGATCACGATCTGATAGCGCACCGCGTCCACCGGGCTCTCCCCTGCCAGCACCTGGCCGGTCATCATGCCCGGCAAACTGACGATGCCCACCACCGTCATCTGGTTCAGCGTCGGAATCATCCCGGCGCGTACGGCCTGGCGGATCGCTTCCTGCGCCGCTTCCCAGCGAGAACCGCCGAGCGCCAGGATCATCTCGATGGTGTTGCGGCCCGAGGTCAGTTCCTGGGTCATGCGCTCAATGCCCAACGACACGCCGGTCAGGGTGTTGCCGAGGATCATCCCCAAAATCGGGATCGCGTACTGCGGCTCGTACCACGGATGAATGCGGATCACCGCAAACAACCCGACCGCCGTGACCAGCCACGAACTGCCCCACACCGATACAATACTGTCCACACGTTGCCCGTGATAAGTCCGGCGCCCGCGCCCTGCCGCCGAGAGGCCGGCAATCAAGGTCATCGCACACATCAGCGGCAGCACCACGTACCAATAGGCGAACTCGAACACCCAACCCAGCAAGTAACCGATGGCCAGCAGTTGCACCACGGTGCGCACGGCTGCCCACAATAATTGGCGCCCCAACCCAAGTCGCAACAGCAGCGACAGCGCGCCGTTGACCAGAATCAGTGAAGCGGCGATGCCCATGTCGAGCGCCGTGAGGTTTTGATAATTCATCGCGGGTCTGCCCCGCTCAACACACCGGCAGCCATCTGCAGGTGGATCGTACTCATTCGCTGAGCCTGATCCAGGTCATGCGAGACCCAGATAAAAGCACGCGCGGCATCGCCGGCAAACCACGCTTCGATCAGTGCCTCGACCTCGCGCGACGACGCCGGGTCCAGGGCTGCGGTGGGTTCGTCGAGCAACAGCACTTCGGGGTTTAGTTGCAACGTGCGAATCAGCGAAACCACCTGCGACTCGCCGCCCGACAGGTCACCCGCGTTTTTCGCCAAAAAGTCCGGGGTTTTACCGGCATGCCCGAGCAACGCGGTGACCGCCGGCAGATCGAAACTGCGCTGGCGCAAGGTCTTGAGGCTAAACGGGAAACGCAGATTATCTTGCACCGAGCCCTCAATCAGCGCGGGGCGCTGCGACAGGTAACTGATGTGGCTCCGATAGTGCGGAATCTGTGCATTCACGATTGGCTGGTTATTCCACAGAATCTGCCCGCCGCTTGGCGTATCCAGCAACGCCAGCGCACGCAGGAACACACTTTTGCCGGAGCCGGAGGAACCGGTGATCGACACGCGATCGGCGCGGTTCAAGGTGAAATCGGTGGGCTGCAGCAACGCCACCTGGCGACGCTCATCGCTGCGCGTGAGGGCGCGGGTTTCTATCAGTGCGCTCATGGACGCGATGTTCCTCTTGGTCATGTCGGGCGTAATGGTGCGGCAGGCGCGGCAAGATTTCATGAAAAAATTCAAACTATCGCCACCCACGTCGTTCACACCTTCACGTGTAACGTAAAAGTAGGAGACGACATGCAATACCGACAACTGGGCCATTCGGGCCTGCTGGTATCCGAAATTATCCTCGGCACCGTGCCCTTTGGTGGCCGCGCCGAGTTCGAAAAATGCGGTTCGGTGGACGTGCCTCAGGCCAAGCGCATGTTCGATATCGCGTTCGACGCCGGGGTGAATATGGTCGACACCGCCGACCTCTACTCCCACGGCCTGGCTGAAGAAGTGGTCGGCAAAGCCTTGGGCGACAAGCGCCACGACATCCTGTTGGCCACCAAGGGCCGCAGCCCGGTGGATAAAAACCCGAACAACTCAGGCTCGTCGCGCTACCACCTGATCCGTGCCTGCGAAGCCAGTTTGAAGCGCTTGGGCACCGACCACATCGACCTCTATCAATTGCATAACTGGGACGGCATGACGCCGATCGAGGAGACGCTCGAAGCCCTGCGGCTGTTGGTCGGCTCGGGGAAAATTCGCTACTTCGGCACCAGCAACTTTACTGCCTGGCAGATGATGAAAACCTTGGGTAAAGCCGAGCTGCACGGCATGCTCAAGCCGATCACCCAACAGATTTACTACACGCCGGAATCGCGTGAAGCCGAGTACGAGTTGCTGCCGCTGGCGCTGGACCAGTCGGTGGGTACGCTGGTGTGGGGGCCGATGGGCGAAGGTTTGTTGACCGGTTCGACACGTCGCGGGCGCAAGCCGCCGGCGAATACGCGCCAGGGTAGCGACTGGCCGGAACCCTATGTGCATGATCAGGAGCGCGCGCTGGATATTATCGAGACGCTGGCGGCGGTCGGTGATGAGCACGGTGTTTCGGTCGCGCGTACGTGCCTGGCGTGGCTTAAAGACCGCCCGGGGATTACCTCGTTGATCGTCGGTGCGCGCACTGAAGAACACTTGCGTGACAATTTGGCGGCGACTGAACTGAAACTCACCGAAGAGCAGTTTGCGCGTATCGAAGCGGTGACGCGCCGTGAGCCGCTGTATCCGTACTGGCATCGCTTTACCGCCGGGATCGACCGCTTTGATCCGGCGGAGCAGCCCTTCCTGGCGGAGCACCAGAAGACCATGGACGCGCGCAAGGACAAATAAGCCCTGAGTGCGAATCTGCCAAACACAGCGGCTCAACCTGTGGAAGCGGGCTTGCTCGCGATAGCGGTGTGTCAGTTAAAAATACGTATCTGACGTACCGCAATCGCGAACAAGCCGGCTCCCACTTAAGCTCACCTCCGGCAACCCCGGGCCGCGCTATTCGCGCTAAGGCAGCGGATCAAACTTCAGTGCGCTCAAGCTCTGCACCTTGTCCTCACGGACCATCTTGTACTCGGTATTCGGGCCAATCCAGCGGTCCCAGATCGCGTCGATTTCCCCGGCCTTCTCCATCGTCATCAACGCCTCGTTAACCTTGGCCAGAAACGCCGGCTCATCACGGCGCATACCGGCGCCAATCGGCTCCAGCGCCATCGGCTCTTTGGCCAATGCCAATTCCACACCGCCGGCCTTGGCCTGGTTGACCAATTTCAGCGCGGTCATGGTGTTGGTGACCAAGCCCACCACCTTGTTCTGTTGCAGGGCCATGTAAGCCGAGCCGGTGTCCTGGAACGTCACCGGGGTAGCACCGGCCATGCGAATCGACTGCTCGGAGGTGGAGCCTTTGGTCGAGCTGATGCGCTTGTCCTTGAAGAAGCTTTTCGGCTGATCAGCATTCGCCGCGCGCACCACCAGGGTTTCCTTGGCGATGTAATACGGGTCGCTGAACTGGATCTGTTCGGCGCGGGTTTTGGTGTAGGCCAGGTTGGCGAAAATCACGTCGACACGGCCCATTTTTACTTCGGGAATGCGCGCTTCAACCGACAACGGCTTGAGCTCCAGGGCCACGCCCAAGGTCTTCGCCAGCGCTTTGCACAGGTCGACGTCCATGCCCACCAGCTCGCGGGTTTTTGGGTCTGGCGCAGAAAACGGCGGCACGTCGGCGTACACGCCGCAGCTCAAGGATTGCTTGGCCATGATGTCGCTCAATTGGTCGGCTTGAGCCACCGCGATTGCCAGTGGGCCGAGTGCCAGCGCGGTCAACAGGTGCTTCATACGCATGGTAAATCTCCAGAAAGTTGAACCCGCAAAAGGGCAGAGGGAGCAACGCCGCTGCAGCTCAATGGGCCCGCAGGTCGGCGATAAAACGTTGCGCTCGCGGGTGCGAAGGCTGGCTGAAAAAAGCCTCGGGTGTGCTCTTTTCCAGAATCTGCCCCGCGTCCATAAACCAGATGGTGTCGGCCACTTCGCGGGCGAAGTTCATCTCGTGGGTCACGCACATCATGGTCATGCCGTCCTTGGCCAAGCCTTTCATCACGCTCAGCACTTCACCGACCATTTCCGGGTCGAGTGCGCTGGTTGGCTCGTCGAACAACATCACCGGCGGCTCCATCGCCAAGGCGCGGGCAATCGCCACGCGTTGTTGCTGGCCGCCGGAGAGCTGCGCCGGGTAGGCGCCTGCCTTGTGGGCCAGGCCGACGCGGTCGAGCAGTTCCATGGCCTTGGTTTTTGCCGCCGCGCCCTTGAGGTTGCGCAGTTTGTTGGGCGCCAGGGTGATGTTTTCCAGCACTGACAGGTGCGGGAACAGGTTGAAGCTCTGGAACACGAACCCCACACGGCTGCGCAGGCGGTTGATCTGCGCGTCGGTGCCGTGCACGTCCTGGCCGTCGAACAGAATCTGGCCCTTTTGAATGTCTTCCAGGCGGTTGACCGTGCGGATCAAGGTCGACTTGCCCGAGCCCGATGGGCCGCACAGCACCACCACTTCACCGGGCTGCACGTGCGCCGTGATGTCGGTGAGCGCCTGGTATTCGCCGTACCATTTATTGATGTTCGAAAACATGATCATTGGATGCATGAGCGCAACCCTCTTCAATTATCAGTGGTCAGCAACGGACGCCCTGGCACGGTTTGCCCGCCGTCACCCAGGCGCTTGCGCGCAATGCGCTGCTCCACCCAACCGGCCAGACGCGTCAGGCCGAAACACAGCAGGTAGTAGATGATCGCCAGGATAAAAAACACCTGAAACGGCTTGGTCAGCAGTTGGTTGTTGACTTGGTTGGCGGCAAAGGTCACTTCCTGCACGTTGATCACATAGCCCAGTGACGTTTCCTTGATGATCGAGATGAACTGGCTGATCAGGCTGGGCAGCGCGTTGTACAGCGCCTGCGGCAAAATCACCCACAGCGTGGTGCGCACGTAGCCCAGGCCCAAGGCGCGCGACGCTTCGTACTGGCCACTCGGCAAGGCCTGAATGCCGCCGCGAATGATTTCGCAAAGGTAGGCGCTTTGGTAAATCACCAGCGTGCAGAGCATGGTCATGAACCCGGTGATGTTATGACCGATCAGCAACGGCACCAGGAAGTAGGTCCAGAAGATCACCATCAGCAACGGGATGCCGCGCAAAATGTAGACCCACACCGTGGCGAACAGGTAGAGGCTTTTCCACGGCGAGACCCGCGCCAACGCCAACAGCAAACCGAACGGGAACGCCACCAACAACGCCAGCGCCGCCAAAATCAACGTACTCGCCAAGCCGCCCAACGGCCCGTGCGGGTATTGGCCGATCAGCAACAGCGTCCAGTTTTGCTGGACTATCGCAAACATATCGAACATGGCCGTCTACCTCGCCAGGGCTTTGCTGAAGTGCCGGGCAAGCAACGCGCCGGCGCCCATCAGCAGCAGTGAAAACACCAGGTAGAACAGCGTGGCCACCAGGTACGACTCAAAGGTGCGGAACGTGTAGTTCTCGACTTCGCGGGTGGCGTAGGTCAGTTCCATCACGCCGATGGCCATCGCCAGGCTGGTGTTCTTGAACAACAGCACGGTGTGGTTGATCAGCGACGGCAGGCAATTGCGCACGCCTTGCGGCAGGATCACGTAGCGCATCGAGCGCACGTAACCGAGGCCCAACGCCCTCGACGCTTCGGTCTGCCCGGCGGGAATCGCGCGCAGGCCGCTGCGAATGTCTTCACAGAAATACGCGCCCTGGCACAGCCCCAAGGCAATCACCGAGAACAGGTATTCAGTGTTGTGGTTGGCCAGCCACAACTGCGCAGACTCGCTGAGCAGGGTCGGCACGCCGAAGTACCACAGCATCAATTGCACCAGGGTCGGCACATTCCGGTGGTAAGACACGTACCCCGCCACCAGGCGGTCGGCGAGTTTATTGCCGGTCAGGCGCACCGTCACCAGTGTCAGCGCCAGCACCATCGCCAGCAGCCAAGCGAACAACGCCAGCTGCAAGGTCATTTCGATGCCCTTGACGATCAGCTCGGCATATTCGCCCTGCATGATCGCGGCCAAATCGAAGTCTTGCTTCATGGTCAATCCCTATCGGCATTGGGCTAGGGCAGAAAATAAAATCACCCGGCGTGGCCGTGGCGGGGGTGCAGCGCTGACGGATCAATCCGTTCTTTTAAAGCGGCGGGTAGTCAGCCCTGGTAGTCCTGTGGCCGTGCGGTGGAAAGCCCGCCCGGCACCTGCAAGGTCGGGGTGATTTCCATGTGGCCGATGTTGACGGCAATCGGTGCGGCAATCGCAAAGGCGATGGCGTTGGCGATGTCTTCGGCCTGCGGTAATTCAAACCCTTCAACGAAGCGCTTGTAGGTCTCTTCGGAATCGCCGTGCACATGCGCGAAAATATCCGTGGCGACACGCCCGGGGCAGATCTCGGTGACCCGCACGCGCTTGCCGAACGCATCAATGCGCAACTGGCGCGAGAGCATGCTCACCGCCGCCTTGGTCGCGTGATAGGTGGAGTTGCCGCCAAAGTTGTAGGCCGCTGCAATCGAGCTGATGTTGATGATGTGCCCACAGTCGCGCTCGACCATGCCCGGCAAGGCCAGGCGCGCCAGGTGCAGCACGGCGCGCAGGTTGACGTCGATCAGCAGGTCGATACCGGCGGCGTCGGCCTTGAGCAACGAGCCTGGCTTGTCGACACCGGCGTTGTTGACCAGGATGTCGAAGCGCTGTTCGGCAAACAGCCGGGTCAGGCCCGCCAGGTCGGTTACGTCAATCGCGTGGGCGATGCAGCCGGTTTTGGCCGCGAGTGCCTGCAACTTGTCGGCGCTGCGGGCCAGCGCATGCACCTGCACGCCTTCCTGGCACAGACGTTCGACGACGGCGGCGCCGATGCCGGAGGAGGCCCCGGTGACCAGCGCGGTTTTGTAGTCGGAAAATGGCATGGAGAAATCCTTGTGCTACGGGTGATGGTTCGACTGTATCCAGCCTTCAGGCGCTGGACCAAGACGCAATGGTTGTGTGGCGATAAGGCCTGCTTATGACGCGGCTAAGAGCTCGGAAATCGGCGTAATCTGCCCGCCCAGTTGCTCGATTTCCTGGCGAATGGTGCGCGCCAGTTCGACCGCGCCGGGGGTGTCGCCGTGCAGCAGAATCGACTGGGCCGGCACCTTCAGCAGCTTGCCGCTGAGGGCGGTCACGCTGCCCTCCTCCAGCAACTGCCGCACCCGGCGCAGCACCGCCGCGGGTTGCTTGATCACCGAGCCTTCGACCGAGCGCGGCACCAGCAAGCAGTCATCGTCATAGGCGCGGTCGGCGAGAAACGTGGTCGCCACGCGCAAGCCGCATTTATCCGCCGCGCCCTCGATGGCACGGCTGCTTGAAGAGCTGATGATCAGCTTGGGGTCAAACGCCGCCACCGCGCGCACCAACGGCTCGGCCAGCGCGGCATCGGCAGCGGCCATATTGCCCAGCGCGCCGTGGAAACTCATGTGGGTCATGCGATGGCCGTTGACCGCTGCGATGCCCGCCAGCGCACCCAGTTGGTAAATCACACAGGCGACCAATTCCTTGATCTCGATGTTCATCTGCCGACGGCCGAAGCCCACCAGGTCCGGGAAGCCGACATGCGCGCCCACATCAATGCCACAGGCTTTGGCCAGGCGCACCGTGTTGTGCATGATCAACGGGTCGCCGGCGTGGAAACCGCAGGCGACGTTGGCGGACGAAACCAGACTGATCAGCGCTTCGTCTTCGCCCATGCGCCACGGGCCAAAGCCCTCGCCGAGGTCGGCGTTCAAATCAATTTTCATGGCTGACGCTCCAGGCCCATAAAGGCTTCGCCATAACCCACGGTGCTGCCACACGGCACGCGTACATCCAGAACCCGCGCCGCGTAAGGGCTGCGCTGTGGCAACAGCAACTCGCCCACTTGCAACAGTGCGACCAGTTGACCAGCCTTGAGGTGGTCACCCACGGCCACCCACGGTTCGCTGAGTTGCGGATGAGTCAGCAGCAAACGGCCAAGGCCGGTGGTTCGCAGCACGTCGGGTTCAATCGCAACGGGCGCAGGCGCCGCCACCCCGCTGCTTTCGGCCGAAACACTGCGTTTGAGCGCCAGGTGCACGCCCGGTCGGCTCAGCTCGGCGCCGGCCAAATGGTGTTCCTTGAGCCACAGCGCCAGTTGGCGAATTTCGTCGATGTTCATGCGTTAACTCCCTCACGGTGCAGGCCCACCAGGCGGCTGACTTCGCGCAGGTAACGGCGATTGGTTTGCAGCGCCTCGACGGCTTCACCGTAGCTGCACTCGACAAAGCGCACGTTGCTGCCGATGGGCGCCTGGCCCAGCCGCCACAGGTCGGCCTCGATCACGCTGCCGAACTTGGGGTAACCGCCGCTGGGTTGGGCGTCGCGCATCTGGATAATCGGCTGGCCACCGTGCGGCACCTGGATAACGCCCGGCACGATGCCATGCGAACGAATTTCCATGGGCGTTACAGGCAGCAGCGGCTCGCCCTGCAGCCGGTAGCCGTAGCGATTGCTCTGGGTGGTGATCTTCCACTCACCGGCCCAAAAGGCTGCACGTGAGGCGGGCTGAAAACGCTCATATTCAGCGGCTGGCAGCACGCGCATGGCGGGCACTCCATCCACCTGCAAGGGCAGCGCCAGGCTGGGTGCCAACACCCCAAAGTCCAACGCCAATGGGCTGATGCCAGGGCGTAACGCCGCCAGCCGATCACCTTGTTGCAGCGCGCGGCCGTCAAGGCCACCAAACTCGCCGCGCAGTTGCGTGCTGCGCGAGCCGAGCACCATCGGCACATCCACGCCTCCGGCGAGGCACAGGTAAGCGCGGCTACCGGACGTGGGGTAACCGAGGCTCAACACCTGACCTTCGAGGCCCTGATACACCCAGTTCGGCAGCAGCGGCTGGCCGTCGAGGGTGGCGTCGCACGCGGCGCCGGTCACAGCGAACGCGCAGTCCTGCAGCAGCCCCACGTCGAACGGAAACAGCGGTATTTCAATTGCGGCGGCGTCTTCGGGGTTTGCCAATAACACATTGCCCAAGGCCAGCGCCAACGGGTCCATCGCACCCGAAGTACCCACGCCGTAACCCAGGCTGCCGAAGCGGCCGAAGTCCTGCACAGTGGCCAGGGCGGTGGCCGATAGAATCTCGATCATCGAATGATCCTCTCGATGCGCAAGCGCAGGAAATCGCCTGGCCGCAGGATGGCTGGCGGGGTTTGGGCGGGGTCAAAAAAAGCCATTTCGGTACGCCCGATGGTGTTCCAGCCACTCGGGCCTGCCGACGCAGACACGCCGGTTTGTACGCCGCCAATCGACACCGAACCGGCGCCGATATTCAGTACCGGCACTTGGCGGCGCGGCGTGGCCAGGCGTGGGTCCATGCCGCCGAGGTAGCAGTAACCGGGGTGGCTGCCGAGTGCGTAAACCGGGTACAACGGTTCGCAGTGCAGGTTGGCAATGGTCTCGATGTTCAGCCCGGTGTGGGCGACCACGTCGGCCATGTGCGGGCCGAACTCGCCGCCATACACCACCGGCAGCTCGACGATACGCCCTTGCAGCGGCAGCGGCTGGCTGTGTTCCCACGCCTGCAAGAGGCGGTCGCACAGTGCGTCCAGCTCGCGCGGCGGCGTGAGAAACGTCAGCATCAAGTTATTCATGCCGGGGACGGCTTCACGAATTTCCGGCCATTCGCCAGCCAGCAAAGCCAGGCTCCAGATGCGCTGTTGCGGGGCCAGGTCGAGTTCGCCCGGTGCTTCGAACAGCAAGGCGCTGGAGCCCAACAGGCTGATGGTCGGGCCAGCGTGCCGATCGGCAGTGCTCATGTTGGACTCCTTTGCTGTAACCAGCGCTCCAGGTGATGAATGTCGACACCGCCGGCGCAGAAGGCCGGGTCGTCAAGAATGTCGCGGTGCAGCGCGATATTGGTGCTGATGCCCTCCACACGCATTTCGCTCAGGGCCAGGCGCATGCGTGCCATGGCTTCTTCACGCGTGGCGCCATGCGTGATGACTTTGGCCACCATCGAGTCGTAATACGGCGGCACGCGATAGCCGGTGGTGACATGCGAATCAACGCGCACGCCAAAGCCGCCCGGCACTTCCCAGCGCTGGATTAGGCCCGGTGTCGGCATAAAGGTGCTCGGGTCTTCGGCGTTGATGCGGCACTCCAGCGAGTGCCCGTTAAGCTGCACATCCTGCTGGCGCAGGCTCAGCACCTCACCACGCGCCATGCGCAGTTGTTGCTGAACAATATCGATGCCGGTGGTCATCTCCGTGACCGGGTGTTCCACCTGCAGGCGCGTATTCATCTCGATAAAAAAGAACTCGCCGTTCTCAAACAGAAACTCAAAAGTGCCCACGCCGCGATAGCCGATCTGCCGACACGCTTGGGCGCAGCGTTCGCCGACCTTGGCGATCAGCGCCGGATCAATACCCGGTGCCGGGGCTTCTTCCAGCACTTTCTGGTGCCGGCGTTGCAGCGAGCAATCACGGCAACCCAGCCAGATCGCATGGCCATGGGCATCGCACAGCACCTGGATTTCCACGTGCCGTGGGTGGCCGAGGAATTTCTCGATATACAGCTGCGGGTTGCCAAACGCCAGGCGCGCTTCTTCACGCGTCAGGCCGATGGCGGCCAGCAAGTCGGCCGCTTCGTGCACCACGCGCATGCCGCGACCGCCACCGCCACCCGCCGCCTTGACGATCACCGGGTAGCCGATTTCAGCGGCAATCGCGAGGATGCTCGCATCGTCGCCCGGCATGCTTGAATCCGGCCCCGGCACGCACGGCACACCGGCTTCACGCATGGCGCGCTTGGCAGCGACTTTGTCGCCCATGGTGCGAATGCAGGCAGCGCTTGGGCCGATAAACGTCAGGCCCGCGGCTTCAATGCGCTCGGCAAACCCGGCGTTTTCCGAGAGAAACCCGTAACCCGGATGAATCGCCTGCGCGCCGCTGACCTTCGCGGCAAACAGCAACGCCGTCTGGTTCAGGTAGCTCAGGCCGGGTGCCGCGGGGCCGATGCACAGCGACTCGTCGGCGTTTTGCACATATTGCGCGTGGCGGTCGGCCTCGGAGTGCACGGCCACGGTCTTGATGCCCAGGCCATGGCAGGCACGCTGAATGCGCAGGGCGATTTCGCCACGGTTGGCGATCAGCACTTTATCGAACATTGTAGTCACCTGAATAACCAATACGCGTGGGGGTTAACCGAGTCGAAACAAGGCCTGGCCGGCTTCAACTTCAACCCCGGCCTGCGCCAGCACCGCGAGGACGTTGCCGGCGACCTTGGCCTTGACCGGGTGGAACATCTTCATCGCCTCGATCACCGCCACGGTCTGGCCCGCCTCGATGGCTTGCCCGACGCTCACGAAGGGCGCTTCGCCGACAGCGGGCGTCAGGTGCAGCACGCCGTAGAGGCTGGCCTTGATTTCCACAGCGCTGGGGGCGGCGGTTGCTACCGCGGGTGGCGGCGCTGCGCTCACGCTGGGCGCTGCGCTGATAACGCCCTGCCCCGGCTGCTTGAACAGCCGCAGCGTGGTGTCGCCTTCGGTGAGGCTCAGTTCCAGCAGATCGGATTCGGCGAGCAAATCCATCAACCCCTTGATACGTGCTGAATCCATGTACGGCCCCTGCCTGTCGAGCGTGTCTTGAGTGGATAGGCCCAATCTACCGAGCCCCTCGAAAAGCAGCCAAGACGCTTTGGCTTTGGGGTGATAAGCCGACCTTATGACCCCTCAGATCAAGCTGCCACGCATCTGCGCAACCAATTCCAGCAGGATCGCCTTGACCGCCTGCGCCGGCACCGACAACGGCAAGTGCCCGGACAAGCACAGCGCCAGCGGTGCTTCTACCTCGGGCTGGACAATGCGGCACATGTGCACCGAGGTGGCAGCCACCATCACCCGCGCCGACGACTCCGGCAGGATGGTCGAGCCGAAGTGGTCGGCCACAGCTGCCGTGAGCGTGGTCGACGACTCGATTTCGGCCACCACCCGCGCGCCCAGGCCGATGCGCAGAAAGGCCTCATCGACCAGGCGGCGCATGACGTTGTAGGGGCGCGGCAACAGCATGTCCATATCGGCCAGCTCGGCCAGCGGGATGTCATCACGCGTTGCAATCGCAGGGTCGGCACTCACCAGGTACAGCGGCTCGCGCAACAGCGAGACGAAACTCAAGCCATGCACTTCGCGCCCGCCGTAGAGCACGGCCATGTCCATGCGCCCGTTCATGATCAGCTCACTCAGCGTGGTGCCGAAGTTTTCATTGAGGTAGAGCAGGATGCCCGGGTGCCGCTCGCGCACCGTGCGCAACAGCGGCAGCGACAACGCCGACGCGGCGGTGCCCGGTGCGAGCCCGACCGAGACCTGCCCGGACAACGCCTGGCCGGTGGCGTTGATGTCGCTCTGGGCCTGTTCGCACTGGCGCAGGATGATTTGCGCATGCCCATACAACACCTTGCCCGCCTCGGTGGGCGTGACGCCGCGCTTGGTGCGAATCAGCAGTTGTTGTTGCAGCTCGGCTTCCAGGGTTGCCAGTTGCTGGCTTAACGCCGGTTGCGCCACATGCAGCACATCGGCGGCTTGGGTCATGCTGCCGATGTCGACCAACTTTACGAAATACTTCAATCGACGCAGGTTCAAGTGGGCGGTGCTCTTGTAAGGATGAGTGGGGGTTTGATGCCGCGCTGTTGCGCGTCATAGGGGTGTCTGCTGGATTGGGTACTTACCCGTTATTGGGTTTACCAACCCCCCAAGCCGAACTCGGTCAACACTGTGGGAGCGGGCTTGCTCGCGATTCGGTGTGTCAGTTGAAAAATACTTATCTGATACACCGCAATCGCGACCAAGCCCGCTCCCACAAAAGCGCTTTTGATCTGCTTTAACCACTCCATCAAAAATTCGGCAGGCGTGCCCAAGTGATTGCAAAACCCAGGCCACAGCCATAAGGCTTCGCTATGGCTGACGCACATCCACCCCTCAAGGCACCCGCCCGGAGCACGCGGGGCTGGGCGCACTTGTTTGGTGCGCAGCCAGCCATAAGCAGTTCCTATCAAACCAGAACGATCTCGTCTTATCGCCGCCTCCCCCGCGCCTCGTACTGTGGCCCCGTCAACGCCATCAACGAGGAACGCCCGTGACCGCCTCCCGCATCGCCGCCCGTGTGCAACGCATCAAACCATCGCCCAGCAGCGCCGCGTCCGACCGCGCCAACGAGCTGCGTCGCCAAGGCCAGTCCATCATTAACCTGGTGGTCGGCGAGCCGGACTTCGATACCCCACCGAATATTCGCCAGGCCGCCAACGCCGCTATCGAGCGCGGTGAAACCCGCTACACGCAGAACGCCGGCACACCGGAACTGCGCCAGGCGATTGTCGACAAACTGGCGCGCGAAAACGGCCTGACCTACAGCGCGCAGCATGTGCTGGTCACCAGCGGCGCCAAGAGCGCAATCTTCAATGCCTTCGCCGCCACCCTCGGCGCGGGCGATGAAGTACTGATACCGGCGCCGTACTGGGTGTCGTACCCGGACATGGTGCTGGCCTGCGAAGGCGAGCCGGTGACTCTCGCCTGCCCCGAGCACAACGGCTTCAAGCTGACGCCTGCGCAACTGCGCGCAGCAATCACCGAACGCACCCGCTGGCTGCTGCTTAATTCACCGAGCAACCCCACCGGCGCCAGCTATAGCCACAGCGAATTACGTGCCCTTGCCGACGTGTTGCTGGACTACCCGCAGGTGCTGTTGATGACCGATGACATCTACGAGCACATCCGTTTCGACGGCCTCGACAACCCGCATATTCTGGCCATCGAACCGGCCTTGAGCGCGCGCACGCTGTTGGTCAACGGCGTGTCCAAAACCTATGCCATGACCGGCTGGCGCATCGGTTACGCCGCCGGCCCCGCCGACCTGATCGGTGCCATGGCCACCCTGCAATCGCAGTCCACCAGCAATGCCTGCTCGATCAGCCAGGCCGCAGCGGTCGAGGCGCTCAACGGCGACCAGCACTTCGTCAAGCACAGCGTGGTGGTTTACCAGCAACGCCGCGACCGTTGCCTGGAGCTGCTTAACGCCATCGAGGGGCTGAGCTGCCGCAAGCCGGACGGCGCGTTTTACCTGTACGTAAATTGCGCCGGCCTGCTGGGTAAAACCACACCCGACGGCACCACGCTGCACAGCGACAGCGAGGTGGTCATGTACCTGCTGGAAAGCCAGGGCGTGGCGGTGGTCGCGGGCACCGCGTATGGCCTGGCACCGTTTTTTCGCATGTCGATTGCGACCGACATCAGCACCCTCGACCAAGGCTGCGCGCGCATCAAAGCTGCCGTTGCTGCGTTGCGCTGAGGACCGACGATGAGCGTGGCGGCCCACCCTCCCCTGAGTTTCAAGCAAGCCTTGTTGGCCATGCTCGGCATCTCGCTGGTGCTGATGCTCTCGGCGCTGGACCAGACCGTGATCGGCAACGCTTTGCCGAGCATTGTTGCCGAACTGCATGGCTTTGAACTCTATGCGTGGGTCGCCACCGGTTATCTGTTGGCGTCCATTGTGACCATTCCGATTTTCGGGCGGCTGGGCGATTACTACGGGCGCAAGCCCTTCGTGCTGGCCGCCACATTGATTTTTACCCTGGCCTCGCTGGCCTGCGCGATGGCCAACGACATGCTGGTATTGGTGCTCGGCCGCGCGCTGCAGGGCGTGGGGGGCGGCATGTTGATCGGCACCGCGTTCGCCTGCATCCCCGAACTGTTTCCCGATACCCGCCAACGCCTGCGCTGGCAAATGTTGTTGAGTGCGATGTTCAGTGTGGTGAATGCGATCGGCCCCGGGCTGGGCGGCTACCTCACCGGCGTTTACGGCTGGCGTTCGGTGTTTTACATCAACCTGCCGTTGGGTTGCCTGGCCTTGTTGATCGCCTGGCGTTACCTGCCCTGGTATCGCCCGCAACAGCGCAGCGGCATTCGCCTGGACTGGCCCGGCGCGCTGTTGATCGCGCTGGCGCTGGGCAGTCTGCAACTGTTTGTGGAATGGCTGGGGCATTCGAGCCTGGCCTTGAGCGCGAGTTTGGGGCTCGCCTGCATTGCCGCGATCATCGCCTTGTGGCACTGGGAACGGCGCTGCGCGCATGCGCTGCTGCCGGTTGCGCTATTCAGTTTGCCGAGCATGCGCTTGCTGTTTGTGCTGTCGATGGCCGCCGGCGCGATCATGTTTTCGCTGTTGTTCTACTTGCCGCTATTGCTGCAAGGCGCCTATGGCTACTCGCCGCAGGACGCCGGCTTGCTGATCACGCCGCTGGCATTGAGCATCACGCTCGGCGCCATCATTAACAGCCGCGTGGTCACACGGTTGCGCAACCCCAACCATTTGCCGCTGGCGGGTTTTGTCGCGCTGCTGCTGGCGTGCCTCGGCCTGGCGCTGGTCGGGCGTGGGGCCTCGTTCAACCTGTTGCTCGGTTTGATTTTGCTGGCGGGTCTGGGCCTGGGATTTATTCTGCTGAACCTCACGGTGTTCACGCAAACCCTGGCCGAGCGCCAGTTCCTCGGTATCGCCACGGCGCTGACCCAATCGCTGCGATTGGTCGGCGGCTTGCTCGGCACGGCCGGCATGGGTGTGCTGGTCAACCTGCTCTACAGCAGCAACTTGCAGCGGGTGTTTCTCGCGGCGGGCAACGCCGAAGGCCTGGCGCTGTATGCCGACCCGCAAGTGTTGCTGCACGCCACCCTGGAGCCTTCACCCTGGCTGAACCTGGCGCGTGATGCGCTGGCCCAGTCGGTGGGTGTCGGCCTGTTGCTGTGCGCCGCAATTGGCGTGCTGGCGCTGTTCATTCTGTACCGCTTGCCGCCGGTGCGACTGCCGGTCTCCTGAAAAAAACTAGAAACACCACTGCCGCTTTTGACTGCCCTCAAAAAACACTAATCACACATGGGGATCACTCCGATGGAGCTTTTCAATCGCGCACCCACCGTTTTGGCCGGCCTCTGCGGCCTGCTCATCGCCCAACAAGGCTATGCCGCAGGCCTGGTGGAAGACAGCAAGCTGAATGTGCTGGCCCGCAACTTCTTCAGCAATGCCGACAACCGCAGCGGCGCGGCAGACCCTAACTACACCCAGGAATGGGGCCAAGGCTTTATCGCCAACTTCGAGTCGGGTTACACCCAAGGCGCGGTAGGTTTCGGCGTCGACGCTATCGGCATGTTCGGTGTGCGCCTGGACTCCGGCAAAGGTCGCCACTACAACCCGCAACACACCGCGTTCAATGGCAACGTGTTCCCCACCGGCTCCGATGGCCGCGCGGTGGATGAGTTCGGCAGCCTGGGCATGACCGCCAAGGCCAGGTTCGCCAAAACCGAGCTGAAATACGGCACCCTGGTGCCGATGCTGCCGGTCGTGATGGCCACCGATCGCATGCTGCAACAGACGTTCAACGGGGGCCAGGTGCAGTCCAAAGACCTCGACCATTTCACCTTCACCCTCGGCCAGTTGGAACACGTAAAAGGTCGCGGCTCAAGCAACCAAATGGGCATGTCGATTCCGGGCGCCAACAATGCCGTCACCGGTGAATTCGTCAACAAGTTCTATTACGGCGGGGTCGACTACAAAGCGACAAAAGACCTGACCTTGCAGTACTACTACGGCAACCTTCAGGACTTCTACAAACAGCACTTCCTTGGCCTGAAATACGACTGGCAGATCGGCCCCGGCACCCTGCGCACCGACCTGCGGCACTTCGACAACCGTTCCGATGGCGCCAACAGCAACGACCCGGCCTTCTACACCTTTGGCTACTACGGCAACGGCGTGACCAAAGGCAAAGTCGACAGCCGCCTGAGCAGTGCCCAGTTCACGTATTTGATCAACGGCCATACACTGTCTGCCGGCCTGCAACAAGTCAGCGGCGACAGCGACGCGGTGTGGCTGAACCAGGGTGACGGTTCCACGGCGTACTTCATGACCGAGTCGATGATCGGCAAATTCCAGCGCGCCGGCGAAACCACTTGGCAGGTGCGTTACGGCTATGACTTTGCCACGGTCGGCGTACCCGGCCTGAGCTTCCTCGGCATGTACGAAAGCGGCTCGAACATACGCACGCCCACCGGCGATAAAAGCGAATGGGAACGCAACCTCACGGTCAGCTATGTGATCCAGCAAGGCCCGTTGAAGAACCTGAGCATTGCCTTGCGCCACGCCTCGTTGCGCACGGAAGTGACCACCCAACGCGACAGCGATGAACATCGCGTAATCATCAGCTACCCGTTAAGCATTTTGTAAACGCCAACACTCGGGCGACAGTGGGGCCGAGCCTTGCGCGAGGCTCGCCCCACACTGCTCGATGCGCGAAACCCCGTTGCAATCCGCCGCCGCAGTGCCTTATATTTACCGCCTGGCGCTCTCTACGCCACCTTCCGCGGAAAGGGCTGCGCCCAAGACAATCACGCTTCACCTCATTTCTACGACTCCCAACCTTTAAGCGGAAAAGGTCTGTGCAAGGAGATCGTATGTCGCAACATCCTTCAGCCTCCACTACCGATGGCCGCCTCAACCTGGAGCAGCAGCGCAAACGCGCCAAGGAACTCTTGCCGCGCCTGAAAAGCCAGGACCCCGCCGCCACCTTGTCGCAGGCCCAATGGCAGATCGCCAAACAACTCGGCTTCAGCAGTTGGCCCAAGCTTAAAGCGCACGTCGACGCCATCGACTTCGCCGCCCGCCACCCCGATTTCGCCGCCAGCGACGAAGCGCGCACCTGCCACTGGCGCTGTGGCAACGACATTGCCCACAGCCTTAAGTTGGCGGGTTCAAGGGGCAGTTTCAGATGCTCAGCGACCCACTGTGCATGGGCCCGGTTCGCGCCCTGCCCCGCGAGGAATTCCGCGCAGTGCGCAGCTCATTTATCAGCCAGGCCTTTGCCATCGACCACAGCGAGGTAGCGCATCGCGTTGACGATGAATACAACCGGCTGCAAACCCTCGCCAGCGCCGCTCACAGCGTGCTGTGGTGCGAAGCGGATGCTTATGACCAGTTATTCCTGATCCGCGCGTTGGCAGGTCTTGAACATGCACCGAACACGCTTGAGCTGATCGAGGTCGATCATGTTCCGGGTGTTGAACGTTTTATCGGCATCGGCCAATTGGCGCCCGACGTGCTGGCGTGGTTATGGCCGCAGCGACGCGTTATCGATGACCAAGCGGTAAATCTGGCCAAACAAGCGTGGGCGGCCTACTGCGACAGTTCGCCGGTGAAGCTTTCGCAGTTGGCCCACGGCACACACACGGCGCTGCCGTTGATGGCGCGGGCTTTGCGCCGACAGTTACAGGAATTGCCGGGCAGCCAGGATGGATTGTCGCTGACCGAACGCTTGGCCCTGAGCTACATCGCCGAGGTGGGCGCGGTGCCGTTCGGCCGGGTCTTTGCGGAGTTGATAGGCAAGCGGGAGCCGCTGCCGTTCCTCGGGGACATGATGTTTCACGCGTTGCTGCGGCCGTTGATCGATGGCGAGCAGCCGTTGCTCAGCGAAGCCGACACCGCGCAACCCTGGCCTCGGCGCGGGTTGGCACTGACCGCTTTGGGGCACTCAGTGCTCAAGGGAGATGCGTATTGGCTCGACCACGCCAGCCACGAGCGCTGGGTCGGCGGGGTCTGCCTCAAACCCCGCCAGCCGCACTGGACGCTGACTGACGAGAACCTGCCGTTATGGCGTGATTGACGGCCCGGCATCCTGCGCCAGTCGCGGTTCATGCATCGGGCAGCCGTTGTGCTCGGCGCGAAACCCCGACGACATCTCGTAGGAAGGCTTGCGCACGCGCATCACACCCCCCAATGGGCGATGCGCGGCCAGCCCGTGCCACGGGCTGAACGCCATGCCATCGTCAATTTTCTGCACGTTTTCAGGGCTCCAGGCCGCCTGCGGTTCAAGCTCGATACGCGCCACGGTGACATACGGGCTGAGGTCTTCAGGCCATTGCACCGAGGCATCCTCAATCGGCATTTTGTCGAGGTCGGTGGCCAACTGCACGCGCACCTCCCAGGTGCCGCCGCTCTGCGCAAAGTAGGCTTCGACTGCGGCGCGCAGGCCGTTCGGGTTGTCGCCGAAGTCCACGTGCAAATCAGTCAGCGCGGTCAGGTTCGAAGACACCGGCACCACCGCCACTTTGGCGTAGTACGGGCCGTAGAGCATCGGCACCACACTGGAAAAACTTTCGCCGAGGATATGCGTTTGCGGGTGGCCGCCGAGGCTCTTCAGGGTGCCGCTTTCGCCGCCCAGCGATTCAATCGTCGCTTCCACACCACGCAGCACCGCCGACAGGGCTTTTTTCATGCCGGGAGCCTTGTCGGTGGTCTTCGCCAACAGCTTCAGGGTTTTCAAAAACGCCTTGGGCGTTGCGGCAGTAAAGGCCTTGGCGTTTTGCATGACGAAATCCTGAGTCACTTCACCGTCACTGCCAGGTAGCCGTGGACCGTCTACGCCGACGATTTTCACCGCCAGCCCACGGGGCGTGGAAACCTTGTCGTCGAGCACGTCGCCAGGGTTGGTCGAAAAGCGCATAAACACCGGCAGCTTCACTGGTTTGGCGAACGCGCCTTGCGCCAGGGCGGCGGGCAGGTTGTCCAGCACCGTGATGTGCCCACGCAACAGACCATGGGCTTTCGCGTGCACGCTGCGTGTGGCATGCCCACTGTCTTCAAAAGTGGTTTGCATGATGCCGCGAAGCGTTTCGGCCAACTCCTTGCTGGTCTGCGCTTCATCCTCAGGGATCTGTTCGAATGACGGCTCAAAGGGCAAAGGCTGAATGGCTGGGCTAACTGCAGGTAGGTCGTTCATCAGGTGTATCTCCGCTCGGCATGCTATTCACGACAGGCTATTTTTTTATCGGCAGGCATTGATCAGAAAACTCAGGGATCAGAAAACTCAGCCGCCGTGATGGATATGGCCGGGGCGAATAAACGGACGTTCAACAAATCCACAGGCCCGCCGGACGAGCGGTCAGCCTGCCGCCCGGAACCTGGCTCGAACCTTTTGCCCACCGCACTCGTCGTAGCGTTATCCCCCACCGATAACGCTTTCAGGTGCAGCCATGCTCATCTATCCAAAAAAACACTTTCAGCCCTACACCCACGCGGCTGGCGGCTGGGGTTCCGCACAATCAGTGATGAGAATTCTGTGGCGTGAACAGGCCTTCGGCAAAGCGGCCAAAGCGCTATTCAAACAGAACAAACCGGACGGTTTTGCCTGTGTCAGCTGCGCGTGGGCCAAGCCTGGCAAGCCGCACGCGCTGGAGTTTTGCGAGAACGGCGCCAAGGCCACGGCGTGGGAGTTGACCGCGCTGAAGACCTCGCCAGCGTTCTTTGCCGAGCACACGCTGACGCAACTGCGCGGCTGGTCTGACTATGCGCTGGAACAGCACGGGCGGCTGACCCATCCGCTGCAGTACGACGCGGCCAGTGACCGCTACCGCGAGACGTCGTGGGAAGAGGCTTACCGCGAAATCGGTGCGCAATTGCGCAGCCTGCCACCCGACAGTGTGGTGTTTTACGCGTCGGGGCGCGCGTCGCTGGAAACCTCGTTCATGTACCAACTGTTCGCGCGGGCCTACGGCACCAACAACCTGCCCGACAGTTCGAACATGTGCCACGAAAGCACGTCGGTGGGGTTGCAGGAAAGCATCGGCATACCGGTCGGCACGGTGACGCTGGAGGATTTTGAACACACCGACTGCCTGTTTTTCTTCGGCCAGAACGTCGGCAGCAACGCCCCGCGCATGCTGCACCCGCTGCAAGAGGCGCGTAAACGTGATGTACCGATCATCACCTTCAACCCGCTGCGCGAGCGTGGGCTGGAACGCTTCGTCAACCCGCAATCGCCGGTCGAAATGCTCACCCCGCAATCAACCGTGATCAGCACCCAGTATCACCAGGTCGCTATCGGCGGCGACAGCGCCGCCCTGCTCGGCATGGCCAAGGTGCTGCTGGAGATGGACGACCAGGCGCAACGCGAGGGGCGCGCCGCAGTGCTTGATCATGCGTTTATTGCGCAACATACCGAAGGTTTTGAGCCGTTCGCGGCGCTGGCGCGCGCCTGCGAGTGGCCGCGCATCGAGCGCCAATCCGGACTCAGCCGCAGTGCCCTCGAAGCGGCGGCGCAGGTGTATGCGCGCAGCCACCGGGTGATGATGGTCTATGGCATGGGCCTGACCCAACATCGGCATGGCGTGCAGAACGTGCAGATGCTGGTGAACCTGTTGTTGATGCGCGGCAATTTCGGCAAGCCCGGCGCGGGCATCTGCCCGGTGCGCGGCCATTCGAATGTGCAGGGCCAGCGCACCGTCGGGATCACCGAAGACCCGAAAAAAGTCCCGGTGCAATTGATCGAGCAGCACTTCGGTTTCAAGGTCCCGGAGCAAACGGGGCTGTGCACGGTAGACGCCTGCGAAGGCATTTTGGCGGGGCGGGTGCAAGGTTTCATCGGCTTGGGCGGCAACTTCCTGCGGGCGATTCCCGACACTTCGCGCATGGAACCGGCCTGGCAGGCGCTGCAACTTAACGTGCAGATCGCGACCAAACTCAATCGCACGCACTTGCTGGCGACCCAAAACCAATGGCTGTTGCCATGCCTTGGGCACATCGAGATCGACCGTCAGAACGGCGTCGAACAAACCTGGGCCACCGAAGACAGCACCGGTTGCATCCACGGTTGGCACGGCAGTGCGGAACCGGCCAGCCCGCACTTGCGCGCAGAAACCAGCATTGTCGCCGGCTTGGCTCAAGCCACGCTCGGCGCGGGCTGCACGATTGACTGGCAAGGCTGGAGCGAGGACTACTCGCGGGTACGCACGGCCATCGCGACGATTTACCCGAAGATCTTCCACGACATGGAAACGCGCATGGCCGAGCCCGGAGGTTTCCACCGCCCGATTGCCGTGGCCCAGCGCGAATGGCTGACCGACAGCGGCAAGGCGCAGTTTGTGCTGCCAAGCACGCTGAATGAAGACGATGACGTGAATGTCGAGGCGAAAGCAAAAACAGCGCCGCGCGACGTGCTGCAACTGATGACGCTGCGCAGCAACGACCAATTCAACACCACGATTTATGGCTACGAGGACCGTTTTCGCGGCATCAGCGGCACCCGCGAAGTGATCTTCATGCACTGCAATGACATCGCGCGGCTGGGTTTTGCGAACGGCCAAGGGGTGATGCTGACCACCGCGATAGAGCCTGCGGTGAAGCGTCAGGTCGGGCCACTGGAAATTGTCGCTTACGACATTCCCGAAGGCTGCGCGGCGGCGTATTACCCTGAATGCAACCCGCTGGTGCCGCTGTGGCACCACGCCGAGCGCAGCAAGGTGCCGGCGGCCAAGTCGGTGCCGGTACGCCTCAGCCTGCCGGTTTGATCAGCGTTTGGGCGACAAGCCGACCGCGCAGGCCACCACCGCCGGGTCGCCGTGGTAGTTCGCACGCGGCGTCGCCGAACGTGGCTGAACGCGTGTGTCGACAGCGCGCAAGGTCGGCCGCTCGACCACCGGTGCACTGTGCGTCGGGTCGACGATTTCCATGCAACGGCGCAGCGAATTGAGGTCCGGCGATTGCGCCAACGACAGGTGCAAGGTTTGGCTGACCAACAC
Source organism: Pseudomonas kitaguniensis (assembly GCF_049199985.1). Lineage (NCBI taxonomy): Bacteria > Pseudomonadati > Pseudomonadota > Gammaproteobacteria > Pseudomonadales > Pseudomonadaceae > Pseudomonas > Pseudomonas kitaguniensis. The sequence continues at coordinate 645,775 of NZ_JBLZPT010000001.1, forward strand.
CGACGCCCGTGAACGCTGCGCACAGCGCCCGTCATAGATCAGCGTGTGGCGAATCAACGGGTTGTCATGGCAAAACTTCAACAGGTTGACCTGCCGCGCGGGCACCAGCGCGGTGTTGATGATCAACAGGTCGAACGCCACGCTTCCCGCCTTCGTCAACGCCTGCAATTGGTCGAACGCACTCAACGGGGCGATCCGGTAATAGCCCAGCTGGTTGAGCATTTTTTCGATGTTGACCCGCTGCAGCAGGTCTGCATCGGCAATCAGAAGGCGTAACGCTTTATTGGACATAGGGTAAACCTGACAGTTGGCAGCCACGTCGATCAATCAACGCCGAGCACGTTACCGTCAGCGCCGAAGCCTGCCTTTAAGGCAATTCTGAAACGCTGCCCCGGCACCCCGGCTGATTTTTAAGAATCGCCTGAAAGCCCTCGCGCATCCCGCGCCCTACCATGGCCTGCGTCCCCACACGCTCCCATGGAGTTTTGCTGTGCACCTGTTTCTACTCAGAATGCTGTTACTCACCAGCGCGATATTGGCCCTTACGCCGCCCGCCAGCGCGGCGCTGAAGATCGAAGGCACGCGCCTGATCTACTTCGGCGAGGACAAGGCAGCCAGCATCAACGTGGTCAACCAGGCCTCACGCGAGGTGGTGGTGCAAACCTGGATCACCGGCGAGGAACCGGCCACCGACCGCAATGTACCGTTTGCCGCCACCGAGCCGCTGGTGCAGTTGGCCGCCGGGGAGCATCACGCATTGCGCATCCTGTATGCCGGTGAAGGCTTGCCCAGCGATCGCGAATCGCTGTTCTGGCTGAACATCATGGAGATACCGCTCAAGCCCGAAGACCCCAACAGCGTGCAGTTTGCGATACGCCAACGGCTCAAGCTGTTCTATCGGCCGCCCGCGCTCAAGGGCGGCTCGGCCGAGGCGGTGCAGCAATTGCAGTGGCGCAGCGACGCCGGGCGCAGTGTCACGGTCAGCAACCCCAGCGCGTTCCACGTATCGCTGGTGAACTTGCAAACTGACAACGTGGCGCTCAGCGATTACCTGCTGCTCAAACCCTACGAGCACAAAACCCTGAGCGCGCCGAACCCGTTGCCAACCGGCACCACCCTTCACTTCACCGAAATCAACGATATTGGCTTGCAGGCCCGCCGCAGCGCGGTACTCAAGTAATCAATCGCGGGGTACTTGCACCTATGTCACTCACCCAACGTTTTTTGCCGATGCTGCTGTGGGCCTGCGCCGTCTTGCCGGCCACCAGCCATGCGCTGGCCTGCCGTGAAGACGGCACCGATTCGATCATCACCCAAGAGGCGCTGGGCACCGCGTTGGCGGTCGCCGCCGATGCGCCCAACGGCAGCATCATCTGGGAATCCGGCCCACGTTCGACCAATGTGATCTGCCGGGACGACTACAACTACGGCAACGAGCTGGTGTATTTCTACGTCAACCCGGCCAACGTCAGCATCGGCAAGGGCATTCGCGTGGGTATCCGTTACAACAACCAGCCGATTACGCAAAGCACCGGTAAAGTCAGTACCGGGTTCTATTCGCACCGTGGCTGCACCGCCAACTGCACGGGCTGGCAGTACGCACGCTTCACCCTTAACTTCAGCGTATTCATCGAGAAGTACGACCCTACCCCGCCCAGCGGCCAAGCCAGTACATTGAACGCGTACCGCGTGTTCCAGCTCGACGGCGTGCTTGGGCTCAACGCACGGCCCAACAGCAACTTCAACTACGTGGTCACCGGCATGAACGGCATTCGCTTCGTGCCGTGCACGCCCGAGTTGACCATCAGCCCCAGCACGGTCAGCTTTCCCACGCCGTCGCGCAAAGCCTCGATCGGTGAAGTGGCCAGCAGCGCAAACTTCAGTTTGGGCCTGAACAAAGGCTGCGACACGCCTTACACCGTCAGCGCGCGCTTCGCCACCACGCCGGGCGGCGGCAGCGTAAGCAATGGTTTGTTGGTGCCGGATAACAACAGCTCGGTGGGCATCTCGTTGTCGCGCGTCGAGAGCCAACAGCAACTCCCCTTCAACACCTGGTTCACGTTGCAGGAGTTGATGGGACGGGGCACAAGCCAGGATGAATTTCGCGCCGACGTGAAATGGCGCACCTTGCCGCTACCCGGCGCGTTCGACGCCGCCGTGGTGGTGGACATGTATTACAAATAGCCGGCCTTTTAAGGATCGTCTTATGCCACGCGCATTGGCCGACACTTAAAGTGCGCCAATGCGATTGAAAAGTTATCTGCTGCAGATCAACCCTGTCCTCTCCCGACCCGAAGCCGCCAGAAGGCTGCTGCGTATTTTTGCGACCGTGCTGCTCATCGGCATCCTCAGTGGGGTTTACACTTTCCTGCTGTCGACCTTCAACAACGACATTTCCCAACGTCGTGGCTACATGAGCAGCGCGATCGCCGAAGCGCATACGTTTTTCACCAACCGCGAGGCGCTGCTCGAAAGCCTCAGCCTCTCCGCGGTGCCCAAGCAATCCACGATTTACCCGCCCTCCCCCGAAGAACTGCACGTGCAGTTGGGCGATACGCCCGGCAGCCAGTGGAGCATCTGGCTGACCACGCGCATGCGCGACTACCTCAAGAACAAGCAGCTCAACCTGCTCTATGTGAACGCCGACCCCACGCCACAGGTGACGCGCCTGTACAACGCGACGGCGCAAGTGCTGCCGATTTCCAAGTGCATGCTCAACCGTCTCAAGGCCTTGCAACACAGCGACCCGAACACGCTGAACGAGGTGTGGCTGAGCGACACGACCGAGCAACACTCGCACCTGTACATTTTCATCCGTCTTGATGAGCGCGACCACGACTCCGGCTGGCTGGGCCTGGAAATGCAAAGCCGCGAGGTGTCACAAACCCTCGGCGACCACAGCGCCGGCGAGTTCATGATGCTTAACTCGCAGGGCGCGCTGGTGTTCACCAACAGCGACGACGCACAGTTGAAGCAGCAACGCCTCAAGCCCAGGGAAGAGAACTTTTTCGGCTTTGTCGGTAACGGCTTGCTGCCCGACCACTTGGTGATTCGCAAGCACCTTAAATCCTCGGACTGGCAACTGATGTATTCCATCGACCTGCGCGCGGTGGTCAACGGGTTGTGGAAGCAACTGCTCGGTTCGCTGTTGTTCTGCTTGTTCAGCCTCGCGCTGATCTGGCTGGTGATGCGCCGCGTCGACCAACGTTTTATCGTGCCCTCGATCCATCGCATCCAGGCGTTGATCGAAAGCGAAGCGTTCGGCCGCGACGTGATCCAAACCGCGCCAGTCGCCCTGTGTGTACTGCGCCGCACCGACGGCCAAGTGGTGCTGGAAAACACCCTGGCCCAGCAGTGGCTGGGCAACGGCCCGGAGCGCGAGGCGTTGCGCGCGGGCTGGATAGAGCAAGCCTTCGCCGGTGAGCCGCATGAACGCAGCGACTACTTTGAAACGATTGACGGCCGCCACCTCTACTTGAGCAGCGCACCGACCCGCTACAAAGGCGAGGACGTGCTGTTTTGCGCGTTCAGCGACATCAGCGCGCGTAAACAGGTAGAAGCGGCGCTGGAGGAAGCGCGGCACTCGGCGGACGCGGCCAACGCCGCCAAAACCTTGTTCCTCGCGACCATGAGCCATGAAATTCGTACGCCACTGTACGGCGTGCTCGGCACCCTGGAGTTGCTCGCGCGCACGCAACTGGACACGCAGCAAAAAGACTACCTGCACGCCATCGAAGGCTCGTCATCGACCTTGCTGCAACTGATCTGCGACGTGTTGGATGTGTCGAAAATCGAAGCCGGGCAACTGGCGCTGGAATTGAGCGAGTTCTCACCGCTGGACCTGGTTCACGAAGTCGTCCAGGGCTATGCCGCCGCCGCGCAGGGCAAGGGCTTGCAACTGTATGCCTGCTTCGACCCCAAGCTGCCGGAACGGTTGATTGGCGACGTGACGCGCATCCGCCAGATTCTGAATAACCTGCTCAACAACGCGGTCAAGTTCACCGACTACGGGCGCGTGGTGCTGCGGGTCAAAGTACTCGGCCGCGACGGTGAGCGCTCCAGCCTGCTATGGCAAGTCTCGGACACCGGCAAAGGCATCGCGCAGGAAGACCAGCCGATGATTTTCGAGCCGTTTTACCAGAGCGAAGGCAACACCAATGTGGTCGCCGGTACTGGCCTTGGCCTGCCGATCTGCCAGCGCCTCACAGAGTTGATGAATGGCAATATTCGTATGGTCAGCGAACTCGGCCTGGGCAGTAGTTTCAGCCTGATTTTGCCGCTGGAAGAAGCGCCCACGCCGCCGCTGACTGCCTTGTTGGCCGAGACCATTTATGTGGTGTCACCGATCCCGGAATTGGCGCATTCGATCAGCGGCTGGTTGCGCCGCTGGGGCGCCAGGGCGCAGACCGGGCTGCCGACATTGCCGGACAGCCATCTGCTGCTGCAAGTGCACCCCGGCAGCGTCGACCCATTGCTGGTGCCCGAATGGCCAGGCCCGGTGATTCACATCAGCAGCCAGGCCTGCAACGGCATCGAGGTGCAAGACGCTGCGTGGCACGTCAACCTCAACCATCTCGGTGCGATTCATCAGGCGCTCAGCCAGGCGCAGGGGCTGTGGGTGGCCCGCGCCGATGAGCAAACGCGCCAGCGTGATCTGAACACACTGAACCTGCACTTGCTGGTGGCCGAAGACAACATCATCAATCAGTTGATATTGCGCGACCAACTCGAAGAACTCGGCTGCACCGTGGAGGTGGCGGCCGATGGTCAGGAAGCGTTGCAGTTGTATAACGCCGGCCATTTCGACGTGGTCCTGACGGACGTGAACATGCCCCACATCAACGGTTATGAACTGGCGCGCGAACTGCGCCGCCAAGGCTGCCCGCTGCCGATTATCGGGGCCACCGCCAACGCCATGCGCGGCGAGGCCGACCTGTGCCTGGCCGCGGGCATGAACCATTGCCTGGTCAAACCCTTTGCGTTGCGGGCTCTATTCAACTCCCTGGCGCCTTATGCACGGATCACCCATGAAGCCCCTTAGTATTTTGATTGTTGAGGACCATCCCCTGCAGCACATCTACCTGCAGCACCTGCTCAGTGAGTTGGGGGATTTCAGGCTCGAAACCGCCGAGGACGGCAAACAAGCGCTGGAGCGCCTGCGCCAGCGCGATTTCGACCTGGTGCTGACCGACCTGTTGATGCCGGGCATGGACGGCGTGCAGTTTATCCAGTGCCTGGCCAGCCTGCGCTGCAAGCCGGCGCTGGCGATCATGAGCGCGGCGTCACGGCGCATGCTGATGGCGGCCAGCCTGGTAGCGAAAAACCTGGATGTGGAGGTGATCGGGCTGATCTCCAAACCGGTCGCCGCCGACGCCTTGCGCAGCCTGGTGGACCAGCTCCGGCACAAAGTGCGCAACCCCTCCCCCGCATTGCCCGAACACCTCGACATCGACCGCCACACATTGGTGCAGGCCATGAGCAGCGGCCAATTCCAGGCCTGGTTCCAGCCGAAAAAATCCCTCGACAATGGGCGTATCGTCGCCGCCGAAGCACTGGTGCGCTGGATGCACCCCGAGCAAGGGGTGATGCTGCCCGGTGCGTTCCTGCCGGCGATCAAGGCGTTCGAACTGGAGGAGCGCTTGTTATGGCTGGTACTCAAACAGGCGATCCATGCGCAGGAGCGCTGGCGCCAGCGCGGCTATGAAATACCGGTGTCGATCAACCTGCCCACGCACCTGCTTAACAGCCACGATTTGGCCGACCGTTTGCTCGAATTCGTGCTGCACCACGACGGCATTCCGGGGCTGATCTGCTTTGAGTTGATGGAATGCTCGGTGCCGCAAGACATCAGCAACTTTTACGCCGGTGCCTGCCGCCTGCGCATCAAGGGTTTCGGCCTGTCGCAGGATGATTTCGGCAAGGGCTACAGCTCATACCTGAACCTTGTGTCGACGCCGTTTACCGAACTCAAGATCGACCAGGCGTTGGTCCAGGGCAGCCACGACAACGAAGGCATCGCCCAGGCGTTGGCGAGCATCATCGCGCTGGGCCGCAAACTCGGCCTCACCGTGGTCGCCGAGGGTGTCGAGACACCGCAGCAACTGGCCCTGCTGCGCAAGATCGACTGCAACCAGGTGCAAGGTTTTCTGATTTCCCACGCGGTGTCTTCGGATCAATTTCAACAGCTGTTGAACAATGATGGCCCTGCGACATCTCACTAGCAGCCGGCCTGGATTATTTGTCCTTTAATAAGGAGTAAGCTGCATCCAGTGCCGATTTATCCTGCGCCTGCGGAAGCCCCTGATGAAGCACAACAACGCGGTCCTCGAAGCCTTCACCCGCAGCTCATTGCGCCTCAACAAAGGCCTGATGGTGCTGATCGGCATCGCGTTGTTGCTGGTGCTCACCAATTACTGGTCACTGCAACGCAGCGTCGAAACCCGTTACGGCGCCACGCGCTTTCATTTTGCGCGCCTGATGGAAAACCTGGCGGAGCAGGAGTCGTATCTCAAAAGCCTGACGCACCCTGGCATCCAGGCCGAACTGACGCGCGCGACGCACGTGCAGGTCAGCCTTAAAAGCCGCATGATCGACAACCATCGCACCTTGTACGAAGGCCAGAAATACTCGTTTTCGGTGCCGTTCAACGTCAAATTCGATGAGCAGCAAATCGCCGCCGCCGACCGGCCGCCGATCTTTGCGCTGGGCGCCCACCTGACCAGCTACTACAGCGCGTTCTGGTCTTCGTCGCCGTATGAAGCGCCGCAAACGTTTTTAATCAACCGCCACACGCCCTACACCCTCACCATTCCGTCGGTGGGCTACCAACGCCGGGAAATCACCGAAGACACCGGCAACCTGATGGCGCTGGTCAATGCCGTGCAGCAGACCCTTGAGCAGACGCCGCAGCCGCTGGAACAAAATCGCGTGTATTGGCAAGCTGGCCCTGCGCCCGACCACCTGTTGGCGTATATCGGCCTGCCACTCGCCGGTGAGGGCCAGGCCGTGGTGGGCACCTTGCTTGATGTGGCCCAAGTGGACGACGTACAGCGCGCGCTGGAGCACTCCGCGTTTGACCGTTTTACCCTGATTGCACCCGACGGTAACCGAATGATCGGGCCGGCGGTCAGCGCACAGCTCAGCGATGGCGTGCATGTGAATGCCAGCGGCTTTGAATTCAAAATCACCCAAGCCGGTGACCAGCCCTGGAGCGCGATCTATGCGCTGAATTACTCACACTTCTTTCACTCGGCGTTGTGGCCGCTCAGCAGCTTGGCGCTGTTTTTTGTCAGCCTGATTAGCCTGGGCTGGGCCGGTAGCCGCTGGTATCGGCGCCAGGTGATTACCCCGGCGCGCCTGGCCCACGAACGGATTGCCGAAAGCGTGGCGTTCAGCCGCGTGATCATCGACACCGCGCCCACCGGTTTGTGTGTGGTGCGCCGCAGCGATGGCAAGGTGTTGATCGAAAACCAGCGCGCGCAGCAGTGGCCTGGCACGGCGCGGCTGGTCAGCGCCCTCGCCGCGGTGCACGACAGTGCCGAGAGCGGCGAAACCCATTTGGAAGTCGAAGGTCGGCACCTGCAAGTGGGCTTTGTATCGACCCGCTATCAGGCCGAGGACGTACGTTTATACGCGTTCAACGACATCACCCGGCACATCGACGACGCCTGCGCGCTGGAAGACGCGCGCCGCGCCGCCGACGCCGCCAACAAGGCCAAGACGCTGTTCCTGGCGACCATGAGCCATGAGATCCGCACCCCGCTGTATGGCGTACTCGGCACCCTGGAGTTGCTCGGCCTGACCGACTTGAATGCGCACCAGAAAACCTATTTGCAGACCATCCAGCGCTCATCCGCCACGCTGTTCCAGTTGATCAGCGATGTGCTCGACGTGTCGAAAATAGAGTCCGGTCAAATGGCGATTGAAGCCGTCGACTTCTGCCCGCTGGACATGCTCGAAGACACCCTGCACACCTACGCGGCCTCCGCCCAGCGCAAGGGTTTGCAGCTTTACAGCTGCATCGACGCGCAGTTGCCGGACTGCGTGATGGGCGATCAGATGCGTATTCGCCAGATCCTCAATAACCTGGTGAGCAATGCGATCAAGTTCACCGACATTGGGCGCGTGGTGATTCGCGCCAGGGTTACGGCGCGCGATGCCGATAACGTCGACTTCGAATGGCAGGTCACCGACTCTGGCGTGGGCATTCCCGAGGCGCAGCAGGCCAAGCTGTTCGACCTGTTTTACCAGGCGCCAGACACGGCCATTGAAGGCGGCGCGGGGCTGGGGCTGCCGATTTGCCGCTGGCTGGCGCAGATGATGGACGGCGAAATCAAGGTGGTCAGCGAACCGGGCCTGGGCAGCAGCTTCACCTTGAAAATGCGCCTGCCACTGTGCTGCGGCGCACTGAGCAACCCGCCGGTTATTGAACCCAGCCCGACACCGGTTTATGTGCAGGCGCCGGTACGCGAATTGGCCGAGTCACTGTGTGACTGGCTGAATCGCCTGGGCATAACGGCGGCGCTGGCCGCCCCCATGCCACAACAGGCCAGCCGCGATGCCGTGTTGGTCGACATGCTGCCCGGTGAGCCCGCCCAGCCTTGGCCCGGTCAACGCGTGCTGTGCGTGCCCGGCGCGCACAGCCCGCCGTTGCACTCGGCGCAAGGTTGGGTGGTGGATATGCACGACGTGCGTGCCATCGCCGCCACCGTTGCACTGGCCCAGCATGGCAAACATGAGCCGCCACCCGCGGCCCAGCCACAAAGCGCCGGGCAGTTGGGCCTGCGCATTCTGGTGGCTGAAGACAACCCGATCAATCAGGCGATCATCAAGGAACAACTCGAAGCGCTCGGCTGCGCGGTCACCTTGGCCGCCAATGGCGAGCAGGCGCTGCAACTGTGGCAACCCGACGCCTTCGACCTGGTGTTGACGGACGTGAACATGCCGCTGATGAATGGCTATGAACTGGCCAAAGCCCTCAGGGCACATGACCGGCTGTTGCCGATTATCGGCGTCACCGCCAACGCCATGCGCGAGGAAGGCGTGCGCTGCCTGGCGGTGGGCATGAACGCCTGGATCGTCAAACCCTTGAGCCTGCAAACCCTGCGCGCGCAGTTAATCAAACTGTGCAAAGTCAAGCCGCAGGAGCCACCCGCCGAGTCGTTTGACGACGGCGTGCAACTCTCGGAAAAAATGCGCCCGCTGTTCATCAGCAGCGTGCAGCAAGACATGCAGCGCATCGGCGCGGCATTGGCCCAACGCGACGCACACGGCCTTGGCCAATTGCTGCATTCGGTCGCCGGGGCGCTAGGCGCCGTGCAGGCGCTGAACCTGGCCCACGCCTGCATCGAACTTGAAAACGCCCTTAACCGTGGCAGCCTCGACACCCCGCTTGAGCTCAAGGTGAAGGCTGTAATGCAGCGCTTGTCGGCCGTCCTGGAGACGCTCAAGCACCCGCGCACTTGACTTACTTGAACTGGCATTACGGACGGCCCTTATGAAAAAATTCAACGTGGTTATCGCGGACGATCACCCGATCGTACTGCTCGGCGTACGCGAACTGGTGGAGCGCGACACGCGCTTTCAAGTGGTCGGCGAAGCCGTGTGTTCGGCGGGCCTGATCGAGCTGCTGGAGCATCAAGGCGCCGACATTGTGATCACCGATTACAACATGCCCGGCGACTCGCCCTACGGTGACGGCCTGAAGCTGGTGGAGTACCTGAAACGGCATTTTCCGCAGGTGCAGATACTGATTCTCACGATGATTTCCAATCATCTGATCCTCACGCGTCTGCAAGAATTGGGCGTGGTCGGCATCATCCAGAAAAGCCAGTTGCACACCGAGATTCAACTCGCGCTCAAGGCGATTGCCCAGCACAGCGCTTATCGCAGCCTGGAACCGCCGAAAACCTCGGTGATCGAGACACTTACCGCGCTCGACGAACGCGTTACTACGTTGTCACCCAAAGAGTTCGAAATACTCCGTTTGTTTATCTCGGGCATGAGCGTCAGCGATATTGCACGCCGTCAAAGCCGCAGTTCAAAGACCATCAGCGCACAAAAAATATCGGCCATGCGCAAACTTGAAGTGAGCAGCGACCAGGACCTCCTCGCCTATTGCCTGGCGCGTAACATTTTCAACTAAGCCCCCCTTGAAAGCCATTCCTGGCCGATGGCTTCGCCCTTTATTTGCTGGGCTTTTGCCTGCCCCGCCGTGCAACTAACCCGCCTGTTCCAACGCTTATAAGAATCGTCTTATTTGCTCGTAGCGCCGTGCGCCTTACTCTTTCCTCGCAGTTCAACAGCAGTATTTTTCAACTAACACTTACGGACCTCAACATGAAGAAGTTTTCCCTGGCTGTTATCGCCTCGGCCATTATCGCCGCCTCCGGCAGTGCATTTGCCGAGGGCGAAGCAGCACCAGCACCCACCCCGACTTTGGGCGGTAGCGGCAAAATTACTTTCACCGGCGTGATTAACAACGACGCTTGCTCGGTAGACGGCGCCAACGCCGACCGCACCATTTCGGTGGATATGGGCAACGTGTCGATCAAGGACATGGGCACGGCCGAAAACCCAACCGCCGGCCGTGTGACCGCCAAAGACTTCAACCTGAACGTCAACTGCAACCAGGGCACCAAAGTCGCGATGATTTTTGACGCCAACAATGGCGGTTCGGGCCTGGTCACCGGCAAAAACGTGCTGGCACTGACCCCGGGTTCGGCCACCGCGCAAAACGTCGGTATCGCCCTGCTCGACGACAAAGGCGCACTGATCAACCTCAGCTCGCCGACCACCGCACGCATCGAGAGCGCCATGCGTGGCCAGGGCAGCGAGGGCGGCGATGCCACCCTGAGCTTTGCGGCGGCCTATGTGACCACCGGCGCCGCCGGCACAGCCACCGCCGGTCGCGGTGATGCCACCCTGCCGTTCATCCTGCAGTACGAGTAACCCCGGCGCCCCGTGCACCGAACGCGCGAGGCCATACGGCCTCGCCATTCTTTTTTGACGACACTGGATAACCCTCATGCTGCCTCGTTCTATCGCCGCATGTCTGGGGCTGCTGGGCATGCTAATGGCTACCCAGGCCGCCGCCAGCATTTCACTGAATGCCACCCGTATCGTGTTCGAGGGCGACCACAAGGAAGCCAATATCACCGTGCGCAACGGCAACCAGGATGTATTGATTCAGTCCTGGGTCGACATGAACGATGCCGACGGTAGCCGTGCACCGTTTGCCGTCACCCCGCCATTGGCACGCGTGTTCACCAAGGAACAGCAACTGTTGCGCATCCTCTATGAAGGCAAGGGCATGCCCACCGACCGTGAATCGGTGGTGTGGCTGAATGTGCAGGAAATACCCAAGGCCAGTGAGGTCGAGAACACGTTGCAGTTGGCTATCCGCCAACGCATCAAGATTTTTTTCCGCCCTGCCGGTTTGGCCGGCAGCGCGCAACAAGCGCCCGGGCAACTTGAGTGGTCGCTGGTCAAACACGGTGCGCAGAGCGTCTTGCAGGTAAAAAACCCGACGCTGTACCACGTGTCCATGGCCGACATTAAGGTGCAGGCGCAACTGGCCAGCGACTCCACGATGATTGCGCCCGGCGAGGAAAAACGCTTCCCGCTCAGCGCAGCGCCAGCGAGTGGCCCGGTGCAGCTGTCGTTTTCCAGCATCAACGACTATGGCGCACAGAACCACTACAGCGCGGCCCTGCCCAGCGCCGCTGCGGTAGCTGTGCACGCAACTGAGTCACGCCGCAAACCCTAAGCGCTTAACCCCAAGCACTTTCGCTAACCCACAGGCTCACCGCGCGTGCGTATTGGCGCGCGCGGCTGTTGGCCAATCCGGGATGTCACAGGTCTTCGCATGTCTTTTCTTTCCAGCAACAGGCCCGCGCGTGGCGCACTGAAGTTGAAGGCACTGTCGTTCGCGATGGCCGCCAGCCTGCCTGTTTGGGCAACCGCCGATGAGGCAGCGGAAACCTTCAACACCACCTTCCTGCAAGGCTCGCAGTCACCCGTCGACTTGCAGCAATTGCTCTCGGCCAACAGCGTGTTGCCGGGTAATTACCGCGTCGATTTGTACAGCAACGAAGTGCTGGTCGGCCGACGCGACATCAACTTCAAGCGCAACCCGCACAACGCTCGGGTCGAAGCCTGCCTGAGCCTCGACCTGCTCAAGCAGTTGGGCATCGACATGGGCCGGTTACAGGCCCAGGGCAAAATCGACCCGCAGCAGCCACAAGAATGCTACGACCTGGCGCAACTGATTGAGGACGCTGGCGTGCGTTACGACAGCAGCCGCCTGCGCCTGATGGCGAGCATTCCACAAGTGGCCATGCAGCGCGGCCTGCGCGGGTATGTCGACCCGCAATTGTGGGACGCCGGTGTAAGCGCCGCGTTCATCAATTACCAGCTCAGCAGCAGCCGCAGCGCCGGCGACTATGACACGCGCATCGCCAACAATTTGGGCCTGCGCAACGGCATCAACCTCGGCGCCTGGCGCTTGCGCAACGAATCGAACCTGAGTGGCGGCACCGGGCGCCCGAACACCTACACCAGCAACCGCACCTATGCGCAGCATGACGTGACTGCGATCAAGGGGCAGTTCAGCGCCGGTGAGATTTTCTCGGACACCGACCTGTTCGACAGCGTGCGTTATCGCGGCCTGAAACTCGCCTCCGACGACGGCATGCGTGCCGACAGCGAGCGCGGTTATGCGCCGGTGATCCGGGGGGTGGCGCAAACCAACGCCACGGTAGAGATCCGCCAGAACGACTATATCCTCTACACCGCAAGCGTCGCGCCGGGGCCGTTCGAGATCAACGACATCTACCCCAGCGGCTCCAACGGCGACCTGCAGATTACCGTGATCGAAGCCGACGGCAGCCGCCGCGTCACCCAGCAGGCGTTTTCCAGCCTGCCGATCATGGTGCGTGAAGGCCAGGTCAAGTACAGCGTTTCGGCGGGCACGTTCAAAAGCAATGCCGACGGCCTCGCCAGCCCGCGTTTTCTCAGCGGTACGCTGGCGTACGGTTTGACCAGCAACCTCAGTGCGATTGTCGGCCTGCAAACCAGCGAGGACTACACCGCGCTGTCGATCGGCGCCGGCAAAAACACCGCGCTCGGCGCGTTCTCGCTGGACACAACCCACTCAACCAGCAAGGCGCAGGGGCAAACCACCCAAGGCAGCAGCGTGCGCGCGCTGTATGCGAAAACCTTCGCGGGCACCGACACCAACTTCACCCTGGCCGCCTACCGCTATTCCACCGAGGGCTACCGCACCCTCACCGACCACGTTGAAGACAGCAGCGAAGGCCTGCGCGTGCGCACCGGCCATTCGAAAACCCGCACCGACCTGACCATCAACCAGAGCATCGGGCGCAACCGTGAATTGGGCAGCCTGTACGTGAACGCCAGCGACCAGCGCTACTGGAACCGCGGCGGCTCGCAGAGTTTTTCCGCCGGCTACACCAGCAACTGGGGCGACCTTAGCTACAACCTCGGCGTAACGCGCACCCAGCAAATCGTCAGCCAAGGCCAGCCGAGCAGCGACACGCAGTTGAACCTGTCGATTTCCTTCCCGCTCGGCAGCCAGGCCCGCGCGCCACGCGCATTTGTCAGCACCAGCCGCCAACGCGGCGACACCACCACCCAAGCGGGCCTCAACGGCTACGTCGCCGACACCAGCGACACCTTTTATTCGGTGCAAGCCGGGCACAGCGACAGCAGCGGCGATTCCGGCTCGGTGAACCTCAACAGCCGCACGTCGGTGGCGGACGTCAGCCTCGGCTACAGCCAGGGCCAGGGCTACAACTCGCAGAACCTCAACCTCGCCGGTTCGGTGGTGGCGCACGCGGGCGGCATCAACCTGGGGCAGACCGTCAGTGAGACCTTCGCACTGGCCGAGGTGCCGGGTGTTTCCGGGGCGAAAATCAGCAGCTACAGCGGGGTCGAGACCGGCTATAACGGCTATGCGGTGATTCCGAATGCGCAGCCGTATCGGGTGAACTGGATCAGCCTGGACACCCGCGACTTGGGCGGCGATGTGGAAATCACCAACGCCACGCAGCAACTGGTGCCGCGCCGCGGGGCTGTGGTGGTGGCGCATTACAGCGGCACCAGCGGGCGGCGGGTGCTGTTTGAGTTGTTGGATGCGCAGCGCAAGCCGCTGTCGTTCGGGGCTTCGCTGGAGGACGAAGCAGGCAAGCAGTTGGCAATTGCTGATCCCAATGGGAATGCGCTGGCGTTGGTGGAGCAGGATCAAGGGCGCTTGGTGATCAAGTGGGGCGAGCACCGTTGCAACGCATCGTATGCGCTGGGGCCGCAAAATAAGGCGTTGAATTATGAAAAGCAGGTGCTGGTGTGTGAGCCTTGACCCAATCTCCCAAGCCTAACTCGGTCAAACTGTGGGAGGGGGCTTGCTCCCGATAGCGGTGTGTCAGTCAACTCATGTATCAACTGTAAAACTGCTATCGGGAGCAAGCC
>NZ_JBLZPT010000001.1:660271-812100 GCF_049199985.1 Pseudomonas kitaguniensis
CTCCCGCCCGCGGGGGGGGGGCGGCCCCCCCCCCGTGGCGGCACTCACAAAATAATACATAAAAATAATAACCCCCCCCCCCCCCCCCCCCCCCCCTCCCACAGAAAGCAAAAAAGCAGATCTGCTGTGTATGCAAAAGCCGCCTTTGATCTATCAAAAGTGACTCGCTACATCAGCAGCCTCAGTGCCGCAACAGCTTGCGCAGGGGCACGCCATCCTTGAGCACCGGTGACTTGATCACGATGTAGCTGAAGTACTTGGAAATGCCGATATTCTTGTCCAGCAGGCTTTCAACCACTTCCTGGTAATGTTGAATACTGCGGGTCATGAAACGCACAAGGTAGTCGTAGCCACCGCTGATCAGATGACATTCAAGCACCTCATCGACCAAGCGAATGTTGGACTCGAATTTGGCAAAGTCTTCGCGCTTGTGGTCACTGAGGGTGATCTCGGTAAACACCGTCACCGAGTCGGTAATTTTTGCCAGGTTCAAGTGCGCCTTGTAGCTGGAAATATACCCGGCCGACTCTAACCGCTTGACGCGTTGCAGGCAGGGGCTGGCCGATAAGCCAACAGCGTCGGCGAGGCTGACATTGGTCATGCGGCCGTCTTTTTGCAGCTCGACCAGGATGCTGATATCAATCCGGTCCAGTTTCACTAGCCCTTCCATTGCGTACCTCATGACTGCCGTTCGTAAGACAATCTTCTAGCAAAATCAGCGCCGTAAAGACAGCTGATGCTGCGCAACCAGGTCCGCCATGCTGTTGATGCAGTAGTGCGCCGCACACGGCGTGGGTTGCCGGCTGCGCTGACGGCCAATCAAACAGCGATCCAGGCCCGCGGTCGCGGCGACGGATGCTCGCGTCACGTGCAGCATCGGTTGCCCTTCCAGCGCCGGCTGGTTAAGCCAGCCCGGGTCCTCGGCCAGCGAGATAAAATCCTCAAGTGCAATGCCCAGGCGCTCGCACAACGCGGCGCGGTCTTCGGCATCACGGTCGCCGCGCACCCACAATCGGTAGAACTTGCGCAAGTAGAGCATAGCCCCCGGAGCATCCTCGAACAGCGACCAGTTGCCGGCTGATCGCGCAAAGCTCATGCCCTCCTCCCAACTGGCCTGCAAGCCCCAGCTCTGCGCGAGTTGGCGATGCGCAAAACACAGCACACCGCTGAAACCCAGCTCGGCGAAACGTGGGTAGAGTGCCGCGACCACCGCATTATATTCGGCCAGCACCGCCTGCTTTTGTACCTGCCCGCCACGGCTGTCGAGCAACGGTTGCAAGGCTGCCCATACACCTGAATCGCGATCCACCAGCACTTCATCGCAGTCAATCAGCAACGCTCGATATTCTGTCAGCCCCATGGTGGGTCGATCCTCCAATGATGCATTGCATTCACCCCATGCTCCATAACAGCTCACAAGCCGCGCCAGAAGTCAGTCAGCCTTGGCTCAGTTCAAGACGCGTGCCAAGGCACCCTCAAGTATCTGCAGGGCTTCGTCGATTTGCGCTTCGGTGGTCACCAGCGGCGCGAGAAAGCGCAGCACGTTGCGGTACACGCCGCACTTGATCACTAACAAACCGCCCTTGCGCGCTTCATCAATCAGCCGCTGATTAAGCTCTGCGTCTGGCGTGCGGGCCTCGTCGTTTTTGATCAGCTCGACGGCGAGCATGAACCCGGTGCCGCGCACATCACCGATTTGCGGGTGACGCTGTTGCAAGCGCAGCAAGCCTTGACGCAAGCGCGCGCCCAGGATTTCACCGCGCGCCAGCAGGTGTTCTTCCTCAAAAGCATTGATCACCGCCAGCGCCGCTGCGCAGGACAACGCGTTACCGCCATACGTGCCGCCCAGGCCACCGGGCAACGGCGCGTCCATAACCGCAGCTTTACCGACCACGCCAGACAACGGCAAGCCGCCGGCCAGGCTCTTGGCGACCGTCACCAGGTCTGGCTGGATGCCGGCGTGCTGGAAGCCGAACCACTTGCCGGTACGCCCGAAACCGGTCTGAATTTCATCCAGAATCAGCACGATGCCGTGTTTTTCAGTCAGCGCGCGCAGGCCCTTGAGAAACTCTACCGGCGCCGCCAGGAAGCCACCGTCGCCCTGTACCGGTTCAATCAGGATCGCCGCGACCCGCTCTGGTGCCACCTGCGTGGCAAGCAATTCGTCCAGCGCCTTCAGCGCCATGTCGCTGGTGAAACCGCGATAGGCATTCGGATACGGCGTGTGGAACACCTCTGGCGCAAACGGCCCGAAGTTCTGTTTGTACGGCTGGCTCATGCCAGTGAGGGTGGTGCCGAGCAACGTGCGACCGTGAAAACCGCCGCGAAAGGCAATCACCGCCGACCGGTTGGTGTGGGCACGCGCAATCTTCACTGCGTTTTCCACGGCTTCGGCGCCAGAAGTAAAAAACGCAGCTTTGTAGGCTTCCTTACCGCCGATCAGTTCGCACAGGCGCTGGGCCAGGTCCAGATAAGGCTGATACGCAACCACTTGAAAGCACGCGTGGGACACCTTGTGCAGTTGAGCCTGCACCGCCGCGACCACTTTCGCGTGGTTGTGGCCAACGTTCAGCACGCCGATACCGCCGACAAAATCCAGGTAGCGCTTGCCGTCTACATCCCACAACTCGGTGCCTTGGGCGCGATCAATCACCAAGGGGTGAGCAGTGACCAGGCCACGGGGCACGAATTGGTCGCGCTGACGCAGCAAATGAGGGGTTTCATCGACTTTGCTATTCATGGTTTTTCCCATCGTGAGTCCGGCAACCGGAAGGTGGTTGCGATGTGATTCAGATTACGGTGTGTGGAAAACCAACTACGCCGAACTTGCCCCGTGAGAAATTCGGATCAACTGTTTTGCCCCCGCCTTTCAACAGATCCTGCGCCTGCCTTGAGCGATGATGTGGGTGACCTCCCTTGCGCAGGAAATGCCCATGGCCTTGCTCTACAAAGCTGACCCGGTGCGCGGCCAACACTGGCAAGCACTGTTCGCCGAATACGCACCCGACATCACTTGGCGCGCCTGGCCAGACATCGGCAACCCGCAAGACATTCACTACCTGGCCGCCTGGCAGGCACCGGAGGATGTGGCGCAGCTGCTGCCCAATCTGAAAGTGTTGTTTGCCTTGTCGGCAGGCGTCGACCAACTGGACCTTCACCGCTTGCCGCCCGAGCTACCGGTGGTGCGCCTGCTTGACCCAGGCATCACCCGGGGCATGTGCGAATACGCGAGTTGGGCGGTGCTCAGCCTGCACCGGGACATGTTGCGCTACCGCCAGCAGCAAATAGCGCGCTGCTGGCAGGCGCATTTGTTGCAGCCTGCGGTGAACCGGCGCGTAGGCGTGATGGGCCTAGGGACTCAGGCCCAACAGATACTTGCGACATTGGCGCCGCTGGGGTTCGCCTTGTCGGGTTGGGCGCGCAGCGCTCATCAGGTGCCGGGCGTGGACTGTTACGCGGGCGAGCAGCAGTTGCCGGCGTTTCTCAGCCAGTGCGACATTCTGTTGTGCGTGCTGCCGCTGACGGAGCAGACCCACGGGATTCTGAATCGACGGTTATTTGCGCAATTGCCACGCGGCGCGGCGTTGATCAATATGGGCCGTGGCGGGCACCTGGTGGAGGAAGATTTGCTCGACGCGCTGGGCAGCGGGCAACTGAGCGGTGCGGTGCTGGATGTGCTGCAAGAGGAGCCGGCGCGGGCTGATCATCCGTTTTGGGACCATCCGCAGATTATGCTGACGCCGCACATTGCGGCGATGACTCAACCGCAGAGCGCCTTTGTGGTGTTGCTGGAGAATATTCGCCGGTTTGAGCGGGACGAGCCGATGGTCGGTGAGATAGATCGGCGGTTAGGCTATTAGCCCGCTTTCCTGTCATCGCTGAACGGATGCACACACCCAACTGTGGGACACACCCGACTGTGGGAGCGGGCTTGCTCGCGATGGCGGTGTGTGAGTCAACACATTCCCTGGCTCCCACCCTGCCCGTTTTAGAGCTCGAGCCTCTCGGCAATCGCCAGGCCTACGTCCTGTGTTGAGCCCTGCCCACCCAAATCCTGCGTGATCGGCCCTTCGGCAATTACCGTCTCGATCGCCCGCAAAATCCCGTCATGCGCGGCGCGATAACGTTCATCTCCATTGCCGAGAAAATCCAGCATCAGCGCGCCCGACCAAATCATCGCAATCGGATTGGCGATATTCTGCCCGGCAATATCCGGCGCCGAGCCATGCACTGGCTCAAACAACGAAGGGAAGCGCCGCTGCGGGTCCAGGTTAGCCGACGGCGCGATCCCGATCGTGCCCGCACACGCCGGCCCCAGGTCCGACAAAATATCGCCAAACAGATTCGACGCCACCACCACATCAAAGCGGTCCGGCTGCAACACAAACCGCGCGCACAGAATATCGATGTGCTGCTTGTCCCACGTCACCTCGGGGTAATTGGCCGCCATCAGCGCGGTGCGCTCATCCCAGTACGGCATGCTGATGGAAATGCCGTTGGACTTGGTCGCCGCCGTCAGGCGCTTGCGCGGACGCGTCTGCGCCAGCTCAAATGCAAACTTGAGAATGCGGTCCACACCGCGCCGGGTGAACACCGACTCTTGCAGCACAAATTCATGCTCGGTGCCTTCAAACATCTTGCCACCCACCGACGAATACTCACCTTCGGTATTCTCGCGGATCACCACAAAATCAATATCGCCAGGCTCACGCCCGGCCAGCGGGCATGACACGCCGGGGAACAGCCGCACCGGGCGGATGTTCACGTACTGGTCGAAGTCGCGACGAAACTTGAGCAACGAGCCCCACAGAGAAATGTGGTCCGGGACTTTGTCCGGCCAGCCGACCGCGCCGAAGTAGATGGCGTCAAAGCCCTTGAGCTGCTCGAACCAGTCCTCGGGCATCATCTGCCCGTGTTCCAGGTAGTAATCGCAGTGCGCCCAATCCAGCACTTCAATGCTCAGGTTGAGGTGCCAAATCTTCGCCGCCTGCTGCAGTACGCGCAGCCCTTCGGGCAACACTTCCTTGCCAATGCCATCACCGGCAATCGCGGCGATTCTGAATGCCTTGCTCATGCCTCACACCTCATTAACTGTCAGTTCAACCCACCGATATGGAAGGCTTTGACTTCAAGGTACTCGTCCAGCCCGTACTTGCTGCCTTCGCGCCCCAGACCCGACTGCTTGATGCCGCCAAACGGCGCGACTTCCATCGAGATAATCCCGGTGTTTAGCCCGACCATGCCGAACTCCAGCGCCTCGCCAAAACGCCACGAGCGCTGCAAGTCCTGAGTGAAATAGTAGGCGCCCAAGCCGTACGGCGTGGCATTGGCCAGGGCCAGCGCCTGGGCTTCATCGGTAAAGCGCATCAACGGCGCCACCGGGCCGAAGGTTTCTTCGTTGGCGAGCAACATGCCGGCGTGGGTGTCGCCAAGCACCGTGGGCTGCACGAACTGGCTGTCGCCCGTGGGGATCGCGCCGCACAACAACTGTGCGCCTTGGCTCAAGGCGTCGTCGATATGCCGCGCCACCTTGTTCACCGCCGCAGGGTTGATCAGTGGGCCAATAGTCACGCCGTCTTCCAGGCCATTGCCGACCTTGAGCTTGCCCACCTCCTCCACCAGCCGCGCGGCGAAACGCGCGTAGATACCGTCCTGCACCAAGATGCGGTTGGCGCACACGCAGGTTTGCCCGGCGTTGCGAAACTTGCTCAGCATCACGCCCGCCACGGCCTGTTCGAGGTCGGCGTCGTCAAACACGATAAACGGGGCATTGCCGCCCAGTTCCAGGCTCAGGCGCTTGATGTGCTCGGCGCTTTGGCGCATCAACAAGCGGCCGACGGCGGTGGAACCGGTGAAGGAAATTTTGCGCACCGCCGGGTTGCCGGTCAGCTCTTCGCCGATACCGGCGGGCAGCCCGGTGATGACATTGAACACCCCGGCAGGGATACCGACACGCTCCGCCAGCACCGCCAGAGCCAAGGCCGACAGTGGCGTGAGGTCGGACGGCTTAACGATGATCGGGCAACCGGCGGCCAGCGCGGGCGCGCATTTGCGCGTGATCATTGCGTTGGGGAAGTTCCACGGGGTGATCGCGGCGCACACCCCCACCGGTTGCTTGAGCGTCAGCAAGCGACGGTCACCGCTCGGCGCCGGCATGGTTTCACCGTAGACGCGGCGGGCTTCCTCGGCGAACCATTTGACGAAGCCGGCACCGTAGCGAATTTCGCCCTTGGCTTCGTTGAGCGGCTTGCCCTGTTCGCAGGTCATGATCAGCGCCAGGTCATCGAGGTTATCGATCATTGCCTGGTGCCAACGTTCAAGCAGCGCTGCGCGCTCCGCTGCCGGGCGTGCGCGCCAGGCAGGCCAGGCGCGCTCGGCGGCTTCGATGGCGCGGCGGGTATCCACCGCGTGCATGGCCGGAACCTGTGCCAACAGCTGGCCGGTGGCGGGGTCGTGGATGGCCAGCGTGGCGCCGCTGTCGGCAGCGCGCCACTGGCCATCCACATAGGCGAGTTCAGCCAACAGGCTGGGGTCTTGCAAGCGATTCTTGAGCATGGTCGAGTCCTGGTCCGAGACACGCTCAAGTCTAGGCAGGTCGCGCAAACGAGGATGCCGAAAGCGCGTTTGAAGCAGCGTGCCGTGCTGAAAATCACGCGAGGACGGCAGGCTCTGCTAGGCCGTCAGCGAACCCAGCATGCCTTGCAAAAAGCGCTCGCCCGCCTCCATCTGGCTGATCTCGACAAACTCATCGGGCTTGTGCGCCTGCTCGATGGAACCCGGCCCGCAAACCACCACCGGCACATCCAGACGCTGCTTGAACAGGCCGCCTTCGGTGCCGAACGAAACCTTTGCAGTGCCGGTGCCCGGCGCCGCGAATTGTTTGAGAAAACGCACCGCCTCAACGCTTGGGTGCGTGTCGAGCCCTGGGTAAACGTTGATGGTTTCGATCTCGATGGCCGCCACGCTGGACAACTTCTGCGCCTCACGCACGATCACTTCGGCGCGCTCGCGCATTTGCTCCAGGAACTGGTCCAGGTCGTCGGCCGGCAGGTTGCGCACCTCAAAATCCAGGGTGCACAGGTTGGGCACAATATTCAGCGCCTTGCCGCCGCTAATCTGCCCGACGTGCACGGTGCTGTAGGGCACATCGTAGTCCGTGTCTTGAGCGCCGTGGCGTTGCAGTTGCTGCTGGCTTTCGCGCAGCGCGGCGATAAAGTCGCAGGCCACGTGGATCGCATTCACCGAACGCGGGGCCAGCGATGAATGCGCCTCCAGGCCACGGCAATGGGTGCGGTATGAACCCTTGCCCTTGTGGCCGAGTACAAACTGCATGTTGGTCGGTTCGCCGACCAGGCACAAAAACGGGCGAACCGGCGCCAGGTGCAACACGTCGAGCAAGCGCCGCACGCCAACACAGCCGATCTCTTCGTCATGCGAAAGGGCCAGTTGCAGCGGGCGGTTCAGGGTTTGATCAGCCGCGTCGAGCATCGCGTCGATGGCCAAGGCAATAAAGCCCTTCATGTCGCAACTGCCGCGCCCATAAATACGCCCGTCCTGCACGGTGGCGGCGAACGCCGGAAAGGTCCACGCCTGCCCCGCCGCCGGTACCACATCGGTGTGCCCGGAGAGCAACACGCCGGGCTGGTGCTTGGGGCCGGTGCTGGCAAACAGGTTAGCCTTCTTGCCGCTTTCGTCCTTGACGATCAGCGACTCGATGCCCTTGGTCAGCAGCAGGTCGCGCACGTAGTCGATCAGGGCCATGTTCGACACTGACGACACCGTATCGAAGGCCATCAGCTGTTTGAGAATCTCGAGAACGCGAGGTTTCATGAGGCCTGGCTCCGTTGGATGGCAGGGAGGGCAAAGCGGGTGATGGAAAACGGCTCAATCGGCGTGCTGGTACTGCCGGTGCTGAGCAGCTCCGCCATGACATCGCCAACGCCTGGGCCGAGCTGAAAACCATGCCCGCAAAAACCAAAAGCGTAGAACAAACCGTCGACGCTGCCACTGCGCCCCATCACCGGCAGCGAGTCCGGCAGGTAGCCTTCGATGCCGCTCCACACGCGGATGATGCTCAGGTTACCGACGCCCGGCAGCAGGCGGCGCATCTGGTTGATCTGGTTGAGGATGCTGCGCGGCTCGACCTGAGCGCGACGGTTGAGCATGTCCGGTTTGCTGCGGTAACCGCCGCCAATCACGATATTGCCGCGTGGGATCTGCCGGAAGTAAATCACCTCTTCAGGGATTTTGGTGTACACGCCGATCACCGTCGGCAACGCGTAGGGCACCGGCTCGGTCACCGCCATTTGCGGGCCGTGGGTGTCCAGCGGCACCGGTTCGCCGAACTGCGCCGAGAGTTTCTGGCCCCAGGCCCCGGCGGTGATCAACAGTTGCGCGGCCTGGAACTGGCGGCCGTCGGTGGTGCTGACATGAAAGTCAGCGCCCACCTTGTGCACCTCGGCGACTTCGGTACGCTCTTCAATCTGCGCACCCAAGCGCACCGCCGCGCGCGCAAACGCAGGCGCTGCGAGGCGCGGGTTGGCGTGGCCGTCGTGGGGCGCGTAGGAGCCGACCTTGACGTCCGGGCCAAGGAAGCCGAAGCGTTGACGCAACTCGGCGCCGCGATAAATTTTAAGGTCCAGTTGCGCGGCTTCCGGCGCGGCGGCGTAGGCCTCCAGTTCGGCGATTTCATCTTCGCGATAACACACGCGCATATGCCCGCTGGGAATGAACTCAAGGTCATCGCCGATTAATTCCGGCAGGCGTTTCCACAAGGCCCAGGAACGGTTGGCCAGGGCCAATTGGCCGAGGAAGCGGCCTTGCCGTCGCACGTTGCCGAAATTCACACCGCTGGCGTATTGGCCGATCTGGTCGCGCTCCAGCAAGATCACCGACTGCCCGCGAAGACGCAGGAAAAACGCGGTTGCCGAGCCCATCAGGCCGCCGCCGACAATTACCACGTCAGCTTTTTGCACACTCATGGCGCGACCTCCTCGGTGAGCATCGACAACGGTTTGACCGGCGCCTGGCCACGCTGGCGGCCGACCTCCTGCACCGGCACGCGCGCCTCGGCGGCAATCACCTCGGCGCCCGCCTGCGAGCAATAGCGGCCCTGGCAGCGGCCCATGCCGACCCGGCTGAACGCCTTGGCGCGGTTGACCTCGCAGGCGCCCTTCTGATTCACCGTGTTGCGTAATTCGCCGGCACTGATCATCTCGCAACGACACACGATGGCACTGTCCGGTAGCGCCCTGGCCTGTTCGCTGGGCCATGGGAATGCCTGTGCCAGGCCGAGGCGAAATTGATCCATGGCCGCCAGCGCCTGCTGTTGCGCGTCACGCAGCGCGGTATCAAAAGGCTGCTTTAAATCTTCAAGCAAGGTCAGCGCGACCAGGCGCCCGGCATGCTCGGCGGCGTCGGCACCGCGAATTTTCGAGCCGTCACCGGCGGCATACACGCCGTCTACCGACGTGCGCCCGGCGGCGTCGGTGGCCAGCCACCATTGGCGGGAAGGCTCGTCAAACGCCATCTTGCAGCCCGCCAAATCGCCCAATTGGGTTTCCGGGCGCAAGTGATAACCGAGTGCCACGGCATCGGCCTGCACCGTCACGGCCTGGCCGTTGCCCGCCGTAAAGCGCACCCCGCCGACGCCGTTGGCGGCATCACCGATGATCTGCAATGGCTTGACCCCCAGATGCACCGCCACTTTAGCGCGGTACAGTTGCGCCAGCAGCTTGATGCCGGTGAACAGCAAGCCGGGGCGTGCGAGCAGTTTTGGCAAGGCTTTAAGGCGCAGGCTGAAGGGCGACGTGTCGAGCACCGCCGCCACCTCGGCGCCGGCTTTGACGTATTGGCTGGCAACCAGGTAAAGCAACGGCCCGCTGCCCATGAACACCACGCGATGGCCGATCGACACGGCCTGGTTTTTCAAGGCGATCTGCGCCCCGCCGAGGCTGTAGGTGCCCGCCAATTGCCAGCCTTCGATGGGCATCAAGCGGTCAGTGGCGCCGGTGCACAGAATCAGCGCGTCGTAATCCACGGTGCTGTGCCGGCCCTGGCTCGCACAGCACAATTGCCCCGGCGTGAGGTTCCACACCAAGGTGTCGGGGCGGTAATCGATCACGCTGCGCAGGCGATCAAACGTCTGGTGCAGGTGCTCAGCCTTGGCCGCTTCGCTGCCGTACAGGGTGGCGTAGTCGCGGGTAAACCCATGCGGCTGGCGGCGATAGATTTGCCCGCCGTCACGGCGATTTTCATCGATCAAAATCGGCGTGATACCGGCGTTAACCAGGGTTTCGGCGCAGCGAACCCCGGCGGGTCCGGCACCCACAATGACTACCCGTGCAGTGGCCATGTTGCCTCCGGTTGTGTGGTGACAATATCCAGGCCCTCGCGCACCTCGTTGGAGCAAGCGCGCAGGCGTTCGCCGCTGCGGGTCCACACCCAGCAATCCTGGCAGGCGCCCATCAGGCAGAAACCGGCGCGGCGCCCGCTGTCGAATTCCGACTGGCGCAAGGCGTTACCGTGGGTCAGCAAGGCGACCATCAAGGTGTCGCCCTGCAAGGCTTCGATGGCTGCACCGTCCACGGTCAGGCTGACCGTCGGCCGGCCCTGTTCGGCCAGCCTCACAAAACGCCCTTTCATGCATACGCTCCCAACGTCATGGTGGTCAGGCCCTGCTGCGTGTTGAGCAACTGGGCAGTGTCGTGGTGACAGAGAATTTCACCGCCGTTGGCCAGCGTCCGCCGATTCGGCGCGGTGCGGTTGCACAGGCCGTCGACCCGCACCGGGCAGCGGTTGAGGAAGGTGCAGAGTTCCGGCACATTGGCGCGCGGGCCAATCGGCGGCAACGCGCCAGCGCTGGCGCTGCAGGTTTCCAGCCAGCCTTGGCGCAACTCCGGCACCGAGTGAATCAACAGGTCGGTGTAGGGATGAAACGGCGGCTCGGCAAACGACTGGCGGCTGCCGGCCTGTACTTTGTGGCCGCTGTACATCACCACAATGTCGTCGCACAGCGCGCGCACAGTGGAAATATCGTGGCTGATAAACAGGTAGGACACGCCTAACTGCTGGCGCAGGTCGCGCAGCAATTCGAGGATCGCCGCGCCCACCACGGTGTCCAGCGCCGAGGTCACTTCATCGCACAGGATCAGGTCGGGTTTGGCGGCCAGCGCGCGGGCCAGGTTGACCCGCTGCTTTTGCCCGCCGGACAACTCGTTGGGGCGGCGTTGAGCCAGGTCACGCGGCAGGCGCACCAGGTCGAGCAATTCGCCGACGCGGGTTTGCAGCGCCGCGCCTTTGAGGCTGAAATACATCTTCAACGGCCGACTGAGGATGGTCGCCACACTGTGCATGGGGTTGAGCGCCGTGTCGGCGTTCTGAAAGACCATTTGAATGCGTCGGAACTGCTCGGGGGTGCGTTCGGACAAGCTGCCGCCCAACGGCTGGCCGTCGAACGTCAGCTTGCCGAGGGCCGGGGTCAGCAGCCCCGCCACCACACGCGCCAAGGTGGATTTGCCGGAGCCCGACTCGCCGATCACGCCGATGGCCTGGCCGCGTCGTACGCTGAGGTCGATGTCTTCGAGTACGCGAATCGACGGCATGCCTTGCAGGTTCTTGTTGCCGTAGCCGGCGGTGAGGTTGCTGATGGTCAGCAACGGCACTTCTTCGGCAACCCCGCACGGCGGTCGAATGTTGGTGTCGGGGCGCGCGGCGGCCAGCAGGCTGCGCGTGTATGCATGGCTCGGGGCCTTGAGCAGCGGCGCGGTGGCGCTTTGTTCGAGGATTTGCCCGCCGTTGAGCACCACGATCTGGTCGGCCATCTGCGCCACCACCGCCAGGTCGTGCGACACATACACCGCCGTGGTGCCGCGCTCGCGCACCACGCGCTTGAAAGCACGCAACACGTCGATTTGGGTGGTCACATCGAGCGCCGTGGTCGGCTCGTCGAGCACCACCAGCAGCGGGTCGCTGATCAGCGCCATGGCGGCCATCACCCGTTGCAGTTGCCCGCCGGACACCTGGTGCGGGTAGCGTTGGCCAATGCGCTCCGGGTCTGGCAGCGCCAGGTCGCGGAACAGCCCGATGGCTTTGGCGTGCAGGTCGGCGCGGCTGCCCAGGCCATGGATCAGTGCGCCCTCTACCACTTGGTCGATGAGTCTTTTCGCCGGGTTGAACGCCGCCGCCGCGCTTTGCGCGATGTACGACACACGGTTGCCGCGCAGGCCTTGCAGTTGCTTTTCGCTCAACGCGAGCATGTCGTGCTCGCCGACTTGCACCACCCCGCCGGACAGGCGACAACCGCGCCGCGCGTAGCCGAGCAGCGCCAAGGCGATGGTGGTCTTGCCGGAGCCAGACTCACCGATCAGCGCCAGCACTTCACCTTTTTTCAGCGCGAAACTCACGCCTTTGACGATTTCCACCTCGCCGCGCTCGCCACCGGCGACCACGCGCAGGTCTTTGACGCGAATCAACTCAGTCATTTCAATGGCCTCCCATACGTCGACTACGTCGGGATGACAGATGGTCGATCAGCAGATTCACGCTGATGGTCAGCGTGCCGATGGCCAGCGCCGGAATGATAATAGCCAGCGCGCCCTGGTTGAGCCCGCCGATGTTTTCGCGCACCAGCGAGCCGAGGTCGGCGTCTGGCGGTTGTACGCCAAGCCCGAGAAAACTCATGCCGCTGAGCAGCAATACGATGTAGCCGAAGCGCAGGCCGAGGTCGGTAAGTACCGGGTTGAGCATGTTCGGCAAAATTTCCATGCAGGCCACGTACAACCGGCGCTCGCCACGCGTACGCGCCACCTGCACGTATTCCAGCGCCTCGATGTTGACCGCCATGCTGCGCGCGACGCGGAACGCGCCCGGGATATAACTGATCACCGCCGTGCAGATCAGCAGCGTGACTGACGAGCCGAATGCCGAGACCATGATCAGTGCGAGCATTTTGCTCGGGATCGAAATGAACGCGTCCATGATGCGGCTGATGATTTCGTCCAGCCACTTGGGCGAGACCACCGACAACAGGGCGCAACCGGTGCCCAGCGCGCTGGCCAGCAACGCCGCCACCAGCGCCAGCCCAACGGTGAACCGCGCGCCGACCAGCACCCGGCTGAGCATGTCGCGGCCGAGGTAATCGGTGCCGAAGGGGTGCGTGAGGCTGAAGCCTTCGAAGATGTTATCCGACACCACCTCACCCACCGGGTGCGGTGCCAGCCAGGGGCCGAACAGCGCCACCAGCAACCACGCTACACACACCACGCCGCCCACCAGGCCGAGCCACGACGGGCCGCTGGACGCCTTGGCAAGTGCCAGCGCGGAAGACACGGGCTTTGACTTTGCAATGAGCGGATTCATTGGTTTCTCAGCCTCGGGTTGGACAGAATTGCACACAGGTCGGCAAGCAGCACCAAGCCCAGGTAGGCCGCGCAGAACAGCATGGTGCACGCTTGCACCAGCGCCATGTCGCGGTTGGTCACGGCATCGACCATCAAGCTGGCAATGCCGGGGTAGTTGAAGATGGTCTCGACAATCACCACCCCGCCCAACAGGTACGAGAGGCTCAGGGCAATGGCGTTGGCAATCGGCCCGATCGCATTGGGCAAGGCGTGGCGCAGCACAATGCGGATAGGGCTGACGCCTTTGAGGCGGGCCATTTCGACGTAGGCGCTGTCGAGTTGGTCGATCACGGCGGCGCGGGTCATGCGCGCCATTTGCGCGACGATCACGCAGCACAGCGTCATCACCGGCAACGCATACGTGCGCATGAATTGCAGCGGTGAGCTGATGTCGCTGGCGTACGAGAGGGCCGACAACCAACCGAGGTTGACCGCGAAAATCAGCACCGCCAGGGTCGCCACCAGAAACTCCGGCACGGCGACCATGGCCAGCGTGACGAAGCTCAAGCAGCTGTCGATGCGCCCGCCCCGGCCCATCGCCGAGCCGATGCCGAGTAACAGCGCCACCGGCACCGACACCAGCGCCGTGGCGCCCGCCAGCATCAGCGTATTGGGCACCCGGCCGGCCATCAATTCACCGACCAGCATGGCGTTGGACACCGACAGGCCCATGTCGCCGGTGAGCAGGCTCATCAACCAATGCAAATACCGCAACACACCGGGTTGGTCCAACCCCAGTTTCAGGCGCAGTGCCGCCACTTGTTCAGGGGTCGCGAACTGGCCAAGGGATTGTTGCGCAGCGTCCCCCGGCAGTACCGCCGTGATCGCAAACACGACCATCGACACGATCAACAATGTCACGACCCCGGCGCCGAAGCGTCGGCAGATCAACCACAGTGTATTGCTGTTCATCGCACTGCCCTCCTCAAGCGTCCAACCACACCTGCTCGGCGAACATGTAGCCCATAAAACCGCCCAACGGGTTGGTGTCATAGCCTTTGACGCGCTGGTCGACGCCGTCGATGTTGCTGATAAACACCGGCACGCCGATGCCGCAGTGATCGTGCACCAGCGTCTGCATGTCGCCGTACATTTTGGCGCGCTTGGCGTCATCGGTTTCGGCACGCGCGAGCATCAGCAATTGGTCGAACTGATCGTTCTGCCAACCCGACTCGTTCCACGGCGCCTTGGACTGGAAGAACTGCGAAAACATCACGTCGGCATTTGGCCGTGGGTTGATGTTGCCGAAGCTCAGCGGGTGCTTCATCCAGTGGTTCGACCAGTAGCCGTCGCTGGGCAGGCGGTTCACATCGAGCTTGAGCCCTGCCTGTTTGGCCGATTGCTGCAAGAGCACGGCGATGTCCACCGAACCGGTAGCAGCGGGCGATGCCATGATCGGCATGGTGATGCTTTCCATGCCGGCTTTTTTCAGCAGGAACCTGGCTTTTTCCGGGTCGTACACGGTCTGCGGCAGGTCGGTATTGAAGTAGCGCGAACCCGGCGCAATCGGGTGATCGTTGCCGACCACGGCAAACCCACGGAACACCGCAGACTTGACCTGTTCACGGTCGAGCAGCAGTTTCATGGCCTGGGTGAAGTCGGGATTCTTGCCGGGCAACTGGTCCTGGCGAATGATCAAGTCAGTGTAGTTGCCCGACGGTGCATCGACGACCCGGTGTTTGCTGCTCGCCGCGATACGCGTGGTCGAACGCGGGTTGACCTCGTTGATCATGTGCACGTCGCCCGACAACAGCGCGTTGACCCGCGACGGCTCGTCGGCAATCGCAATGAACTCGATTTCGTCGAGGTACGGCAGGCCCGGTTTCCAGTAATTTTTATTGCGCACGGCAATCGAGCGCACGCCCGGCTTGAACTCGCCCACCGTGAACGGCCCGGTGCCAATGCCTTTGCTAAAGTCGCCGGTGCCCTCGGGCACGATCAGCAAGTGCGACACCGCAAGAATCGACGGCAGCTCGGCGTTCGGCCCGCTGAGGCGAATCTGCACCTCGTTCGGCCCGCTGGCTTTGATCTCGGCGAACTGCTCCATCAGCGGCATCACCTTGGAGCCAGTGAGTGGGTCTTTATGCCGGTTGAGGGAGAACACCACGTCGGCGGCGCTCAGGCTCTTGCCGTTGTGGAAGGTCACGTCTTTACGCAGGGTGATGGTCCACAGGGTTGCGTCGGTATTCTCGATGCGCTCGGCCAGCTCCAACTGCGGCACCAGGTGCTTATCGAAACGGGTCAGGCCGTTATAAAACATGTAGTGGCGTACGTAGTCGGTGGACAGCGCACCCTTGGCCGGGTCAAGGGTGTCGGCGGTGGAACTGGACATACCGGCGACACGAATTTTGCCACCGGGTTTGCCTTTACCCGCAACGCCTGCGTCATCGGCGAACACCTTGCCAGCGGCGCCAAACAGGCTGCCGGCTCCGGCAGCGGCGACGCCGGCAACCCCGAGCATTTGCAGGGCGTGGCGGCGCGACATGCCACGGTTGAGGCTTTCAAACACCCGCAGGCTTTCCTGGCCGGAGATCAGCTCGGGTGGGTTTTTGTTGTCAGTCATATCAAGGCTACCTGTCGATAATCGGAAGAATCGAGTGCTCACGGATGTCCGGAGCGTCCTGGAAACGCAAACGACGGTGACGCAACAACGGCCAACTCAGTGCAAATAATCCTGAAAGCGGTAGTAGGCGCCCACGAACGGCAGGAACCAGGGTTTGCCGAAGTGCCCTGGAATCGCCGGCCATTCGAGTTCACGCCAAGGGTTGGCAGCCGCATTCCCGGCCATCACCTCGGCCATCACCTGGCCCATGTGCACCGACATTTGCACGCCATGGCCGCTGTAGCCCATGGAATGAAACACGCCGCCTTGCTGGCCCGCGCGGGGCAGGCGGTCAGAGGTCATGTCGACCAGGCCGCCCCAGCAGTAGTCGATTTTCACCTGCGCCAACGGCGGGAACATGTTCAGCATCGCCGCGTGCAGCACCTTGCCGCTCTTGGCATCGGAGACGCTGTTGGACATCGCAAACCGCGCACGCCCGCCGAACAGCAGGCGGTTGTCCGGGGTCAGGCGAAAGTAGTTGCCGATCATGCGGCTGGTCACATAGGCCCGGTGCCGGGGCAGCAATTGGTCGATCAACGCCTGCGGCAAAACCTCGGTGGCAATCACAAAACTGCCCACCGGCACGATCCGTCGGCGATACCACGCGAGGTCGCCGTGTTGGCAAGCACCGGTGGCCAGCAGCACTTGCCCGGCGTGCAGCGAGCCCTTGGCGGTGTTGACTTGA
Source organism: Pseudomonas kitaguniensis (assembly GCF_049199985.1). Lineage (NCBI taxonomy): Bacteria > Pseudomonadati > Pseudomonadota > Gammaproteobacteria > Pseudomonadales > Pseudomonadaceae > Pseudomonas > Pseudomonas kitaguniensis. The sequence goes on from NZ_JBLZPT010000001.1 coordinate 676,959, forward strand.
TAGCCGCCGGCCTGAGCCTTCCAGTTGTCGACCTGGGTGTGCTCGTAGATCATCGCGCCGCGCCGCGCTGCCGCCTCGGCCAAGCCGACACCAAAGCGGCCAACGTGCATCTGCACCCCGTTGCGTTGCAGCAACCCGCCATGAAACTGCGCCGAATTAACCTCGGCGCGGGTTTGCTCGGCGCTGAGCAGTTCCACATCGGCGTCGACCTCTTGGCGAATCAGCTCGCAGGTGCGCGCCAGGCCCTCGTAATGCAGGGACTTGGCAGCCAACTTGAGCTTGCCGTTGCGCACCAGGTCGCAGGCGATCCCTTCCTGCTCGACCAGCGAAACCACGCTGTGCACCGCACGTTCGTAGGCCTGGTAATAGGCGCGCGCCTTGTCGGCACCGAGGCTTGCGTGCAACCCGGCGTAGTCCTGAGCCACCCCGGTGTTGCACTGCCCACCGTTGCGCCCCGAGGCTTCGCCGATCACCCGCCCGGCATCCAGCACCACCACGCTGGCGCCTTTAAGCGCCAGCGCACGCGCCGCCGCGAGGCCGGTGAACCCACCGCCAACCACAGCCACGTCGACCTGCTTGGGCAAGCCGCCCAGTTGCGCACCGGTAAACGCCGGTGCGGTGTCGAGCCAATAGGATTCACTGCCCATGTAATGCCCTCAAGGTGCGCGTTTACAGACCGACCAACGCCGGCAGCCCACCGATGTCGGTGATCTGCTGATAACCGTAAAACGCATTCGCCGGCACTTCATGGCCACGGGCAACAAAAGCCTTGTGCTTGATTTTCATGTCATGCGCCGACATCAGGTCATAACGGAAGCTCGAAGACACATGCAAGATGTCTTCCGGACCGCAGGCAAGGTTGTCGAGCATAAATTCAAAGGCCGCCAGACGCGGCTTGTAGGCCTGTGCCTGCTCGGCGGTGAACACTTTGTGGAACGGCGCGCCGAGTTTGTCGACGTTGGACATGATTTGGCTGTCGCTGGCATTCGAGAAAATCACCAGCGGAATCTTGTCGGCGATTTTCGACAGGCCAGCCGGCACATCTGCATGCGGGCCCCACGTCGGCACGGCGTCGTAATACAGCTGGCCTTCTTCGCGATAGTCGATGCCCCAACGCTTGCACGTACGCGCCAGGGCAGTCTTGAGAATTTCATCGTAGGGGCGCCAGTCACCCATGACCTGATCAAGGCGATAGGCCGAGAAGTCTTTGACGAACTGGTCCATCTGCTCAGCGCTGATGCGGTCTGCGAACAGCTCGCGGGTCATGGTGCCCATATGGAAGTTGGTCAGCGTACCGTAGCAGTCGAACGTAATGAATTTGGGACGAAGAAAGCTCATGGAGTGCGGTCCTGAAGTTCGTTGAGTGTGGCAAGCGTTCGCTGCCCTGGCGGCGCGTTGGCCTCGTTGCAGCACAGCTTCATTACAACACTGTGAAATCAGCATATGCCGTCTAAAACGACCTGCACTCAATACAAACCACCGTTTTGGTGGCTGGGCTCAGCAGAGTTTGCGGTGCGCGCCAGGCTTGGGCAGAGCCTGTGTTTGTGCGCTTTTATGGGCCTTTTTGGGGTGGGAAGGCTTAAGCATGCGGGTGGGGGCGGCAGAAAGTGTGGTTGGCGGGATTTGGGACATGGAGAAGATAGACCGGGTGTATACGGAAAACGAGAGACGGCTGATCAGGCAGTTATTTATGCGGGTTAATCTGCGGCTACCGCGTGATCGGCGGATGGGTTGGACGGAGTCCTTACTCGGCCCTTCCTGGCACCAGGAACGCAATCACGCCACGCTTTCCTGGGCTATCTGCGCATTTATGGATACAGCGGCTGTTCTTCAAGGCCTACACCGGATAGAAGAATTGGGCACCCATAAAAATGATCGCAATCCAGGGAGACGAAGAGTCGATGCTCGGCATGGTTGTGTAACCTCGTAAACTTTCTCTCCAATGTATTCGCCAGTCGTAGCACAGACTGTCGTACCCCTTGCGCAGCCATTACTTCGGCCGAGACTATAGATACCCCTGCATCGGGCGTCGCGCGAGGCCGGTTCGAATTACCTAAACTTCAGCAAAATGGCAACGACTATCATCCCAATGAAGGAGGTAAGGATTGTCGCCGTAACGCTTATAAGAAGACGTTTCAGATAACGTGGGAAGTTTTCTAAATCTACTGGATCCAAGTCACCCAGGCGCAGGTGTACCTTGGGCATCGTGATCATTCCGGCAATTTTTGACATTTCCAACAGGGACCAAAGTACACCCCGCTTCCCCAAACTATCTCCCCATATATAAATATAGCGGCTGTTCTTCAACGCCTCCTTCATGGCGCCCAAGTGACGGTGGGTGAGGTAAAGACTGAAAGCAAGGCCTATAAACCCAAGAAGAATTGGGCCTCCAGATACAAATATCGCAATCCACAGCGGCCAGTCATCGATACTGGTCATGGTTGTTTAGGGTACATAGAACGACTCATATCAACACATCGAAAATAATAGCGGTACACCGACACATTATGGGTTGGCCGCGATCACGCATTCCAAGTCAGCAAGACGCGTGATAGGCCCATTGGCTTTCAAGCGCTCAGTAACGTCGCTCGGCCAACGGTTGCGGGAGCGGCGTTTTGCGATGCTGTAGGTGAATTCCTGGATTCGATCCAGGGGGTAAAACATAGCCCCCAGTATTAATTTTATAACGTCGTAACCACCTAAGTAATTCTTGCCGCCCGCCTCTCTCTTGGCCTGCTTTAGTTGTTCTCGTGTTCTTTTAAAACCGTCGCTCATTTTTGGGCGCACAGCCAGCTGGCTTTTTACAAAGACATCGGATTCGCTGTGATTGCCGTGCTCGTCGAAATACGGCCCATTGTTCATGTAGGCACGAACGTATTCCCACAAACTTTTTTGCAACGCCAGTGATTTACCAAAGGGTGACCCGAGGCTGACCATAAGAGCGGTTTCTGGCTTTCCGAATTGCCACACTCGAATTTCAAGTGAAGCGCTCTGCATTCCGCCGATTTGAGTGCCCACTAGCTGAAACTCATTGGCAACTGCGTAAATACCATCCCATGGGGTGAGGAATAATTCACCATCGTGATCGAAGTACACCTCTCGGGTGCGGCGGTTAAATAGGATAGGCAGAGGTAATGGGCGTAGGGTTTCCCATAGAAATGGCACCAGAAATAATGTGCCCAGCATGACCAAGCCCATTAAAGAACTTTCCCATTGCCCCTTAAGCATTAGCAGCATCTCTAGAGGCAGCATAAATACTGCTAACCACCCAAAGAGCCCCGCGAGCAGCCCTCGACTTGTATCCCCTCCAAACTTTAACGCGAGGTAGTAATCGGTATGTTCATCTGTAATAAACAGCTCCATCGGCTGCTCACCGGTAGGCTTATCTGCGGTAAGTAGGATTGTTGTAGCGTTACGTCCTGGCAGCTCCAGCATGCTCATATCCACGCTCGTTCCATGATTTTCACTGAGGGCAGCGTCAGCCCTTCACGTGGGGAGTAGATCAAATAACCGTCGATGCGCCGCAAGTCTATAGCACCGTCCTCATGGTACACACGACGATAAGGGGTGATGCCGGCTGGCACTGGAACGCGAGTACCGCTATGCCGGGCAAAGTCTTTACCTGTCCATTCGACGTTTCGGATTTTATCGGAGCGATATCCGAGGGTGTCGCCCCAAACCTCCTGGCCGATGAAATGAATCATCCCGTCAGTCAGTTCCACGTTTTCGCCGGGCAGCTTTAGCAACAGATAAGTGGAGAAGACTTGCCCTTGGTAAGGGTTGAGTTCTGCTAACCGATAAGCCTCGATGCTGATTGGGAAAAGAAGGAGGTATAGCTTATCCATGAATTAGGCGTAGAACTGGAGAAACGCTGGCTAGCTGAGCGGGCTTTCCATATCGAAATCAAGGTACTCGCTGACCAGTTTAAACTGGACCGCGTGCACGGTGCTCATGGCTTCAGTGCCTTGAAACGCCAGCACCTTGAAGTCGTTGCGAGCAGTGGGCATAAATACCGCGAACTGCGCAGTATTGGCTAGCGCGAACATGCGTTTATCCTTTTAATCCGAGAGAGGAGGCGACACGCGATGTTCAGGCTTTCAGCCTGAACGCGCTTAAGTACCGGGCACGCTAACAAAGCGGCAATCGAACCGATGCAGGACGCTTCCGAAACAGGTGTCCGACCGTTCCTAAGCCTGCACCGAAGTCACCTTGCATGACTTGGGCGGACATCCAATGAACAGGCAGCGGCAGCTTCGTAAACGTCCTCACCCATGTGTTGGCCCGCCCTACCAACAACCAGTCGCACCCCCGAGCGCCGTCCTGCACTTGGCAGCTAACGCTGCGCTTTACGCCTTGAGATAGTCGACCATCGAGCTACCTAAGCTTCAGCAAAACGGCCGCAACTACCAGCCAAATTACAGACGTGAAGATCATCGCCGTCACGATTACAAGAAGACGTTTCAGGTACGGCGGGAAGTTTTCTAAATCCACCGGATCCAAGTCGCCTAGGCGGATGTACGCCTTTGGCATTGTAATCATTCCGGCAATTTTTGACATTTCCAATAGAGACCAAATTACCCCCCGTTTCCCTAGGCTATCTCCCCATATATAGATATAGCGGCTGTTCTTCAAAGCCTTCTTCATGGCGTCCAGGTGACGATGGGTAAGGTAAAGGCTAAATGCAAGTCCAGCAGTTGGGAGCAGAGTAGGGGCACCAATAAAAATGATCGCAATCCAGGGAGACCAAGAGTCGATACTCGTCATGGTTGTGTAACCTCGTAAACTTTCTCTCCAATGTAATCGCCAGTGGCAGCACCGACTGTCGTATCCCCTTGCGCAGCCCTTACTTCGGCCGGGACCATAGATGCCTCTACATCAGGCCTCGCGCGAGGCCCGTTCAATTCACCTAAACTTCAGTAAAATGGCAACAACTATCATCCCAATGAAGGAGGTAAGGATTGTCACCGTAACGATTATAAGAAGACGTTTCAGATAACGTGGGAAATTTTCTAAATCTACCGGATCCAAGTCACCCAGGCGCAGGTGTACCTTGGGCATCGTGATCATTCCGGCTATTTTTGACATTTCCAATAGGGACCAAAGTACACCCCGCTTCCCCAAGTTATCTCCCCATATATAAATATAGCGGCTGTTCTTCAAAGCCTCCTTCATTGGGTCCAAGTGACGGTGGGTGAGGTAAAGACTGAAAGCAAGGCCTATAAACCCAAGAAAAATTGGGCCGCTAACAATAAAAAAAGCCAGCCAGGACCTCCAGAACTCTGGAGTCGTCATGGCAACGTTTTCTCGTACAATATTTCTCCGCCCATTTCACCACCTGTACTACCGAGAGTCGTCCCCACCCACGCGCCAGTCCCCACTAAGGCCGCAACTATAGATACCCCTACATCGGGCTTCGCGTGAGGCCCGTTCGAATTACCTAAATTTCAGTAGAATGGCTACAACCAAGATCCAAATGAGGGCGATGATCATCACTGTCAAATTGGAGATCAAATACCGCTTCAGGTGAGGTGGGAAATTTTCAAGATCGATTGGGTCCAATTCCCCAATAATTATTGAAGATCTTGGCCACGCTACCATCCCTGCTATTTTTCCCATTTCCAAGAGGGACCAAATCAAACCCCGCCTCCCTAAGCAATCTCCCCAAATATAAATATAACGGCTGTTCTTGAGTGCTTCTTTCATGGCGTCCAAATGTCGGTGAGTAAGGTAAAGACTGAACGCAAGACTCGCAGCGACGAGTAGAGTTGGAATGCCAATAAAAATAATCGCAATCCAAGATGGCCAAGAGTCGATACTGGTCATGGTTGAGTAGCCTCGTAAACTTTCTCGCCAATGTATTCGCCTACCTTACCACCGACAGTCGTACCCACCCATGCGCCAGTCCCCACTATAGCCGCGACACACACAACACCACCGATACCTCCCGAAGCTACGCCCATCGCTAAGCAGATCGGAGCGCTGGCCGAACTAGCTATCACGCCAGCTGCAGCACCGAAGGAAGTAGACAACCCGAATTTCCCTCCTTCAGTAAACTTGACCTTCTCACACGCCGCCCCAGAGCCGCCGCTACACACCTGCTCAATAGCCAGCAACGAAGACACGCCGCCTATACCAATGCCGATATACCCACCTGCCTTCATATATTTGGCTGCACGACTGGTCGCCTCCACATGCGTTGCGTAACCCGGAATCTGCCCCGGCGCACCGGCTTTATCCCAGTGGTGCACCAGGCTGCGGCTGGATAGACCTAGGGCCGTTTTCAACTTGGGATGGTCGCCCAGTGTTGTCTGGCCACGCAGGCGAGTGGAGTTTAGCAAGTGCGCATCCAGCTGTGCCAACAAGCGCTGGCGACCGGCGAAGAACTGCGGCGATCTTAAGTGGCCGTGATGGCGATAGCTTTGTTGATGCAGGCGCTCGATGGCCTGGAGGGTGTCGCGCAGCTTGGTGATGTGCGTTTCCATCACCACCGCGCTGACGCCAAGCCAGGTTGAGGCGGGGCTGGCAAAGCTGGCGATTTCTGCACCGTGGCTAGCCAGAAAGTCGGCCTCTTCCGGCGTCAGGGGATCCAGGGATGCATCGACCTCTTGAGCGGCCTGCATCAGTTGCGCTTCCTGGTAGGTGCAGGTGGTGTTGTTCGGATCGCTGAGCACGATCATGGAGCCTGCTTTGACTTGGCTCAGATTGGGGTTGAGCGCCTGAAATTTACTCATCACGGCCGCATTACGCGTGGGAAAAAGCGTGGCTTCCAGTGCTTCGCGCGTCGTGCTTTTGGGCACAATATAGAAGCCAGGCTCCTCGCCCCGCCCGCTGTTAAATGCCGCAGGGGCCGGATTGTTCGAAGGCGCGAAAGCGGGTTGCGGTGGTGCTGCCGAACGGCTGGCCGCTTGCTGTGCAGGGCCATCATTGCTGTAGATCGCCGTGAACACGGAGGGAATCAGCCGCGCTTGGCATGGGCAACTGCTAAAACTGTCCAGCGTGCCAGCCACCTGTTTGCCATGGCTTTGTATGTGCGATACACCACCGATAATCTGGTAAGTGCCGCCGTCTTTCCCACACGTAACGTCGCCCCCTTCGCGAGCATGCAGCACACCGAACAGGTTAACCCTCGGGTCACCATCCAGAACGATTCCGCCGCAGGTAGTTTTGTCACCACGGCCAACAAAGTAACCTTCACGCATTATTTTCTCCCTTATCTATTCCGGCCGAGGCAACTAAATTCTCAACCATGAGTTCGCCGTGCGCTTCAAGCACATTCAAAACAGAACTGCACTTTGCAACTTAGCCTTCATGGTTTAACGCTCAATAACTGGAAGAAAATCCATCTGCCGAAGTTTGGTTGCCTTGTGCGGTGACGCGGTAAATAGCGATAGGTGCTGAAGACATTTAATTGATATACAAAAGGGACAGTGCCGCACTCACTTTTTTATCCTGATCCGTGGTTTCAGTAGGCAGCTCTCTGTGTTGTAACTTTGACTGGACGATAGCGTGGCTGCCTATCAGACGGAACAGGAATCAGCGCATCTTTAGTACGCAGCCACATTGATAATATAAAAGTTTAAAGTAAAGTCGGACGTTTCCGAAAATGGCACTGTAAACATCCGAAGGAAAAGTAGCAGTTGCTTAAGCTGGCAGAGTAATGCCGCGTATAAACATCACTTACACAGTTGCGGCTAAGATAGTGGTTAGACGCTCGACGCATTACCGTGGACGCACATTAATTAATGCGCGGTGAGCGCGAGGTGACGCAGAGCGTCACAGGATGCATTCCCACGCAGAGCATGGTAACGATCAAACGTGCTCAATCCGCCCCTGGCATTTGCTGCTGCGCTCCCACCCGATTTAAGTAGTAACTGTGGTCCAGCCCCCGACCCGCACAAGCAATCTACCGAATATTCCCGCGCCCCTTGCCAGCCTCTAAAACAGGTGGGATACAAGCAGCCTCACGCCGCAAAAACCACGTTCCATGGAGGCTCGCCATGTCCGCCCTGCCACACCCTGCTTATGTCTACCGCCCGATGACGGTGGCCGACCTGCCCGCCGCCCATGCGCTGTCGGTGCAACTGAAATGGCCGCATCGCTTGGAAGACTGGGCGATGTTGCAACGGCTCAGCGACGGCTTCGTGGTGCTGGATGGCGAGCGTCTGATCGGCAGTGCGTTCAGTTGCCCTCAAGGCGATTACGCCACCATCGGCTTGGTGATCGTGAGCAATGACTACCAAGGCCAGGGCATCGGCCGCCGTTTGATGGAAATGGCCCTGGCCGCGTGCCAGTCACGCACGCCGATCCTTAACGCCACCCTCGCCGGCGCGCCGCTGTATGCCAGCCAGGGGTTTGTCGAATTCGGCCGCGTGCAGCAACATCAGGGCCAGGCGCGGGTGCCCGCGCTGCCGCAACTTGCCGAGGGTGAAACCTGCCGTGCACTCGGCGCGGATGATCACACCGCGCTCTTGGCCCTGGCCAAAGCCGCCAGTGGCCTGGACCGCCGTGAGGTACTGCGCGACCTGCAGGTGGAGCAGGCCGTGGGCATTGAGCGCGAGGGCCAGTTACGCGGTTTTGCCCTGCTGCGCCCGTTCGGTCGTGGGCGCTGCATCGGCCCGGTGGTAGCAGAGAATCTTGACCAGGCCAAACACTTGATCGCGGTGTTGCTGGCGCAAGTGCCGGAGGCGTTTGTGCGCATCGACATCCCGGTTGCCTGCGGCCTGAGTGACTGGCTTGAGCACGCTGGCCTGAAGAACATCGACACCGTTGCGCAGATGGCGCTGGGCGCACCGCCTCAGGCTAGCCAAGGCGTACACCCATATGCGCTGATCACTCAAGCCATCGGCTGACCTTTATCCCGGAGCACGCCCTATGTCATCTCCACGCATTCTGCTGTTGGCTCGCGCCGACGGCAGCCGCGTTGCCACGTCCTTTTACCGCGCGGCGTTAAGCGCGCTTGACCCGTTCGGCGACAGCCGCCAACTCGCCTGGCTGGGCGACGATGGTGTGTCCGCAGGCCTGGTGCGGTTCAGCGGTGAGGCGGTCATCAAAGACTTCCCGCACAGTGAGACGCTGGTGGTGCACACAGGCCACGTGCAGCTCAGCAGCGGGGAACAAACGTTGGAATTGGGCGTTGGCGCGAGTGCCGTGATCGGCCGTGGCAGCCGCCTTAGCGTGCAGGCGAGCGAGGGTTGCGAATGGGCGTTCTGCGCCGTCGACCTGCCCGACGCCCCCGCCCGCCCCGGCCTCACCCTGCTTGAGGCGCATACCTTGCTGAACCCCTCCGCCGCGCCAGAACCGGCGATTCTGATCGGCCCCACGCCGCAGTGCCGCGCGCTGAATCTGTTTGACGATGCAGTCACCGAACTGCGCGTGGGCATCTGGGATTCGACGCCGTACGCCCGCCACGGCCGCCCGCACAAGTTGCACGAATTAATGCACCTGCTCGAAGGCAGCGTCACCCTGCAAGATGACGCGGGCGTTGCGGTGACGGTGAACCCGGGCGACAGCGTGTTTGTAGCCAAAGGTGCGCCCTGCGCCTGGACCAGCACGGTGTATGTGCGCAAGGTGTACGCCGTGAAGTAGTGATCAGGCTTTTAACGCGTCTTCCAGAAACGTCACTAACGCCTGTACGCGCGGGCTGCGAAGCTTGCGCGAAGGCACCAGCAAGATGATCGGCGCGCTGTCAAAGCTCCAATCCGCCAGCACCCGAACCAGGCTGCCGCCGGCAACGGCGTCACTCACATCCCACTGCGAACGCAGCACCAACCCCAAGCCCTGCTCGGCCCATCGCCGGGCCACGCTGCCATCGTTGCTGAGCAACGCAGGCGTTATGCGCAGGGTTTTTCGGCCCTGGCCCTTGCGCAGGTGCCACAGCGTCACATCCTCATCGTTTTCACGAATGCAAATACAGCGATGCGCCGCGAGCTGGTCAGGCGCGGTCGGCACGCCATGCTCTTGCAGATAGGCGGGGCTGGCGCACAACCAGCGCTCGTTTGGCGTGAGTTGCCGCGCCGTCCACAGGCTGTCACTCAGGTGCCCGATGTGAACCACCGCATCGCTGTCGTGACGGTCTGGCCACGGTGTTTCGCGCAAGTCCAGTTGCAGGCACAACTGCGGGTGCAGGCGCGCGAAACGCGCCAACAGGGGAGCGAGGCGCTGTCGGCCAAACCCAAACGGCGCCGCCAGCCGCAGGGTGCCCACCAGCCTTTCGTCCTGTTGCCTGAACGACTCCGGCAGCGCTTCCAGCTGTTCCAGCAACAGCGCGCTTTCACGCGCGAACCGCTCACCCTCGGACGTCAGGCTCAGGCGTCGCGCATCACGATTGGCCAGGGTCAACCCCAGCAGCGTCTCCAATTTGCGCAGGCGCATGGAGAGCGCTGGCGGCGAAACATTCAACACTCTGGCGGCGGCACTCAGCGACTCAGCGCGTGCGAGGGTGACGGCAAGGCGTAAGTCTTCGATGGAAATCATTCAATTTTACTTAATGATTGATTAGCCTTGATTGAACCACAGGTTAACGAAACCTGAGTAGAGTGCAGCGTGCCCCCAGCCACTCGAGTTATGCCATGCCCACGCCGATTGCCTCCCTCGACACGCCCGCCGCGCTCGTCGATGTCCAGCGAATGCAGCGCAATATCCAACGCATGCAGCAGCGCATGAATGCCCTCGGCGTGCGTTTGCGCCCGCACATCAAAACCAGCAAATGCCTGCCGGTGATCCAGGCGCAAATTGCCGCTGGCGCCAGCGGTGTGACGGTGTCGACGCTCAAAGAAGCGGAGCACTGTTTCAGCGCAGGGATTGACGATGTGTTCTATGCCGTCGCCATCGCGCCGGGCAAATTAGCGCAAGCCTTGGCATTGCGCCGCAAAGGCTGCCAGCTCAGCGTACTCACCGACAGCGTCGCCGGTGCCCAGGCTATCGTGGCCTTTGCCGAGCAACACGCTGAACGCTTTGCGGTGTGGATTGAAATCGATTGCGACGGCCACCGCTCAGGCCTGGCGCCAGAAGACCCTGCGCTCATCGACGTCGCGCGCCTCCTCAGTACAGGCGCTGTGCAACTGCGCGGGGTGATGACCCACGCCGGTTCCAGCTACGATTTGGACAACCCGCAAGCCCTGCAAACGCTGGCTGAACAGGAACGCTTGCTCTGCGTGCGCGCCGCCGAACGACTCCGCGAAGCTGGCTTGGCGTGCCCCGAGGTCAGCATCGGTTCCACGCCGACGGCCCTCTCGGCGCTGAACCTGCAGGGCGTCACCGAAGTGCGTGCCGGCGTGTATGTGTTCTTCGACCTGGTCATGCACAACATCGGCGTGTGCCAGGCCGACGAGCTGGCACTCAGCGTATTGACCACGGTTATCGGCCATCAGCAGGAAAAAGGCTGGGTTATCACCGACGCCGGCTGGATGGCCATGAGTCGCGACCGCGGCACGCAACGTCAGCGCGAGGACTTCGGTTATGGCCAAGTATGCAGCGAAGCCGGCGCCTGGATCGACGGCGCGCGGGTCACCGGCGCCAATCAGGAACACGGGATTGTCACCTTGGGCGATGCGCCGACTACCGACTTGGTCGCGCGCTTCCCGATCGGCAGCCGCCTGCGCATTCTGCCCAACCATGCCTGCGCCACCGGCGCGCAGTTCCCGGACTATCACGCCGTTGACGCCGAGGGCGACGTGCACACCTGGAGTCGCCTGCATGGCTGGTAATCTGCAACGCGTTCACACGGCCAACGCGGCCGCGCCGGGCGGGCACTATTCACAGGCGCTGGCCCACGCGGGTATTTTGTATGTGTCGGGGCAACTGCCGGTACGCGCGAATGGCGAGCACAGCGCCGATCAACCGTTTGCGGTTCAAGCGGCAATTGCGCTGGATAACCTGGTGGCGATTTTGCAGGAAGCAGGCTCAAGCGCGGCAGACCTGCTCAGCGTCACGGTGTACGTGGTCGGGATTCAACACTGGCCGGCGTTTGATCAGGTTTACGCGCGCTACCTTGGTGAGCACCGGCCGGCCCGCGCCGTGGTGCCGGTACCGGAATTGCATCATGGTTACCTGATCGAAATCGAAGCCGTGGCCCGTCACACACCCAAGGAGCGCGCATGAACCTGCAAAAAAGCGATGTGCTGATTATCGGCGGCGGCATCATGGGCGCCTCGTCAGCGTTTTTTCTGCGGCGTCGCGGCAGCTCGGTCACACTGCTGGAGCGTGACCAGATTGGCCAGTACGCCAGCGGTGTGAATTTTGGCAACGTGCGCCGCCAGGGCCGCTACCTGGGCCAATTGGAGCTGGCCAATCGTTCGTGGGCATTGTGGAAACGCCTGCCGGAACTGATCGACGACGACCTTGAGTTCATTCCCAGCGGGCACATGCGCGTGTGTTATCGCGAGGATGAAATCGCCGAACTTGAGGCCTACGCGGCCGCGCCGGAGGCCGCGCAACTGGACCTCAAAATCTATCGCGGCGCGGCGTTGCACCGGCGCTTCGGCTTCCTCGGGCCGCAGGTCAAAGGCGGCTCCTACGCGCCCCACGATGGCCACGCCAACCCACGCCTGGCCGCGCCCGCGTTTGCCCGTGCAGCGCGGCGGCTAGGCGCGCGAATCGAAGAAAGAACCGAAGTGGCCGATGTGCAAAAGGTCAACGGCCTGTTCCACGTCACCACCACCGACGGCCAGTTGTTCGCCGCCGAACAACTGCTGATTACCGCCGGTGCGTGGGCGGCCAAGTTGGCTGAGCGTTTTGGTGAGGCGGTGCCGCTGGAGCCGAACGGCCCGCAGATGTCGGTCACCGAACCGGTGCCCTACGCCTTGCCGACCGTGATTGGTGTGTTTACCAAAATCAAGGAAGAAGTGATCTACTTCCGCCAGATCCCGCGCGGCAACATCATCATCGGCGGCGGCAACCGCTGCACCCCCGACATGCTCAACCGACGCGCGTATTTCAAGCCCGAAAGCCTGCTCAACCAGATGCGCCAGATGCAGCGCTTATTACCCGGCGCCGAGAAGCTGAACATCATCCGCGTGTGGAGCGGCATCGAAAGCTACACGCCGGACTCGCTGCCGGTGATGGGCCGCAGCGGCAGCGTGGACGGGCTGTTTTATGCTTTTGGTTTCTGCGGCCATGGCTTCCAGCTCGGCCCGGGCGTGGGCGATGTGATGGCCGAACTGATCAGCACCGGCAGCACCAGCACCTTGATCAGCCCCTTCGACATTCGCAGGTTTACCCAACCTTTAACGGTGCCCGCAACCGCCCTCACCACAGGAAAACTCATATGAGCCACGCCTATGTTTATCGCACTGCCAACGCGGCGGACATGCCTGCAGCGCACGCGCTGTCGGTGCACCTGAAGTGGCCGCACCGCGAAGAAGATTGGGCCATGGTTCAGCGTACGTCCGAAGGTTTTGTCGCCGAACATGACGGCCAATTGGTCGGCGTGGCATTCGCCTGCCATCAGGGCGCTTATTCGTCTATCGGCCTGGTGATCGTCAGCGATCAGCACCAAGGCAAAGGCATTGGCCGCAGGCTGATGAACCTGTGCCTGGAAGCTGCGGCGCCGCGCACGCCGATTCTCAATGCCACTGAGTCGGGCGCGCCACTGTATGCAAGCATGGGTTTTGTCGATTTTGCGCGCATTCAGCAACATCAGGGCGTTGCGCAGACGCCAGCGCCAATGCCTGCGACCGAGCACGCGCAATGTCGCGCATTAAGCCCGGCCGAGTACCCGCAGGTAATCGAGCTGGCCAACGCGGGCAGCGGCCTGGACCGCAGTGCCGTGCTCAACGACTTGCTGCCGAGCGCCGAGCAGGTGGTCGGCATCGATGTGCAAGGGCAACTGCAAGGTTGCGCGCTGCTGCGCCGATTTGGTCGTGGCCATCTCATTGGCCCCGTGGTCGCACACAACCAGCAACAGGCTCGCCAGATGATCACCCACCTGCTGCAGTTGATTCCTGGCGCCTTCGTGCGCTTCGATATTCCCACCGCGTGCGGGTTGGCCGACTGGCTGGAAAGCCTCGGGCTGCCATGCGTGGATAAAGCACCGCGCATGGTGCTGGGCGCGCCCCCGCAATCAAGCGGCGGCATCGCCCAATTTGCGCTGGTGACGCAAGCCATCGGCTAGGCAGGCCAGATTCAGCAGATTATCCCTTGCAGGCTTGAATAACGGCATCTATGGATTGGCGCGTTTTGTTAGCGTAGCCACACACAGGGCCGTGCTGTTCGCAGCGCCTTTTACCGCTCCAGGGAGCCAGTTGGATGACCACACAGTCTTCGAATAACCCCAGCATTGATCCGCACACGGCTCACCCGTTGTATATCAATGGTCGTTGGTGTGCCCCCGCCATTGCGGCCAGTTTGCCGGTGGTCAACCCGGCCACTGAAGCGGTGGTTGCAGAGGTCGCAAGCGGCTCCGCCGAGGACGTTGATCGGGCCGTTATGGCAGCACGCGCGGCCTTTGCAGGCTGGTCGCAGACCTCGGTTACTGAGCGCGCGCTGATGCTTGGAAAAATCCACGCACTGATTCTGGAGCGCAAAGAGCAGCTTGCCCAAGCCCTCACTCTGGAAATGGGCGCATCGATCAGCTCCGCCCGCGCCATGCAAGTGCCGCTGGCGGCCGAGCATGTTCGGGTCGCGCGTGACCTGCTCGGCACCTATCGCTTCCAGACCGTCGAAGGCGGTACCGCCATCGAGCGCCAAGCCATCGGCGTATGCGGTCTTATCACGCCGTGGAACTGGCCGCTGTATCAAATCACCGCAAAAGTCGCCCCGGCCATCGCCGCCGGTTGCACCGTGGTGCTCAAGCCCAGCGAACTGTCACCACTGAGCGCGCTGCTGTTTGCACAACTGGTGCACGACGCAGGCCTGCCGGCGGGCGTGTTCAACCTGGTGAATGGCAGCGGTGCCGAGGTCGGCGCAGCCATGGCGGCACATGCCGACATCGACATGATTTCGATCACCGGCTCAAACCGCGCCGGCGCGCTGGTTGCGCAAGCGGCCGCGCCGACGGTGAAACGCGTCACGCAGGAGCTGGGCGGCAAGTCGCCGAATGTGCTGCTGCCCGACGCCGACTTCGCCAAAGCCGTGCCGCTGGGCGTGCTGGCGGCGTTTCGCAACGTCGGCCAATCGTGCAGCGCGCCGACCCGAATGATCGTGCCGAAAAACCGCCTGGCCGAAGTCGAAGCGCTGGCCACGGCGACCGCGGATGCAATCATCGTCGGTGACCCGCTGTCGGAAGCGACGCAACTGGGCCCGATTGCCAACGAAGCCCAGTTCAATCGCGTTCAACACATGATCCAGGCAGGCCTTGATGAAGGCGCAAAACTGCTCTGCGGTGGGCCAGGCCGCGTGGCGGGTTTTACAAAGGGCTTCTATACCCGTCCGACGGTTTTCTCCGGCGTCGACAGCGCGATGCGCATCGCCCAAGAGGAAATATTCGGCCCGGTGCTGTGCATTATTGCGTATGAGACGGTCGACGAAGCGGTGGCGATCGCCAACCACACTGTCTATGGATTGGGCGCCCACGTTCAGGCGCAAGACCTTGACCTTGCGCGTGCCGTCGCGTCGCGTATTCGCGCCGGCCAAGTGCACCTGAACTACCCGGCCTGGAACCCCATGGCACCTTTCGGCGGCTACAAGCGCTCCGGCAATGGCCGCGAATACGGCGTGCATGGGTTTGAGGAGTACCTGGAAACCAAAGCCATCCTTGGGTTTGGCGAATAACCCGCGCGCGCAGCGGCTAGAGGATCAGGCGCTGCGCGCGGCGATGGCTTCGACTTCCACCAGCGCACCCGGCAACGGCAACGCCACCACTTGCAACGCCGTACGCGCAGGTTTGTTCGGTTGCTCGGGCGTACCGAAGAACTGCGTGTAACCGGCCTGCAAACCGGCAAAGTCGAGCTTGCCGCCGGTCTCTTCGGCGCCGACCAAAAATACCCGCAGTTGCACAATGTCGCCGATGTCGAGGTCTTGCTGGCGCAAAATGCTTTGCAGTTTCTTGAACACCGACACCGTCTGCACTTCGGTGTTGCCATAGGCGGCTGGCGTGCCCGCCGGGGCATTCGCATCGGCCAGGTCCGGCAAGGTGCCGCTGACAAAAATCAGGCTGGCGGAGGCCGGTACGGTGACGGTTTGCGAGATCGGGAAATTGCCCACACTGGTGCGTTGAATGCTGTCGCTCATGGTGTCTCTCCTTATGAAGCGGCAAGTGCCGCACTGTGTCGTTGCTGGGTAACGCGTTCAGCCAGTTGCGCGACCACATGGCGCGCCGAGTTGGCCGCCGATTCCTGCCAGATACCCACGCCGCTCTGCACCAGGCCGTCGCCGGCGAAGTACACGCGGCCGTGGCCTTGCTCCAGCAATGCGCTGGCCTGCGCCGGGAAATGTTCGCGTTGCAGCCACGGGCCTTCGCTGTAGGGGATCTGTTCCCAAGACACCGCCAGCGGGTCGCGAAGGTGTTTTGAATACCCCGGATGCAGCAGCTCAACGGCGGCCTTCGAGGTCGAGAACTGTTGCTCGAACGGTTGCGCGCCAAACACGTCGGCGCCCTCCCCGGTCACGTAGCCGGCCACCAGCAAACCGTTGCGGGTGTTGAGGTCGTTGCTTGGGTACCAGAGCAGGCGCGCCGGGTGATCCACCCACGAAAGCCCGCCGTAGGTGCGGTAGTCGGTCTCCCAGAAACGCGGCGATTGCCACGCCACTTTGGTCGCCTGGTCGCTGCGCGTGCTGAGCAGTGCGGCCTTGATCGGGTCGCTGAAATCGCTGTCGAGCTTGGCCAGCAACGGCAGTGGCAAGGTCGAGACCAGGTAATCGGCGCGCACCACCTGTTCGCGGCCGCTGTGCTGGTCGTGGTAGGTCACTGCCACGCCGTCTTCCAACTGGCGAATCTGGCGCACCTGCGCGCCCAGTTGCACCTGCTCGCGGACGCGTTGGTAGAACGCCTCGGTGATGCGGTCCATGCCGCCGACCGGCTGGAACATGGTGGCCGAGAACTCGGGAAATTCGGTGTGCAACAACGCGCCCCATAATTCCGGATGCAGCAAGCGTTCAAGGCCAATCGGGCGGGTGCTGGCCGGCAATGCGCCCGGGTGCGCAGGCGATTCCAGGTGACCGGAACGCAGGCTGCCGTCATACACCAGCGCTTGGGACAGGTCGCCATACACTTGCAAGAACGCCAGCAAACGCGTGCGTTCTTCGCGGCTCAGTACATCGTCGAGGGCGTTACGTTGCACCGCTTTAGCCAACAACCCGGACACGTGCCCGCGCGCATCATTGATTGCCTGGCCGACGCTGAACGCCGGTTGTTGCAGGTCCGGGCGCACCTGGGCGCCATGGCTGCTGTTGACCAGCACTTCGAGCGGCACACCGAGTTCGGCGCAGTAGTCGAGAATCGTGCGGTGCTGGCTGGGAATCCTTGCCGGGCCTGCGTTGAAATACACGCCCGGATCAAACGCTACGGTTTGCCTGCGGCCATCTTTGTAATCCACAGGGTCGCCGGCGCGCAGGGTCCAGGTGCGCCCGCCCACGCGGTCACGCGCCTCCAGTACCTGCACGTTGAAGCCTGCGCGGCTGAGTTCCAGCGCGCTGACCAGCCCGGCAATCCCGGCCCCCAGCACCAGCACGCGAGTGCCCTGGCCCAGGCCGGCCTTGAGCTTCAGCGGTTGCGGCCGGCGGTGCGACGACGGCCCCAGGCCGAGCGCCGCCAATGCATCCTTGACCGCCTTTTCACCGCCGACTGCGGCAATGCTCGACAACGCTTCACGTCGTGTCAGTCCCATGCTCAGTGCTCCTGATCCGGCAGGCCCGGTGGGTTGATCAGCGAGGCGTCGACGCGCTCCACGTCCAGCCCCCAACGCTGCAACACTTGCGCGTATTGGCCGCCGGCAATTGCACCTTCAAGGGCGGTGTGAATCGGCTCGACCAGGCCATTGCCCTTGCGCGTGGTCACGGCAATATCCGCCTGCAATGGCCAGCCACCGTTGACGGTGCCGACACGCTTGATGCCGCCAGTGATCGCGGCGGAATAGGCGTACACCGAATTAGGCCCGAACAGCGCATCGCTGCGCCCCGATTGCACCGCCAGTTGCGCGGCGGCCTGGTCGTCGAAGTACTGCAACAGCGCGGGCTTGATGCCAGCTTTTTCATTGGCCTCGTTCCACGCCAGCAGGACCTTTTCCTGGTTAGTGCCGGAACCGACGATGATCTTCAACCCGGCAATGTCGGCCGCGTGTTTGATCTCGCTGATCTTGCTCGTGCTTTTTACGTAAAACCCCAGCACGTCCTGGCGATACGTGGCGAAGTCAAAGCGTTTCTTGCGTGCCTCGGTCACGGTGACGTTGCTGATCACCGCGTCGTACTTGCCCGAACTCACGCCCAACGGCCAGTCTTCCCAACTGGTTTGCACCACATTGAGTTGCAGGCCGAGGCTGTCGGCCACCAACTGCGCAGTGTCGGCCTCGCTGCCGATGGTGGTCTTGTCGTCATTGGCGAGCAGCGCCAGCGGTGGCCCGGCGACACCGGACACGGCCACGGTGAACTTGCCGGGCTGGGCGAACTTGAAGCCCGGCGGGATCTGCGCGATCGCCGCTTCGTTGCGCGGCACATGAACGCGCACGCGGTCGGGGCTGAGGTCGACCTGTTGCACGGCGAATGCACTTTGCGCGGTGCCGACGGCAAGCGCCAGCAAGGCCACGCGGGTAGTCGTGATAAACATGGGCAGTCACTCCTTGAACTAAAGCACCTTGCCCAAAAAGGCCACGGTGCGGGGATGTCGGGGTTGGCGAAAAATCTGTTCGGGCGGGCCTTCTTCGATCAGTTGGCCGTCGCACAGAAACACCACGTGGTCAGCCACTTCGCGGGCGAAACCGATCTCGTGGGTGACAATCACCAAGGTCACGCCCAACTGCGTCAGGCCCTTGATCACATCGAGCACCTCGCCCACCAGTTCCGGGTCGAGGGCCGAGGTCGGTTCATCAAACAGCAGCACCTTTGGGTCCAGCGCCAAGGCGCGGGCAATGGCGACGCGCTGTTGCTGGCCGCCGGAGAGCTGGCGCGGGTATGCATCGAGCTTGTCCGCCAGGCCGACCTTGGCCAACAGCTCAGCGGCCTTGGCCTGCGCCTCAGGCTTGCTCCAGCGCTTGTGCGCCAGTGGGGCTTCGGCGACGTTTTCCCAGGCGGTGAGGTGCGGGAACAGGTTGAAGTTCTGGAACACGAACCCCACGTCGATGCGCCGCTTGAGAATCTCGCGCTCCTTGAGCTCAAAGAGCAGGTCGCCTTTACGCCGGTAGCCGACGTATTCACCGTCGATGGTGATGTGCCCGCTGTCGATTTTCTCCAAGTGGTTGATGGTGCGCAGCAAAGTCGATTTGCCCGAGCCGGAAGGCCCCAGAATCACCGTGACTTTGCCGGGGTCGATGGTCAGGTCGATGTCTTTTAATACCTGCTGGTTGCCAAAGCGCTTGCCCACGCCCTGGATCTGAATACGGCCGGCGCGGGCTTCACTCATGGGTTTTCTCCTTGAGCCAGCGGCGCACACGTTGCAGCGGCGTGGGCGGCAGCACCCTGGCCGTGCCGCGCGCAAAATGCCGCTCGACGTAGTACTGCGCGCTGGTCAGCACGGTGGTGATGATCAAGTACCAGACGGTGGCGACGATCAGCAGCGGGATCACCGCCTGCGTGCGGTTGTAGATGACCTGCACGGTGTAGAACAGCTCCGGCAAGGCCAGCACGTAGACGATGGACGTGCCCTTGACCAGGCCGATGATTTCGTTGAAACCCGAGGGCAAGATCGAGCGCAGTGCCTGCGGCAGAATGATCCGGAAAACCCGTCGCGAGGCCGGCAAGCCCAAGGCCGCGGCCGCCTCATGCTGGCCGGCGTCGACACCGATCAAGCCGCCCCGAATAATCTCTGCGGCATACGCCGCTTGCATCAGGCTGAGGCCCAACACCGCGACGGTGAACTGGCTCAGTACATCCACCGTCGACCACTCGGCGAACACCACGGAGGTAAACGGCACGCCGAGCACGATGTGGTCATACAGATACGCAAAGTTGTAGAGGATGATCAGCACCAGCAGCGCCGGCATCGAACGGAAAAACCAGATGTAGCCCCAGGCCAACGCCGCCAACAACGGCGAGCCGGACAACCGCGCCAAGGCCAGCGCGGTGCCGAGGATGATGCTGAACACGCTGCTGAGCAGGGTCAGCAACAGCGTCTGGCCGAGGCCACGCAACACCGACGGCGAGAAGAACCATTGGCCGAATACACCCCACTCCCAACGCGGGTTGGTGGCCAGGGAATACACGATGGCCAACACCACCAACGCGGCGAAAATTGACCCCGCCCAGCGCCACGGGTGCCGGGCAGGCACTATTTGCAACGCCTTGATGGGTGTGGAAACGCGGCTGCGGCGAACCGGTTGCGCGCTGACCTGATTGATCAGGTCATACGATTTGGCGACAATGGGCATGTTCTATTCCTCGCGGGTAGCGGCCTTAGAAGGCGTAAGTCAGCCGGGTGTAGTAGTACCCGCCGGTAAAACCGTAGGGCGAATACGTGCCGTAGCTGGCAACCATGGTGCTGCTCGGCACGCCTTGTTTTTTCGGGTAGACGTCGAACAGATTTTTCGCGCCGATGGCGATGTTGAGGTCTTTGGTGAGGGTGTAGCCAAGGTCGAGGTCGGTGATCCATTTCGCGCTGTAAACGCGGTCCAGGCTGCGGTCGGCAGAGACATTCACTTCTTTGTATGAGCCGTAGCGGGTCAGGGCCAGGTTGAGGTTGAAGCGGTCGATGCTCCAGTCACCGCCCAGAATCAGCTTGGTGCTCGGCTGCACGCCGGTGATCAGGTTGCGCGCCTCGCGGTCCATCAGGTCGTACGCGGTGCCGAGGATAGTGGTCGACTCCTTGTAGTTGAGGATCTTGGTCTGGTTCCAGTTAAACGCCGCCGTCCATTTCAATGCGCCGTATTCGCCGAGGTCCTGGTTGTAGTTGCTGACCAGGTCCAGGCCTTTGGTGCGAGTGTCGGCGCCGTTGATGAAGTACTGGCCGCCGGAGGTGGAATTGACGCCGTTGTTTTGCAATACCTGAGTGACTTCCGGGCCGAGCAAGGTGCCGGTGAGCGTGATGCGGTCGCGCAGGTTGATCACGTAGGCATCGGCGGTGAAGCTCAGGCGGTCGGTGGGCGTCAAGGTGAAGCCGAGGCTGAAGTTGGTCGAGCGCTCGGGTTTCAAGCCTTCAGCGCCCAACGCCTTGGCCGCCGCCGAATCCACCGGCAGCACGCCGTAGTTGATCGACTGGTAAACCCCGTCTACCACGCCATAGGTGGTGGAGCGTGCGCTGAACAGGCTGTTCGCCAGCGACGGCGCGCGAAAGCCGTTGCTGACCGTGGCGCGCACGGCAAACTGCGGGGTGAAATCGTAGCGCGTGGTCAGCTTGCCGCTGCGGGTGGCGCCGACGCCTTCGTTGTAATGCTCATAACGCAACGCGGTGCCCACGTACCAATCCGGCAGCGGGTTAAAGCCTGCGTCGACGTAACTGGCGAGGCTGTTGCGTGAGGCGCTGCTTTCTTCGTCCGGCGAAATACCGTTGGTGACTTGCGCGCCGGAGGACGCGCAGTTGCCCGGTGCCACGCAATAACCGCCATTGGCATACGAGGCATAATCACCGGCCTGCACCTCGTAGGTGTCGCGCCGATGCTCAAAGCCGTAAGACAGGTCCAGTGGCTTTTGCAGGCCGATGTCGAAGCCGCGTTTGAAGTCGAGGTTGGTGGTCAGCTCGGTGGAAATCCACGTACCGGACGTGAAGCGGTTCGGCGTGGCCTCACCCAGCGACGGGTTCTGGTTGTGGGTGGTGCCCTGCTCCGCTTCGTTGCGCCCGTAGGTGGTGGACACATCCCACTGCCACTCGCCGACGGTGCCTTTGCCGCCGAACGCGGCCTGAAAATCGTCCTCGTCGATGTACCAGGTCGGCGTGTACCCGGACGGGTAGCCATTCGGGCCGGTGGTGATGGTGTTGGTGATGGTCGGCAGGCGGAAGTTCTGCCCCTGCTCGGCCTTGCGCCGCGAATAGGTGGTGAAGGAGTAGAGGCTGAAGCTGTCATCAATCGGCAGTTCGGCGTTGTAGCCCAGGGTCAGCAAGTTGGTTTTGGGCGTGCCGTAGCCGCCGTAGGTGGACTTGCCCGCCAGGCCGTAGGCTTGCTCGTAGGTGTAGCCATTGGCGCTGGCCTTGTTGTCGTCGTTCTGGCTGCGCGCATCCAGCGCCAGTTGCAGGATGCCGCCGTTGCCGATTTCGAAGCCTTTGTTGAGGCTTTGCTGCACGGTCTGTTTTTTGCCGTCATAACCCTGGCCGAGGTTAGTGACTGCCGTGCCGCTGGTGTCGGCCTTGAGGATCACATTGATCACCCCGGCGATGGCGTCGGAGCCGTATTGGGCGGCGGCGCCATCGCGCAGCACTTCGACGTGATCAATGGCGCTGATCGGGATCAGGTCGAGGTCCGCCGGTGCAGCGCCGGTGTTGATGCCGTTGATGTTGAGGGTGGCGCTGGTGTGGCGGCGTTTGCCGTTGACCAGTACCAGCACTTCGGCAGCGCTCAAGCCACGCAAGTTGGGCGCGCGGGCTATGCCGCTGGCGTCCCAACCGGTTTTTTCCGGCAGGCTCAGCGACGGGATTACCGCGCTCAAGGCTTCCATCAAACCGGGCTTGCCGGTGCTTTGCAGTTGTTTGGCGCTGACCACATCGATCGGCACCGGGCTACTGGTGACGGTGCGCTGTTCGGCGCCTCGGTTGCCGGTGACCACCACGGTGGACAGGGTGCTGTCGTCCTGGGCCTGGGCGGTGCTCGCCAGCAAGGCCAGCGCGAGTGCGGCGGTCGGGGGTAAAACGTGCTTCATGGCCACTCCAAACTTTCCAAATCGCGAAGTCGGGCAGTCACGCTGTCGATTTGGACGGCGCGGGGTGCTCGGTTTTCAGGGGGTTGCCTGCGATTTGGAGCTAGGTGTGGAGCGAGCGTGGGGTTTGAATTGGCAACATACGTTGAACTCCCTTCCAACGATTCTGCTACGGGGTGATTACCCGGCTTGGGTGCGCAGAATCCGAATTGCTATGGGTACCATCCGAGGTCAGGGGTAGGCTGTTGCAATCAAACATAACGGAATGAATTTCAAAAATATAATGCTATTTGGGCATAAGCTAATATTCTGAGTTTTCATTATTTTATGATTGGGTTATTCATATAAATAATGTCTTTTTGAGATTATGCTGCTGTTCTTCAGAAGCCGGCCCACTCTCGCACACCAGATGCGATCAAAAAATGTGGGAGCGGGCTTGCTCGCGATTACCGTGTGTCAGTTGAAAAATACTTATCTGACACACCGCAATCGCGAGCAAGCCCGCTCCCACATTTACTGCGTTCGGCTTTGCGCTACTTGCCCGGCTGCAACAACTGCATCTGCTGGCGATAATCATCCGTCACCTGACGCGCCTGGCTGCCGCTGGTGATCACCCGAGGCGTGATCAGCACGATCAACTCAGTGCGATCCTTGGACTTGCTGGTGCTGCCAAACAACCACTGCAACCCGGGAATCCGCCCCAGATAAGGCACCGCGCTGACAGTCTCGGCGTTGTCCTGCTTGATCAAGCCGCCGAGCAATACCGTCTGCCCGCTCTGCACCGCCACTTGGGTCGACACCGAACGCGTAGAAATACGCGGGTTATTTTGCGTGTCACTGCTGGTAGACGTCTGCGCCTGAGCATCACTGACTTGCTGCTGAATATCCATGTACACCAGGCCACCCGGATTGATCCGCGGCACCACGTCGAGAATCACCCCGGTCTGCACATATTCGACACTGCTCAAGGTGGTGTTGGAAATGCCCGTATTCACCGTGGTCTGGCTGATCGGAATATTATCGCCGACTTGAATCTGCGCCGGCTGGTTGTTCATCACCACCAGCGACGGTGCCGACAGCACTTGGGTGCGGCCGTTGGTTTCCAGGGCGTGCAAGGCCACTTGCAGGTTGGAGCTGACGAACGAATAGAACAACGAATCGGTGGCGCCCAAACCGGCACCGCCGCCGCCCAGCGCGCCTTGGCTGCCGGATGTGTTAGCCACGGTGGTGCTGGTGGAATTGCCCGCCAGGCGGCCCAAATACCATTGCACACCGAGGTCCAGTTCACCGGTGAGTTTGACCTCCAGAATGCGCGTCTCTATCTGCACTTGCAGCGGTGGGTTGTCGAGGCGCTTGATCGCCGATTCGATCTCTTTCCACTGCACGGGGCGAGTCCGCACGAGCAGTTGGTTACTACTTTTTTGCGCGGTGATGCGGGTGCCGGCGTCAAGGCTTTTGGCCGTTGTGCCCGCGCCTGCGTCCTGCTCGGTGCCTTGGCTCTCGCTGTCGGCGTCGGCTTCCGGTTCCTGCTCTTCTTCGTTGCCAGCGGCCTGGTTGTTAGCCATGCCAACGCTGTTGCCCATGCCATTACCGGTGCCGGTGCCGGTGCCCATGCCCATCCCCGAGCTGTTGCCATTCATTCCACCGGAGGTGCTGTTGGTGGCGGGCGACGACAGGGTTGCAGTGCGCAAACCCGGCGCGACTTTGGCCGGCGCATCGTCCTTGATCGCACCGCTGCCGTAGATCTGACGCAGGTACTTGGCGAGGTCGGTGGCCTTCATGTTGCGCACGTCGTAGACGTACATCTGTGGCTCGTTGCCGCCGCCTTCGTCGATGGTGTGAATCCAGTCACCGACTTCGCTGAGGTACTGCGGCTGGGACGAAATCGCCACCACCGAGTTGGTCCGCTCAATCGGCAAAAAGCGCACCATGCCCGCCAGTGGCATGCCGCTGTTGGGGCCGAACATCTTTTGCAGCTCGGGCATCAGCTCGGCGACCGAGGCGCGCTGCAGGCCGAACACCCCGACCGACATGCCCTTGAGCCAGTCCACATCAAAGGTGTCGATGGTGTCCTGGTAGTTGGCCAATTCTTCAGGCGTGCCCGCCAGGCTGAGCACATTGCGCGCCGGGTCGACCAGCAAAAATGCATTTTCGCGGGCAAACGGCTTGAGCAACTTTTGCATCTCGGTGGCCGAGATATAGCGCAGCACAAACAGCCGCGCCGACAGGCCGCTGGAAGGTTGCGAGACGCGCATCTCCGGCACCAGCTTGCCAGCCACTGCCTGGTTGGCCGGCAGGATCACATAGCGATTGCCCTGCTTGATCATGGCGTTGTCGGTCCATGACAGCAGGGTTTCAAGAATCGACAGCGCCTGCTGCTTGTTCACAGGCTTGGAGGTGGAAAAGCTGACGTTGCCTTTCACACCTTGGCCGATGCTGTAGTTTTCGTGCAGCAAGTCGCCCATCACGCTGTTGATCACGGCTTCGATTGGCTGGTCAGCGAAGTTGAACACGATGTCACCGCTGCCCTCCTGCTTGGGCGCCGCCGCTGCCGGTGGGCGCACGAACTGCTGGTTGCCGCGGATCAACTGGCGTTGCGGCGGCGTTTTCGCCTGCGGTTGGCCAGTGTCGACCGAGGCCTGTTCGGTGGCCGGGTCGACGTGTGGGCGTTGTGACCCAGTGCCCTGCATTGCCTCATGCAACAGAGCCTCGTCCGGGTCGAGATGGTCGGGGAATGTCCCGCAGCCGCCGAGTGAAACAGCGGTGGCGAGGCAAAACACGGTGGTGCGCAAGGCGCCAGGGAATGTGTCGATCAAGGGGTGGGCTCATGAGGAAGGGTAATCGGGGGTGTAGTCGACGGCGGCGGCAAACGCAGGGTGGTGAGGCTCAGCGTTTGCGTGCGGCCGTCGAGAACGAAACGGGCGTTACGCGGTGTCAGGTTTTCCAGCAACCAGCCATTGGGCAGGGCCTGGCCTTGATGAACTTTCAGTGGCGGGCCGTCGGCACGCTTGAGCATTGCCACGCGCACGTCGCCGTCGAGCACGATGCCGGTCAGCGTGAGGCTCGACAGGCTGGACACCTCGGTCTGGTTCACGGCGCGGTCGGGGCTGCGGTTGGGGCTGAACAGCGGGGCCTGCCAAGTGCCGGCAAGGCTTTCCAGGGTTGCGCTCGGCGCCACCAACACCTTTGCCGAAGCGTTGGTGCGCGCATCCGGCTCAGGCACCGGCAACCACTGCGGCGCATCGCCGAGGCTGCTGTAGATGCCGACCATCAGCACGCCCAGCAGCCCGGCTACACCGAGCAAACCCCACTCCAGGGGGCGCAATGCAGCGTTCATCGGCGCACCTTCGCGGTGTCGGCGGGTTGCAGGTAGCCGCGCACCAACATGTGCACCGCCAGTTTGCCGGCGCCACCGCTGGCGGGGGCATGCGGCGGGCGGCGAATGCTGAGTTCATCGACGAACAAAAACGGCCGCTGGTACTCCAGCTCATGCAGGATCGCGGTCAGCGGTTCAATCGCGCAGTCGAGGGTCAGGCTGACTTTGACCTGGCGATACGGCTCGGTGTCGTCCTGCTCGGGGGTGATCGGCATGCGCTGGGTCAGGCTGCAGCCACCGCCGAGGTTGGCGCGGTTTTTAATCAGGTCGGCGATGCGCTGCATCAGGTCAGCCGCTACCGCGCTGGGGTCATCGCCTGGCAACAGGCTGGTGCTGCTGGCCGGGTCTTGCTGGGCCTGCGCCAATTGTTCGCGCAGGCTATCGCCCTGGCGCAACACGCCAGCGTAGCGTTGTTGCTGCTCGCGCAATTGGTCGGCCTGCTCGCCCATGTCACGCAGCGGCCCGGCGAACCAGCTGTCGATCAACAGCCAGTAACCGGCGCCGAGCACCAGCGCCAGGACGATCAACGCGGCGCCACGGCGTTCAAGGAGTGTCAGTGGTCGGCGCATCGGCGGCCTCCTGGTGCAGATGGGCACGCAAGGAAAACTGGTCCTTGGCGGTTTGCGCATCGGGTTGAATCACCCCTTCGAACTGGGCGTTTTCCAGACTGTGGCAGCCTTTTATCCGGGTGATCAGCGCACTGGCCTTGGCGCTTTGCCCGGAGAATGAAACATCCGCGCCGTCGTTGACTTCCAACTGGTCCAGCCAGGTGTCGGACGGCAAGCAGGACGTCAGTTCGTTGAGGAATGCCGACAGCGGCGGTTGCGCGGCCTTGCGCCGGATCAAGTACTGCGCGGCGCCGCGGGTATTCAGCAATTGCTGACGCAACGCCTGAACCTGCGCCACCTGCGCCTTTTGCGCTTGCACGCTGTGTTGCATGGCGTCGAGCAAGCGTTGGCGGTCGTTGAGCCAGAGCAACATGGCCGCGATCAGCAACGCGCCGCACACCCATGGAAGGCTGCGCTGCAAGCCCTTGCCGGTCGGGCGCTGGCGCGGACGCAGGGGCGTCGGCAGCAAGTCGATGCCCAGCGGCACGCCACGACCGTCGTCGACATCCACAGCATGCGGCTGCAAACCCAGCGCGGCGCAGTCGCTGAGAATCTGGTCGAGACGCTCGCGCAGGATCGCCACCAACGTCACGTGCAAATGCGTCGGCGTGCGGCGCTCCTGCCGCGCAACGAAATACAACTGGGCGGCGTCGAACGGGGTAAAGCGGTCGAGCTCATAGCCCACCACCGCCGACAGGTTGCGCGCGGCGGCCAGCGGTAATTGCAGCGTTTGCCGCAGCACCGCGTCGGGCGCCAGCAGCAACACCTGACGCACTTCACCGGGGCGTTTTTCCACCGGCGCAGTCAGCGGCCACGGGTAAACGTGCTCGGGAATGTCTTGCAGCGATAACCACGCAGGCAGGCAACCGCGCAGCTCTTTGAGCCACAGGCGCCATGCCTGTTGCAGCAGGCTGCCGTGCCAGCGCCGGGTGACCGGCTCTGTCAGCAACTGCAACCGCGCAGCCAATTGTTCATTTATTCTTGCCAACGTAAGACTCGATAAGGGTAAGCGCTTCCTAGCGCAGGGCTTAATAAAACCGTGGCTTGCAGCTGCGCATGATAACCACCGGGGCGGTTGGCACGGCTGTCGATCACCAGCACCTCACCGGCGTCGGCGCCCACTGCACTTTGGTGGGGCAAGTTCAGTGCGCGGCGCATCAAGGCGCTGGCGAATGCCGGGTCTGGCCGATCAAGGCCACTCCACAAACTGATTTCCGGTACCAGCGCGCTGTACAGCGCCTGGGTCATGCCGGGCAATTGGCGCAGTTCCTCAACCACTCGAAACGGCGCCAAGCCTTTGTTGCGACGCACTTCCAGGTCTTTGGCGAGCTGGTTGGCCTGGGCCTGCGACGCGCCGCAGGCCAGCGCCAGGCGCGCGAAGTCAGCCACCTCGGCGCTGTTCAGGTACAACTTGCCACGCTCGCTGCGCACACTCACGTGTAGCTGCGCATCGTCGAACACCATCGGCATTTCACGCCCGTCGGCCACCCATTGCTTGCGCTGCACCGGGTCGACCAGCGCCTGTACGGCCAATGCCAACCCCGCTTCGGCCGCCAGCAATGCCTGCGTGTGCTGGCGCTGCCATGTGGCCTGGCGCGCTTCCAATTGTACCCAGCCAGCCAGGCCGCCCAGCAACAGGCTGAGCAAGGCCAGCACCCACAGCACCAGCAGCAAAGCGACACCGCGTTGATGCTTGATCATTCGGGCGCCCCGCCGGAGAGGTTCAGGCGCAAGGCAACCACCTGCGTCACCCACGGCACCGGCCCGTTGACGCGTGCGGCGATGCGCACCGCGTGGGGCAGGCGTTGGGACCAGGGCCAGTCGCTGACCCAGCCGGTGTGCTGGCCCTTCGGCGATATTCCGCGATAGCTGAATTGCAGGTCCTCGACGTTTTTGAGCAACACCTGCGGCTCGCCACGCGAGGCCGGTACGCTGGCCTGCGCGGGGGATTCAAAACGCGCGAACGCCACCTGCAAATCACGGTGCGCCTCAGGCCCGGCCAATTGCAGGGTGAAACGCTGAATACCGCCGCCGAGCACGCCGGGCAAGGTCGCGACAAATTGCATACGCTGCGCACTGCCGGTGAAAAAACCATTGGTCTGGCTGTCGTCTTCGGTCACGTCCAGCGGCAGCGCCTCGCTGATGGAGGTGCGCAAAAACTGCTGCGCGGCGCGCGTTTCATCCAGGCTCACCGTGTAGCGCTGGGCCTTGAGCACCGCGCGATTGGCGCCCAACAGTGCCCCACCGACCAGGGTCAACAAGACCCCGAGCAAGCTGAGCACGATCATGATTTCGAGCAGGGTAAAACCCCGTTGAGCCTGCTTCACAGGCCGGCACTGTCGGTAGCGGCGCGCAGTTTCAAGGTACTGAAACGTGCCTTGCGCGGGCCTTCGTTGACGGTCAGGTCAAGGCGAAACAAACGCGGCTGGCCGATACGGGTCGGCTGCTGGGCGATGTTTAATTGCCAATGGATGCCCTCCAGGTTGCCCTCGCGCACGCCACTCACCAACGGCCCTGTGACTTCCTGGTCCATCACGCTTTGCGCCGCGTGGGTCAACCGATCACTGTGATTGACCTGCAATAAAGAGCGCGCGCTCTGGCCGAAAGCGACCAGCAGCACGGTGCTGCAAACGGCCATGAGCGTCAGCGCGGCGAGCATTTCGAGCAAGGTAAAACCGGATTGGCGATGGCGGCTCATGGCAACGCCTTGGACTGCACGCTGCCGGTCAGCCAGCCAATATCGATGCGCCAATGCCGACTGCCGCTGGCCAGCAACAGGTTGCCGCCGGTTGAACTGCCGTCGGGGTAAAACTCCACGGTCGAACCGGCTTGCTCGGAGGTGTTCAAGGTCACTTGCAGGTCGGCCGGCCAGTGTTTTACCGGCCGCCCCGGCGCCTGAAAACTCAACGCACGCAGATCAAAAACGGTTTTTTCTGCGTTGCCACTGACAATCGCGCGTGCCCGCGTGCTGCGCAATGCCTCGACCATCTGCCCAACCACTTGGCGCTCTTTAGCGGTGCGCAGGCCTTGTTGCAGGCCAAATCCCACCAACCCGGCTGCCAGGCTGATCAAAACGATCACCACCAGCATTTCCAGCAGGGTAAAGCCGCGTTGGGGGTTAGGCATGGTCGCGGGTTACTCCCAGTTGCCCAGGTCGGCGCTGTAGCCTTCGCCACCAGGCTGGCCGTCTTGACCGTAGAAAATCAGGTCAAACGGGCCGTGTTCGCCGGGGAAGCGGTAGCCGAAAGCATGCCCAAAAGGGTCTTTGAGGTCTGAAGGCTTGGCGTACGGCCCGGCCCAGCCTGAACTGTTGGCGGGCTTCTCGACCAGTTGTTGCAGATTCTTGGGCGGCGAGCCGACGTCGAGGCCGTAGCTTTCGATTTTCATGCTCAGGCTGGCCAGTTGCGCCTTGCCTGCGCCGTATTTGCCTTTGTCGACGTTGCCACCGACTTGGCGCACCACGATGGTCGCGACGATGCCCAGCAACACGATCACTGCGAGCATTTCCAGCAGGGTAAAACCGCCCTGGCGGCGGGCGGATTTGAGACGGGGTTGGCGCATCGGTGTGTGTCCTCGGGGGTTCATATATTGCTGGTAAGGCTCATCAGCGGCAGCATGATCGCCAGCATGATCACCGCCACCAGCACCGCCATGACCACCGTCAGGGACGGCACCAGGGCGGCGAGCAGGCGGTCGATACCGCGTTTGGCTTCGACGTCGAACACGTCGGCGACCTTGAGCAGCATGCTGTCGAGTTCGCCGGCTTGTTCGCCGACTTCAATCATTTGCAGGGCCAGGTCCGGCAGCAGCGGCTCGCTGCCAAAAGCACTGGCCAGGGTGCCGCCGCCCTTGACGGATTCGGCGGCCTGCGCGACTTGCGCTTGCAGGGCGCGGTTGGTGCAGACCTGACGTGCGATGACCAAGGCTTGCAGCAGGGCCACGCCATTGCTCAGCAAGGTGCCGAGGGTGCGTGTCAACCGCGCCGCTTCGACGCGTTGCAGCAGCGGGCCGATCACGCGTATGCCGAGCACGCGCCGGTCGTATCTTTCGCGGCGCTGCGGGTCGCGCAAGCGTGCGGCCAACGTCCACACCGTAACAATCACGCCCGCCAATACCGCCAGCCCGTAAGCCCCGAGGAATTGACCGAGGCCCAGAATGACTTCGGTGATCAGCGGGATCGGCACACCCAAGTCCTTGAAGATCGGCACGAACTGCGGCACCACGTACGCCAGCAACAGCGCCAGCGACCCGAGTACGCCGACGACCAGAAAGGCCGGGTAGATCAGGGCGTTGATCACTTCGCCCCTTAATAACTGGCTGCGCTCCAAATAATCACTGAGCTGGCGCAGGGTGTTTTCCAGCGCGCCACCGGCCTCACCGGCACGCACCATGCTCAGGTACAGCGGCGAGAACTGGCTGCCCTCCTCTTCCAGTGCTTTGGATAAAGGCTGGCCGGCCTTGACGTGTTCACGAATGCGCTCGATCAACGCGCGCGTCTGCGGCTGGCCGGGCTGCTTGAGCAAGATACCCAGCGAGCGTTCCAGCGGTTGGCCCGCGCCCAACAGCGTGGCCAGTTGCTGGGTGAAGCTGACCAGCGCCGCGCCGTTCAATTGGCCACGGCCAAACGCCCTGCGCAAGCCTTCGGCGCCCGCCGCGTCGATCTGCAATAACAGCAAACCGCGCTTGTGCAGCGCGGCGACGGCGGCCTCCTGATCCTTGGCTTCCAGGGTGCCATTCTGCGGTGCGCCCTGGCTGTCGAGGGCGCGGTATTTGAACAGGCTCATGCGCCCTCTCCACGCGTCACACGCAGCACTTCTTCGAGGGAGGTGACACCCGCCACGGCCTGGCGCAAGCCTTCTTCATGCAGGGTGCGCAGGCCACCGCGGCGGGCGGCCTGTTCCAGCGTGGCGGCGTCGGCCTGGCGCATCAACAGGCTGCGCAATTCGTCGTTCATCACCAGCAATTCGGTAATCGCGGAGCGGCCGTGGTAACCGCCGCCCGGTGCATCGGCGCGTGGGCGGTAGAGCATGATTGGGCGCTGCTCGGTGAAGCGATCAAGCCCATGTTCGGCGATCAGTTCAGGCGGCGCTTCAAAAGCTTCACGGGTCGCAGGGTCTAGGCGTCGCACCAGCCGCTGGGCCAGGATGCCGTTGACCGTCGAGGCGATCAGGTAGCTTTCAACGCCCATGTCGAGCAGGCGCGTGATACTCGCTGCAGCGCTATTGGTGTGCAGGGTCGAGAGCACCAAGTGGCCGGTCAGCGACGACTGAATGGCGATGCGGCAGGTTTCCAGGTCGCGGATCTCACCGATCATGATCACGTCCGGGTCCTGACGCACGATCGAGCGCAGCGCGCCGGCAAAGTCCAGACCGATGGCCGGTTTGACCTGGATCTGGTTGATGCCTTCCAACTGGTATTCCACCGGGTCTTCGACGGTGATGATCTTGCGCTCGGCGGTATTAAGGCGCGACAGCGCGGTGTACAGCGTGGTGGTTTTACCCGAGCCGGTCGGCCCGGTAACCAGCAGAATACCGTGCGGCCGTTCCAGCACTTCCAGAAAGGTTTCCAGGCGCTGGCCGTCAAAACCGAGGCTTTGGAAGTCGAACTGCACGGTCTGGCGGTCGAGCAGGCGCATCACCACCGACTCGCCAAAACTGGTGGGCACGGTGGACACACGCAAGTCGAGTTCCTTGCCCTGGATGCGCAGCATGATCCGCCCATCCTGAGGCAAACGACGCTCGGCAATGTCCAGCCGCGCCATGATCTTGACCCGCGAAATCACCGCTGCCGATGAGCTCGACGGCGGTGCCTCGGCCTCGTGCAGCACGCCGTCAATGCGGTAGCGCACCTTGAGCTGGTTTTCGAAGGGTTCGATATGAATGTCGGAAGCGCGATGTTCCACCGCGCGCTGCAAGATCAGGTTGACCAGGCGAATCACCGGCGCTTCGGAGGCCATGTCCTTGAGGTGTTCGATGTCTTCGAGCGCACCGCTCTGCTCGTCGAGGTTTTCGATCAGCGTGCCCATGGCCGAACGGCCCTGGCCGTAGTAACGCTCGATCAAGGTTTCGACTTCGTTGCGCGGGCCGACCGCCAGCCACACCGGCACGCCGCACGCGTAGGCCATGGCCTGGAATGGGTACACCAGCGCGGGGTTGGCCGCCAACACGCGCAAGCCGCCCTGGCTCCAGCCCACCGGCACCACTTGGTAGTGGCGCATAAAACGTTCGGTGAGTACCGGCAGCGGGTCGAGCAGCGGCGGCGCGGCATCGGCCAGCACCAGCGGTGCGTCAAGCAAATCCGCCCAGGCGCGGGCCAGCTCGACTTCGGAAACCAGCCCCAGACGGGTCAGCAGGCCGAGTAATTCGGTGTCGTCAGACTCTTGCGAAAGGCGTCGGGCGCGCTCCAGGTCAACCGTTTTCAAGCCAGCCTTTTGCATCAGCCATGCGCATACCTGGTCGGTATCAGGGATGTGCATGTGGCAGGCGTTGATCGGTGTCGAGAGGCTGGGCATGGGTAACTGTCTGAGAGGCTGTCGGTGCCCCATATAGCAGCGAGCTTGCGGGCGAAAAACCCAAGAATACCGCGTTCATTCAGGATGTGCGCGCCATCGTTGACGTTCTTCGCGAGCAAGCTCGCGACTACAAAGGGTGAAGCTGGTTTAGTTGGACGTTTTTGGCGCCTTCGACTCGCTCAGCGGTCGGCCACCCTTGGTGGTTTCGGCCTTCTGTTTTTTCGCAGCCTTGGCGTCGTGGGTTTGGGTCAGGACGGTGGAATCGGCAGCACCGGACTTGGCGTCGGCGTCGGTCGATTCAGCGGCCATTGCCGCGCCACTCAGTGCAACGCCCAGTACAAAACCGGCACTCAACAGGGAAATCTTCATCAACTTTCTCCAGATCAAAAACAGCAGCGGATAGCCCAAGCGGCGCCCTGAAATGGTTCAAGACCCTACACTTAAGCTTTGTGTGTGACAGCTTGATTACGCTTGGCGAGATTAGAACTACCGGACAAAAAAACTAGTTCGTCACGCCGCCAGACATTTTCTTAAACCAATCGACTGGTAGGTTTAGACTTAGTTCCTGAACGTAAGGAAATATTTCTTATTTCACGCAAAAATTAGCTTTTGTTTGACTTACATGCGCAAGAATTGCCTTAATTATGCAGTTTTTGCGATTCAAAATGCCATCTCGTGATATCGCATTGACACCACTTACAATAATAACCAATACAATTATTAAACTAATAACATCGCGAAACTCGCCAAGTAATTGCAATTAGCCACTGGTTAAAAATTGCGATCAAGGCGGCTTATTGCCTGTAACAAAGTGATGAGCGCGTGCAGCAATACGCACTCATCCAAGCGAAATATTCAATAAACAGTTGTCGGAGAGACCCATGAGTAAACGCAAAATGATCGGTGCGCAGTCGGCTTTCGCCTTGCTGGCACTGGCAGTATCCCAAGTGCATGCGGCGACCAGCCCAGCCTTGGATGAAGGTCGTGTGAGCCGCGCAGAAAAGGCGGCGGATAAAACCCTGGCGAAAATGACCATGGAAGAAAAACTCGCCTACATCGGCGGCACCGGTGGCTGGGACGTCAAGCCACTGACCCAATACGGCGTGCCGCAGATTCACGGCGCCGATGGCGGCGTGGGCGTGCGCTATACCAGCGAAGGCAACGCTCAAGGCGTGGTGTATCCGTCCGGCCCCAACCTGGCCGCCAGCTGGAACCCGCGCCGCGCCATCGACCTGGGCCGCGCCCTGGGTTACGACACCGCCAGCGGCGGTTATCAGTTCATTACCGGCCCCGGTGTAAACCTGTACCGCATGCCGTACAGCGGCCGTGCGTTTGAGTACCTGTCGGGTGAAGACCCCTTCCTCGGCGCCAGCCTTGGGCCTGCCGTGATCAACGGCATTCAGTCGCGCGGTGTATGGGCCAACGCCAAGCATTTCGCCGCCAACGACCAGGAAAGCAACCGCTTCCACCTCAACGAAACCATCAGTGAGCGCGTGCTGCGCGAGATGACCCTGCCGCCGTTCGAGTCCGCCTCGAAAAACAGCAAAGTCGCGATGATGATGTGTTCGTTCCAAAAGGTGAACGGTGAGTTCGCGTGCCAAAACAAGCACCTGATGCACGACATTCTGAAGACCGAATGGGGCTACCCGGGCTTCGTGCAAAGCGACTACAACGCCGTAGTCGACGGCCTGCCCGCCGCACAAGCCGGCACCGATCTGGACATGATGGGCTACCAGATGAACAGCACGGTGCTCAAGCCGTTCCTCGACAGTGGCGAGCTGAGCAGCGCGACCATCGATGACAAGGTGCGCCGCATCCTCAAGCAGATCTACCTGTACAAGTTCGACAGCAAAGCGCCGCTGACCAGCCACAACATGAACAGCGCCACCAGCAACCGCGTAGCGCTGAACGCGGCGCGCGAAGGCATCGTGCTGCTGAAGAACCAGAACAACCTGCTGCCGCTGGACGCGAAAAAGGTCAAGACCATCGCCGTCGTCGGCAACCTGGCCAAGTACGCACCGCCTACCGGTTTTGGCAGCGCGAATGTGATGGCAGCCAACTACATCAGCGAGCTGAGCGGCCTGCAGCAATTGGCACCTGGCGCCAAGGTCGAGTTCATCGACGGCCTGTCGCTGGACCCGAGTGTTTCAACCTGGACCCACACCGACAGCAACGGCAACAGCGTCGCCGGTTTGAAGACCGAGTTCTTCAGCAATACCAACTGGTCCGGCGACCCGGCCGCCAGCCGCACCGACAACCATGTTGACCTCGACTGGTCGACCGACAGCTTGCCGGTGAACGGCGATACTGCTGCCACATCGATTCGCTACAGCGGCCAGATCACCCCGACCGTCAGCGGCGAACAGGTGTTCAAGGTTCGCGCCGACGGTGCGGTACGCCTCTACGTCAACGGCCAAAAAGTGCTGGATAACGGCGACGGCACACCGTTGCCGAACAACAGCATTCCGCCGACCATTCCGGTGTTTGCGAAGGTCAACCTGGAAGCCGGCAAGCCGGTCGACATCAAGCTCGAGTACTCGCGCCGTAACGGCTACCTCTCGACCATGGGCGGCCTGGTTGGCGTACAGATGAGCTGGGCGTCACTGGTTGCACCGCAAGACCTGGCCAAGTACGACGCAGTACTGGTAGCCGCCGGTAACAGCAATGAATACGAAGGCGAAGGCTTTGACCATAGCTTCGACCTGCCGGAGTTCCAGGGCCAACTGATTCAGAGCATCGCCAAGGTCAACCCAAACACCGTGGTCACCCTGCACGGCGGTACCGGGCTGAAAATGAGCGACTGGATCGATCAGGTTCCAGCGGCACTGCATGCGTTCTACCCTGGGCAGAACGGCGGCCAGGCCTTGGCGGAAATTCTGCTGGGCAAGGTTAACCCGTCGGCCAAGCTGCCGATCAGTATCGAACGTAACATCGAAGACAACCCGACCTACGCGACTTTCCCGAAATTCGACAACCAGGAAACCCTGGCCGAGATGAGCTACAAGGACGACCTGTTCCTCGGCTATCGCGGTTACGAGAAGAAGGGCATCAAGCCGCTCTACCCGTTCGGCTACGGCTTGTCGTACACCACCTTCGGTTACAGCAACATCAGCGTGACCCCTGGGGTTGCGGTGGCGGGCGCACCGATCAAAGTGTCGTTCGACCTGACCAACACCGGCAAGGTCGCGGGCGCCGAGGTGGCCGAGCTGTACGTGGGCCAGAACAACCCGAAAGTCGAGCGCGCGCTCAAAGAGCTGAAGGGCTACAAGAAAGTCTTCCTCAAGCCAGGCGAAAGCAAGCGCGTGACCATCGAGCTGAACGACCGCTCGCTGGCCTACTTCGATGAAACCAGCAAGCAGTGGGTAGTCGATGCCGACAGCTTCACCCTGTCGCTGGGCGCCTCGTCTCAGGACATTCGTCTGAACGCCAAGCTGGTCAACCCGTTCCGTCAGGAACTGTCGACCACCACCAGCAACCCGCTGCCGCGCGCTGCGCTGAAAGCCACGCTGCGTGAGTCGCCAACGGTGAAGACCGGCGGCGTGCTGAAGCAGAATCAGGGCGACAGCGACACCAGCGAAGGTGATGGCTACGACATGTCCGACGATAGCAGTCAGGGCAGCGCAGCCGGTAACTGATACCGGCACGTGCCAGGGGGGAGCGGGCCAGCCCCGCTCCCCTTTTTTCACGCCGTGTTCGGCTCAGGTGGTTGGGTTCTGATCGCCGCCTCGACCCGCGCCAGATACGTATCAAACCGCGCCACCAGGTCTACCTGCTCGGGAAACCGCAGCCACTGGATCTGCAAGCCATCCATCATGGCGAGGATCTCCTCGACCAGCCCCGCCAAGTCAACATCCCCGCGTACTTCGCCCATCGCTACCAAGTCAGCGAACTGCCCGCGCAGGCGCCGCTGGATGCCCGCATAACGTTCCTGAAACCAGGCCCAGGCAGGTTGGGTGTCGAGCAAGCTTTCGGCATTCAAAATCGTGAAGGCCCGCACCACCCCCGGCGCGGTTGCGTTTGAGCGGTTGATCGCGCGCAGGCTGCCCAGCAACCCTGTCAGTGACTTCTCGGCCCGCACTTGATCGGCAATGCGTTGATTAACTTCGTCGCGGCGTTGCAGCACGCCCATCAGTAATGAAATTTTGCTTGGAAAATGATGCAGCAGGCCGGCCACGGAAATGCCGGCAATGGCCGCCACTTGGGCCACTGACGCACCGCTGTAACCTTCGAGGGAAAAGACCTGCAAGGCTGCGTCCAGCAGCTCTTCGCGGCGTTTTTCACCTTTGGGCGCACGGCGAGTCTTGATCGGCGCAGGCGCGAGTGGATCGGTCATGGAAAAGTCCTTTTTTGGGGCAGGCTTGCACCGTATCCAAATTGACCAAGCGCCGCAAATAAACCTCAGGTGCTCTCGCGCTCAATCAAGCGGCAGTCGAGCAGGTTCAAGCGCTGCACCTCATCCTCCAGCGGCAATACGCCAAGGCTTTGCAGCACACGGGTTGCCGCGAGCACACCGATCTCCAGCGCAGGCGGCTTGATGGTGCTGAGGCTCGGCAGCAGCATTTCGGCAAACGGGTAATCACCAAAGCCGAGCACCGCGCAGTCTTGCGGGATGTTCAGCCCGGCACGCTGCCCGGCCAGCAAGCCACCGGCGGCCAGGTTGTCGTTGGCGAAGATGATTGCATCCGGCGGCGTGGCATCGGCCATCAACGCTTGCATCGCTTGTTTGCCCGCTTCGAACGGCGCGTGCTCGGCGTTTGGCACGAATACCCAAGGTTGCAAACCCAGCGCGGTGACGGTCGCGGCATAACCATCACGCCGCTCCAGCGCGCTGAAGTCGCCGACCACGCTGTTCTGCACGAAAGCGATGCGCCGGTAGCCCTTGCCATGCAGATAACGCGCGGCGGTGACGCCCACCTCATAATGCGAAAAACCGATCTGCAGTGGCTCACGCTCGGGCACGTAGTCCCAGGTTTCGACCACCGGAATATTCACTTCTGCGATCATCTTTTCAGTGCCGGCGCTGTGGAAGCGGCTGGTGAGTACCAGCGCCGCAGGCGACCAACCGAGGAACGCGCGCACCGCGCTTTCTTCCTGCTCGACGCTGAAGTAGCTCGAAGCCAACAGCAATTGATAGCCATGGCGGCTGAGGGTGTCGCTGAAACCCTGGAGCGTGTTGGCAAAGATCGGCCCGGAAATGTTCGGGATCACCATCGCGACGATTCTGCCGCGCGCCGACGCCAGCCCACCGGCCACCAGGTTGGGCACATAACCCAGCTCGGCGACCACGGCCGCAATGCGTTGGCGCCGCTGCGGCGAGACTTGCTCCGGCTGGTTGAAGTAACGCGACACGGTGATCGCCGACACGCCGGCCTGCCGCGCCACGGTGCTGAGGGTGACACGGCCTGCGCCACGGCGTTTGCGCGGTTTGTCTTCGCTCAAGGGACAGTCCTGCTAGAAACAAAAAAGAATATAGGACTAATTTTTTAGTATTTGACGCTCTAAACCAGACCTACCAATAATGCCGATGTTAGCGCTAACAAAGCGCGTTGTCTGCTACTCGCTCGAGCGAATGCCCAAGACAGTGACACAGGCGCTGACGGTCGCAGAACCGCAGCGGATCAGGGCATTTTTTGAACGGGCACAGCATGCACAATTTTCCACGTCACATTCATTTATTGCTTCTGGCCGGCCTGACCGCACTCCCGCTGCCGGGCGCATTTGCCGCCGATGAGCCGGAACTCACGCTCAAGCCGGTCACCGTCACGGCCACCCGCCGCGAAGAGTCGCTGCAAAAAGTGCCGGTGGCGGTGTCGGTACTCGATGGCGAACAACTGGAGCGCGACAACCGCACCGGCGTGGCGAGCATCGCGCAACAGGTGCCGTCGCTGAATTTTCGCACCGGCGCGTCGAACAAAGACACGTCGTTGTTCGTGCGCGGCGTGGGCACCATTTCCACCTCCCCCGGCGTTGAGCCGACCGTGGCCACCGTGATCGACGGCGTGGTGTATGCGCGCCCCGGCCAGGCCACCCTCGACCTGCTGGACCTGGAACGCATCGAAGTATTGCGTGGCCCGCAAGGCACACTGTTCGGCAAGAACGCGTCGGCCGGTGTGCTGAACATCACCAGCAAAGCGCCTACCGCCGAGACCCATGGCTATATCGACCAGTCGTACTACAGCGGCAATGAAAGCCGTACCCGTTTCGGCATCGGCGGCAGCTTGGTGCCGGACGTGCTCAAGGGCTCGATCAGCACCTTGTTCGGCAGCTATGACGGCAATGTCGACAACAAAAACAACGGCCAGGAGGTCAACGGCTACAACCACAAGGGTATCCGCGGCAAATTGGAATTCACCCCCAATGACGACGTGAAGCTGACCCTGATCGCCGACTACATGCAGTCGCACGACGACGCACCGAACGGCGTGGTCAGCAAGTCGCTGAGCCCGGCGTTCAGCAACGCACTGAGCCCGGTGCGGGCGTCCAGCGACAACCGCAATATCAACACCGATACCCGCAGCCATGTCGAAGACACCAACAAGGGCTTGTCCGCCCAGCTTGACTGGAACCTCGGTGACTACACCCTGACCTCGATCACCGCCTGGCGCGGCTGGGACAACACGCAGTACCAGGACGGCGACCGTCTCGGCAGCGTGACCGCAGCCTTCCCCGGCACCGCCGACAAGGGTGATTTGGCGTTCGACCAGTACTCCCAGGAAGTGCGCCTGGCGTCGCCCAAAGGTGAGTTCCTGGAATACGTCGGTGGCCTGTTCTACATGCACGGCAAGGACCAGGAAACCTACCAGCGCACACTCACTACCACCACGCGCACCGACCGTGGCATTGCCGACTACAGCACCACCAGCGACAGTTACGCCGCGTTCGGCGAGACCACACTGAATTTCACCTCGCGCTTTCGCGGCATCGCCGGCCTGCGCTATACCCACGATGACCTGAAATACGACCACAGCCGCGTCTCTACCTCCGCCACCACGGTCAGCGGCATTCAACCGGCCACCAGCAGCTCGGGCTCGGTGGATGAAGACGGCTGGTCCGGCCGACTCGGCGTGCAATATGACATCAGCGACACCATCACCAGCTACCTGACCTATTCGCGCGGCTACAAAGGCCCTGC
The DNA here is from genome assembly GCF_049199985.1 of Pseudomonas kitaguniensis. Lineage (NCBI taxonomy): Bacteria > Pseudomonadati > Pseudomonadota > Gammaproteobacteria > Pseudomonadales > Pseudomonadaceae > Pseudomonas > Pseudomonas kitaguniensis. The sequence continues at coordinate 717,455 of NZ_JBLZPT010000001.1, forward strand.
GTACAACGTGTTTTTCAACATGCAGCCGCGCGACACCGACGCGCTCAAGCCAGAGACTTCCAACACCTGGGAAGCCGGCATCAAAGCCACCGCCTGGAACAATCGCCTGACCACCAACCTTGCGGTATTCCACAGCGACTACGACAACTACCAAGCCAACTTTTTCGACACCGTCGCCGGCCAAGTGGTGACGCGCCTGATCAACGCCGGCAGCGTCAGCACTGAAGGCGTCGAGCTGGATTATGCGTTGCAGGCCACCCAGCAACTCAAGCTCTCCGGCGCCCTTGCTTACACCCGTGCGCGCATCGACGAGTTCGCCTGCCCGCCAGGCGCGGCGTCTACGTGCAACGTGAATGGCAAGCCGCTGCCCTACAGCCCGGACTGGAAAAGCTACGTGCGCGCCGACTACAGTATCCCGCTGGATAACGGCCTGGACATCGAACTGGGCACCGACTACAGCTGGCAGAGCGAGGTGCAATACGACATCAGCCAGAACCTGGACACCCAACAAGGCGCCTACGGCATCTGGAATGCCAGCGTGGCCCTGGCCGACTACAACAATGGCTGGCGTGTGGCGCTGCTGGCGAAGAACCTCGCCGACAAGTCCTACTCACCCATGCTGGCCACCGGCGGCAACTCTATCTACCGCGCCGTACCGCGTGACGATGAGCGTTACTTCGGCGTGCAACTGCGCAAGGATTTTTAAGCATGAGCCGTCAACTGAAACTCGGCGCCTTTCTGATGGCCACCGGGCACCACGTCGCCGCCTGGCGCCACCCGGACGTGCCGGCGAATGCCGGGTTGGATTTCGCCCACTACAAACACCTGGCGCACGTCGCCGAAGCGGCCAGGTTTGATGCGCTGTTCGTGGCTGACAGCATCGCCGCCGCCACCGGCGACGTCGCCAGCCACATGGCGCGCTCGGACCACTTTGAGCCGCTCACCTTGCTCTCGGCGCTCAGCGCGGTGACGGACCACATCGGCCTGATCGCCACCGCCACCACCACCTACAACGAGCCCTACCACGTGGCGCGAAAATTCGCCTCGCTGGATCACTTGTCCGGCGGGCGCGCGGGCTGGAACCTGGTGACCTCGGACAACGCCGCCGAAGCGCAGAATTTTGGCCGCGATGAACACCTCGGCCACGGCGAACGCTACACCCGCGCGCGGGAATTTCATCAGGTGGTGACGGGGCTGTGGGACAGTTGGCAGGACGACGCGTTTGTGCGCGACAAGGCCAGCGGCCGCTACTACGACCCGGCGAAACGGCATGTGCTGGATCACGTCGGCGAACACTTCCGGGTCAAAGGCCCGCTGAACGTCGCGCGCTCGCCGCAGGGCCAGCCGGTGATCGTGCAGGCCGGTTCTTCAGAAGCCGGCCGTGAGTTGGCGGCGCAGACCGCCGAAGTGGTGTTTACCGCGCAAACCTCGTTGGCCAACGCGCAGGCGTTTTACGCCGACATCAAGGGCCGTTTGGGCCAGTACGGGCGTGACGCCGATTCGCTGAAAATAATGCCCGGCGTGTTTGTCGTGGTCGGGCACACCGAGGCGCAGGCACAGGCAAAATTCGACGCGTTCCAGCAACTGGTGGAGCCCGCAGTGGGCGTGGCCTTGCTGGGCCGCATGCTGGGCAATTTTGACCTGTCCGGCTACCCGCTCGACGGGCCGCTGCCGGCGCTGCCATTGACCGACAGCGGCCAGCGCAGCCGCCAACGACTGCTCAGCGAATTGGCGGACCGCGAGCAACTGACGCTGGCGCAATTGGGTCGGCGGATTGCCGGCGGGCGCGGGCATTACAGCCTGATTGGCACGCCTGCGCAGATCGCCGACGAGTTGCAGCGCTGGTTTGAAAACGGCGCCGCCGATGGCTTCAATATCCTCGTGCCGCACCTGCCGGGCGGGCTGGAAGATTTTGCGCAGTGGGTGGTGCCCGAATTACAACGCCGCGGCCTGTTCCGCACCGAATACACCGGCAGCACGCTGCGCGAAAACCTCGGTTTGGCGCGCCCGAAAAATCGTTTTAAAGAGGTACAGCCATGAAAATCCCCGCGCTGTTGCTGGCCCTGCTGGCCGTGACGCACACCGCACTCGCGGCCGACCCGGCCGCCCTGCGTATCGGCTACCAGAAAGGCTCAATCGCCTTGGTGCTCGCCAAGGAACATGGCCTGCTGGAAAAACGCTTCCCGCAGACCGCGGTGAAATGGGTTGAATTCCCCGCCGGTCCACAGATGCTCGAAGCCCTCAACGTGGGCGCACTGGATGTGGGTTCGACCGGCGACATCCCTCCCCTGTTCGCCCAAGCCGCCGGTGCCGACCTTGTGTACATCGGCGCCGAACCGCCCAAACCGACTGCGGAAACGATACTGGTGCGCAACGACAGCCCGCTGCATTCGGTCGCGGACCTTAAGGGCAAAAAAGTCGCTTTTCAGAAAGGCTCCAGCTCCCACAACGTGATCCTGCGGGCGCTGAATAAAGCTGGCCTGAGTTACAAGGATATTCAGCCGGTGTACTTGCCGCCCGCGGATGCACGGGCCGCGTTTGAGCAAGGCAGCGTCGATGCCTGGGCGATCTGGGAGCCCTATTCGTCACTCGCCCTGAGCCAAAGCCCAAGCCGTGTGCTGGCCAATGGCGAAGGCTTGGGGTTGTCGGGGCCGGTGTATACCGCACGGCGCGAGTATGCCCAGGCCAATGGCGTATTTATCCACGACGTGCTGGATGAACTCAGCGCCGCTGAAGCCCTCACGCGTAGCCAGCGTGACGACAGCCTCAAGGTGCTCACAGGGTTTATGGGCCTGCCCGCCGAGGTCATTGCGCGCTATATGGATAACCGCCCGCCATCGCCGATCCTGCCGATTGACGACACGATCATCCAGGCGCAACAGGCGACGGCCGATCTGTTTTACCAGAACCGGTTACTGCCCAAGCAGATCGAGGTGAAAAAGGCGGTGTGGAGAGCCCAGGGCAACTGAGATTCAACGGTGGCAGTGGGCTTGCTCGCGATGGCGGTGTGTCAGATAAGTATTTTTCAACTGACACACCGCCATCGCGAGCAAGCCCGCTCCCATAAAAAGCGCTTTTAATCCAACCACTTAACCGTGTTCGGCCTGCGGTCGGGTGCTTTTCTCTACGAGGCACATCGGGGTGCCGGCCACCGGTTCAAGCATGATCCGCACCTGCACATCGAATACCTGACGCATCAACTCGGCACTGATCACCGCCGCCGGTGCGCCATCGGCGACCAGCTTGCCGGCGTGCATCACCGCCAGGTGGTCGGCGTAGCGGCAGGCCTGGTTAATGTCGTGCAACACGGTAATCACGGTTTTGCCTTCGGCGGCCAGTTCGCGCATCAGGTCAAGCAGTTCAACCTGGTGGCTGATGTCGAGGTACGTGGTCGGTTCATCGAGCAACACCACCGGCGCGTTCTGCGCCAATACCATCGCCAGCCACGCGCGCTGGCGCTGGCCACCGGACAAGTCCGCCAGCGCCCGGTCGGCCAGCGTGTCCAGCTCCAGGCGCTGCATGGCTTGGGTCACATGGGCTTGATCACTGCCACTCAGGCGCCCCCACAATGAGTTATGCGGGCTGCGGCCGTACGCGACCAACTGGCGCACGCTGACACCTTCCGGCACAGGCAGCACCTGCGGCAAAAACGCAATCTGCTGGGCTAACTGGCGGGGCGACAGGCTGGCGTAAGCTTGACCCTCCAGGGTCAGTTCGCCCTGCGTGGGCTTCAGAATGCGCGCGAACGCCTTGAGCAAGGTCGACTTGCCGCACCCGTTCGGCCCGATCAACGCAGTGACTTGCCCCGGCGGCGGCGCAAACGACAAACCTTGCACGATGCGCGTGGCGCCGTAGCCAATGTCGAGTTGATGCGCCTTTAGAATACTCATGTCATCAGCCCTTGAACCGTGCCAGCAACCAAAGAAAATACGGCGCGCCAATCACCGCCGTGAGCACCCCCGCAGGGATTTCGCTGGGCGCGATCAACGTGCGACCAAGGGTGTCGGCGAGTACCAGCAACAACGCGCCAATCAGCATGGCGGCCGGCAGCAAGTACTGGTGATGCCCGCCTACCAGGCGCCGTGCCATGTGCGGCGCAACCAAGCCAATAAAACCAATCGGCCCGATCACGCCCACGCCCAAGCTGGTGAGCAGCACCGCGCAGGCCATCGCCAGCCAGCGTGTGCGGCTCAGCGCGGTGCCCAAGCTGTGGGCCGCTTCGTCGCCAAGGGCGATCAGGTTCAGCGGCTTGGCCAGGCACAGCCCCAACGGAATCAGCAGCAGAAACGGCAGCACCAGCACCACATGCTGCCAATTGCGGCTCCACAGGCTGCCGGTCAGCGCGAGCAACGCGGTGTTGATGTCCAGTGGGTGCGACAAAATCAGAAACTCGGTGACGCTGGACAAGGTCACCGCAATCGCTACCCCCGACAGCGCAAAACGCACCCCGGAGAAACTCACGCCGCTGTGATACAACGCCAGCAGTAACGCCCCACCGGCGCCGCCGAGGCAGGCCACCAGTGGCAGCCAGGCAATCGGCAACTGCGGCCAACTGATGATCGCCACGGTCAGCGCCAGCCCTGCGCCTTGGCTCACACCGAGAATTTCCGGTGAGGCCAGCGGGTTACGAATCACTCCCTGCACAATCGCCCCGGCCAGCCCGAAAGCGCAGCCGGCCAGAATCGCAATCACGCTACGTGGCAGGCGATGGTTCCACACTTCAAAGTCGAGCGCGTCATGCGCCAACAGGCGCTCCAGCACCGTTGCAGGTTTGAGCCACAGCGTGCCGGCGCTGAGGCTGACAAAGGTCGCCACCAGCAACAGAGCGAGCAGCAGCCATAAGCGCAAGCGTGGCCGGCTCATAACGCGCGCCTGGCAAGAAACAGAAAGAACGGCGCGCCGATCAGTGCAGTCACCACACCGGCCGGTGTCTCCACCGGGAAGGCCACGGCGCGACTGAGCAGGTCGGCGGCCAGCACGATTACCGCGCCCAGCGCCGCACTCAGCGGGATCAGCCAGCGGTAGTCGTTACCCAGAAACTGGCGCAGGATATTCGGCGCAATCAGCCCGACGAACCCAATCGGCCCGACCGCGCAGACACTGGCGCCGACCAGCAACAGGCTGGCGACAAACACCTGCAAGCGCAGGCTGGCGATGCCGACGCCCAGCGAGCGCGCGGCGTCTTCACCGAGGTTGATCAGGTTCAGGCGCGGCGCACACCAGAGCGCCCACAAACCGCCGATCAAGGTGCAGGGCCAGAGCAGTTGCACCTGCGCTGCACCGACGTTGGCCAGCGAACCGGCCAGCCAGTTCAGCACGCTTTGTGCCTGCGCCTCGACCAGAATCACGCTGAGCCGGGTCAATGCCGCGCACAATGCGGCAACCGCCACACCGGCCAATACCAAACGGCCTTGGGCGGTGGTCGGCGACCAGGCGCCGCCGAGGCTGAACACCGTGACCCAGGCCAGCGCGCCGCCCACGCACGTCATCAACAGCGCACCACCGGCAAAGGGTGGCGCCACCAGGCCGGTCGAAAACAACGCCAATCCCAACGCCGCCCCCGCCGTCACCCCAAATAAAGAAGGCGATGCCAGACGGTTGCGGGTAATGCCTTGCATCAGCGCGCCGGCCAGCCCCAGACAGGCGCCCACCAAGCCTGCGCACAGCGCACGCGGCACGCGTAATTGGGCGACGATATAAGCCATATTGCCGCCTTCGTGGCCTTGGTGAATCAAGCCATTCCAGGCATCCGCCGGGGTGATCACAAACGGCGACCAGCTGAACAGCGAGTACCAGAACAACACGGCCCCCAGCAGCACAATGCCTGCTGCGGCGAAACTGCGCTGCACGGTTACTGGCTCAATACGGCTTTGCCGCCTTTAAGAATCGCCAGCGCGTCTTCTGCGATTTGCTCCGAGGCCAACACGCCCCGGTTGCGCGCCCAACTGTCGCCATCGACCTCGGCCACGTGCTGGTTGCGCACCGCGCCGAGCACTTGCCACAACGGCTGCTTGCTCCAGGTGTCGACGATGCTTGGGCGGCGGTAGTGACCAACCAGCAACCAACCCGGATCCAGCGCGAGCAATTGTTCCAGGCTGACGAACTCAGTCGGCGCAGCTTTGGCACGCACAGACGGTACTTTCAGACCAATGGCTTCGAGCACGCTGCCGGCATAAGAGTCGGGGCCGTGCACCGAAAAGCTGTCTTCGCGCGCCACACCGAACAACACGCTGGCACCGGCCGGGATCTGCTGCGCAATGCTCTTCAGGTGCTCACGATTCTGTGCGATGCGCGCCTGCATCTGCGCGCTTTTGCCCACGGCCTGGCCGATCAGCTCGGCGGATTTCAGGCTGCCCTGGTAATCCTCTCCCCGCGAGGGCAGCAACAAGGTCGGCGCGATACTCGCCAAGTCGCTGTACAACGCCTGGTGGCGATTGAGGTCGGCAATAATCAAGTCCGGTTTAAGCCGGGCTATTTCCTCGATGCTCGGCTGCGAGCGCAGGCCCACGGACTTCCACTCGCCGATGGCTTGGCGCACGCGCGGCAACACCCGGTTCGCATCGCCATCGTCGGCGGCGCCTACCGGCGTTACGTCAACCGCGGCCAAGCTGTCGAGAAAGGAGAACTCCAGCACCACCACGCGCTTGGGCGCATCCGGCAGATGCACCGCGTGTTGGCCGTCGTTCAGGTCGATAGGCGCAGCGCTCAATACGCTGGAACACAACGCCAGAAGGCAGGCGGCAAGAGTGGGGATGGAGCGCAGCATTCGCATGAACAACCTCGGCGTTGAAACACCCAAGCGCGACAGGCCTGGGAAAACGGCGGGTACTATTCCATATCGGGGCGGAGCAATCAAAAAACATTCCTATTCACGGCGCCGATCAGCTGCGGTCGCAGGGGTTATGCAAGGTGACGCCCAGCGTCACGGGATGCATTCCCACGCAGCGCGTGGGAGCGATCGACTGTCACATTCGGGCTGCTGCTAGAAATCGACAGTGGCCGAGAGTAAATAGGTGCGCGGCGTGGACAGGGTCAAACCTGGCTCACTGTCATCCGACGCCCCGGCCGAACTCCAGTAACGCTTGTCGGCGACGTTCTCAACATTGGCGCGCAGGGTAATCTGCTTGTCGTCGACCTTGAAGGCGTAGCGCGCGCCGACGTCGATGCGGTTCCAGGCATCGATTTCTTTGACGTTGGAAGTGTCCAGGTACTGCGCGCTTGAGTAGATGCCGCGACTGGTCAGCGTCAGGCCTTCTACGGTCGGCACGTCCCATTCGGCACCCAGGTTGACGTTGTACTTGGGTGTGGCCGGTGCGCGGTTGCCGTCGAAGGTGCCGTTGGTGGTGTGGGTCAGTTCGCTGTCGATGTACATCACACCTCCGAGCAGCCGCACGCCCTTGAGCGGTTCGCCAAACACGCTGAGTTCCACGCCATCGTTCTGTCGCTTGCCGTTAGGCCCGAACACCCGCGTGGTGGCGTTGGTTTCATAAGCCGGCTGTTTGATACGAAACACCGCGGCGGTCACGGCGAAGGCGCCTGCATCGTACTTGGCGCCGACCTCGACCTGACGGCTGATAAACGGCGGGAAGATTTCATCTTCATTGATCGACGTAGACGGTGCGACCTTGCCCTGGCTCAAGCCTTCCATGTAGTTGGCGTACAGCGACAAGCGGTCGGTTGCTTTGAACAGAATGCCGCCGGAGGGCGAGACTTTTTCCTCGTCATAGGCGGTGTCGCCTTTGACGTTATCGGTCCAGTCATCGACTTTCACACGCTGCCAGCGCGCGCCGAGGGTCAGCAGCAGGCGATCGTCGAAAAAGCCCAAGGTGTCGGAGAGCGCCACACCACTGAACATGTTCTCGGTATAAACCTTCGAATCGAAACGCGTAGGCCGCGACGGCGTCGGGGTTTGCACCGGGTCGTACAAATTGCTCGGCGCCGCAGCATAGCGAGCGCCGCCGTTTTCAAAGTCCATGTAGAAGTAGCTGGCGGCCAGGTTGACCTCGTGGCTGACTGGCCCGGTGTGGAACCAACTGCGCACACCCGCCGTGGCGGTGCGCACGTTTTCGTCGCGGGTGAAATCACGCGGCAGCACGCTGAAATCCCCTGCGTCATTGGTGACCGACACCGCATGGCGCAAGAAGTCGTGATGGCTCTCGCGTGCGCCCACGCCGCCATACAGCATCACGCTGTCACTGAGGTCGAACTCGCCGTTAAGCGTGCCGAACGTGTCGTTGGTACTGGCCTTGCTCCAGCTTTGCGCGTAGTTGCGGTGCACCTCATTGGCACTCGGCACCTTGGCATTCGCGCCGACCTGCACGCGCTCTTGCGGCGCATCGGTGTCGCGCTCGGTGTGGCCAATATCAGTGGAGAGGCGCAAGCGCTCGCCGCGAAAATCCAGGCCGATGACCGCCATCTCACGGTCGACGCTCTGGTGGTCCCATTCAGTATCGCCAGCCTGCTTGACGCCGTTAAAGCGAATGCCGAACTTGTTGTCCTCGCCAAAACGCCGGCCCACATCCACTGCGCCACCGGCCTGGCTGTCAGACGCCCAGGTGCCGGTGAACGAGTTGATGTCTTTGTCGGTGGCGCGCTTGGGCACCACGTTGATTCCACCGCCTACACTGCCGCGCGGCGAGATGCCGTTGATCAACTGGTTCGGGCCTTTTAACACATCGACGCGCTCGGCCATTTCCATGTCGATGGTGTAAGTCGGCAACACGCCGTACAGGCCGTTGTAGGCCACATCGCTGTTGAACAGGCTGAACCCGCGAATCGTGAACTGCTCATAACGCCCACCGGCCGGGTTGGTCGCGCGGACCGACGGGTCGCTGGCGATCAGGTCACCAAGGGTGCGCGCCTGCTGGTTCTTCACCGCATCGGCGGTGTAGGTGGTGATGCTGAACGGCGTGTCCATAAAATCCCGAGAGCCCAACAGGCCTTGCGAGCCACGGCGCGCCACCTGCCCACCGGCGTAGGTATCGCCGCCCTCAAGCCCCGAAGTGCCGACGATTGAAGTCGGTGCCAACTGCAGGCTGCCGCCCTCCGGGGCCGGTATCAGCATGTACGCCTGCTCTCCGACCGGTTGCAATTGCAGGCCGGAGCCTTGCAGCAAACGGGCAAAGCCCTCCTCCACCGCGTACTCGCCAGACAAACCACTGCTGCTGCGCCCGCTGACCAACGCTGGGTCCACCGACAAATTGACGCCTGCCAACCCGGCAAAACGAGTCAATGCCGCACTCAAGCTGCCGGCCGGCACTTGGTAGCTACGGCGCGCGGCGCTGTCTTCGGCATAACTGACGGGCACGAACAAAGGGCAGGCGCTGAGGCTTAGCATCAGGCTGAGGTTCAGCAACGGGCGCAAGCGCAAAGGTGGAACGGCGGACATAGGAGGAAGCTCTCGAATTTATTCACTTACCTGGAATGACCGGCGAGATGAAAAAAAGGGACAGGCTTCGACGTTTATTTTGAGGCATTAAAAGCGCTGCAGACCGGTGCTTCCACATTCACACGGAACTCACGCACCCCAACCTAAAAAAACAAGCCCAACAGAAGCTACCGGATCTGCAGTCGTACCATCAATGAGACTTGACAAAGCCCTTAGCTTCAAGAGCGGTGACTGCCGAAAAACCGGCGCCCTTTTTGAAGGCCATGTTATGCACGAAATTCTTCATCGCATCAGACGGGTCAATAGTTTCGAGGTTGAGTCCGTCAACAGTTGGCCTAGAGAACGCAACACTTAGAATCGGCTGTTCCTCCGTGTGACCTGTCGAGCTGTTGAGCACATTGTCCAGCGCCGTAACAATGACCAAGTCATCCGGGAGGATTGCCAACAACTCTCGCCCTACTCGCAAGGCGCAGCTGCACACGTAGTCTTGGTGAAGCTCGTTGTACCGTCCAGCGGGCATCGCTTTGCTCGACAGCTTGCCGCTTTTAAGCAGAGACTTTATTTCGGTTGGAATCACGCCGGAGCCATGGATAGCAACCTTCGCTTCCAGGATACCTGCCTCATGAACAACCATCTGAATGCCTGAGCCGAGGTGTGAAATTTCTGCGAACGACTCAATGGCTTCGATGGCGTCTAGCTTGGCCTGATGGTCACCATCAAGGATGCGGATCGCAATATCTCTTTCTTCCGCCCATTCGGAATGGGCACTTTTCCATTCCTTAAACTGTGCCTGATATTGCTTTTCGTCGTCCACCCGCGCAGAGCCAATTTTGCCTTGCAAAGCTGCGCGTTGACGAGCCTCTCGCTTAAAGAGCCGCACCCAGAAATTGGGGTGATAGGTAGCAGCCGCATGCGTAGCTTCTTGCTCAAGAGTATCGCTCTTGAACGGCTGTCTCGGTTCGGGATTGGAAAGAAGGCGCTCCCATTTCACAGGCTGAGCACATTCCTTGTGCATCGAAAGGAGGATATCAATGTGATTTTCGTACACCTCAACTTCATACGCTGCTTGCTCCAGCGATTGCATCTTTGCGTAATCATTGCGTCGCTTCTCAAGCTCACGCTGCCGTCGATGAGCGTTGCGCTCAGATCGCCGTGCAGACGCTTGCAGCGAACGTACAGTCCCTTTCCAACCCATCACAACTCTCCCTGGCGTTCGTGTGGTAGCACATTAACATAGCCAGTAGGTCAGCCTGAATCATGCGAGCATTTGGAAGCTGTTGTAGTGGTCACCCGTAATACAGGCCAACTACACCGCTTGTCCTCTGTCAGCACAGTGAGATACCGATTCGACAGTGGCTCATGCCAACTGCCTCAAACGTGTTCCAATTTTTACCATCCCGCGATATGCGTAGTGTTTTTTCGTCACCTCGCAGAAAATGCCCCTCAACAACCATATCGATCCTATCGATGTAAATCGAATGGGGAGGTGAGACTTTAAGCTGCAAGGCAATATCGCCGGGGCCACGACGAATAGTTATTTGAGGACCAACGACTTCTACGTCCCAGCTTTCATCCCCTGCAAACCATTCGTTATCTACTATCTTTAAGGTTGTTGCGCCGCTCGAGTCCGCAAGGAAACCCGAAAGAAGAACCGGTCCACCTTCTTCTTTGGGTGGGGAAAACGAGAGCAGATCCACGCCGCATATTTGTAAAAGAACCCCGCAGTCATAAAACGTTACGCCTGCAAGAATAACTTCTACTGGCTCTGGCCCAAAATCAAACATCTCAGAAGCGAATCCCTCTTGTTTGCACTTTGGATTTAAATTTGCCCTTGCAACTGTTTCGGCAGATAGAGTGCCGCGCGCTCTCTTCTGATTGCACTGCATGCATAGAAGGGTCATCCCATCAGGATTGTGAGCCGTCGCGTCTCTGAAGTCCGGAGCGAAGTGTTCGTAATCGTAGTAGGCAAGACCACATATCACGCATCCGAAACCACACCTACTTCGTATTTCGCGCTTAACAGCAGCAGGCACAGTTCTGCCCAGCCCATGTCTATTGACGTTCGCCATACCAGTACCCTCTTGGATGATCGATCAACTGTAGTCAATCTCTAGCATCACCTCCCCAACTCTACTCCAACGCAAGGGCGTGACCCGGCGCTGTCGCTGCACTAGTAAAAGCAAGCCGGTAAGGATGGGCAACGGATTGCAGGCCATGCGAGCGAGGGAATGACCAAAAAACTAACAGCGAGATCATGAGGAAATAATCTGGTCCGAGGCGGTTCCAGATTTGAATATCAGCAAAAACACCGGGTAGTTTTGCGCAGGATCGATTAGGAGGCGGATTCACATCCGCCGTCCTCTCACACCACCGTACGCACGGTTCCGTATACGGAGGTTCAAGCCATGCAGCTAAGCCGGTTTATTGTATTCAGTACTGAGACCAGACTAAGGTTGCCCCATCGTTTCTTGGGGAGCGCCTGATTAACATGTGATGCGCTCGAATTCCACCATGGGGCCTCACCCGTTGAAGGCTGACTTGCACGCTCCTCACTAAATCCTATGCGCATCAGATTGCGAGCCCTCGCCGGGGGCTGCTTCAATTGGCGCCAGATGATGCAGCGCAGTTTATGACGCACCTAGCCATCAAGCCCCTCAATAGGACGCTTGCTCTGCCCAAGCTTGAAGTAGCCCGCCCACCAACGTAGCACCGGGTTGATCGGCTCAATGACATTCGTCATCTTGTGGCCCCGCGCTTCGCGAAGCAGCGCTCTGAGCCGGGTATGCAAGCGATTCAGGCTCATAAAAGCCACTCTCAGCTCCGGCTGTTTGTGCCAGCTCATCCCATAACCCAAGTAATCACAGGTCCAAGGCAGATCAAGTTCCAGGCACCAGCGGTGGCCCGCTTCTAAGTGGTCACGGGCTTGCTCTATGGCTTGATGAACGCTTCTGCCCGGACGAAATCCGTAGCTTTAATCCGAGAACAAAGGGTCGAAGATTAGCGTGAGCGGTTGCAGCAACGCCTGTTGGATCAAGCGATCCATGACACTGGGTATATCCAGTTGCCGTATTCCACCCTTGGGTTTGGGAATTTCGACGGCGCGTACACCTTGCGGGTGATACTCGCCGGCCAGCAGCCGAGCCTTGAGGATCGGCCAATGCTGTTTCACGTAGCCCACCAACTGGTCGACCGTCATGCTGTCGGCTCCCGGCGCGCCCTTGTTGCTGACCACGCGTTTATACGCAAGCTTAAGGTTGGCGGGTGTGTAGAGGACTTTCACCTCCAAGTCACCAGAGTGACCATCCCAGCCAAACTGGTTGCGCTTGCACGCAACGCGCAATGCCTGGCGCACCATAAAAAAGCCTCGCGAACGCTAGGCTGGAAAGATCGGTAGATTGCTCTACCAGGACGTGCTGATCTGGGTAGAATTGTGTCAACCGCGAAAATTACTAATGGAGTAGTACTCAAAAATGAGATGGGAAACGATAAAAAAGATCGCCCGTAATGGGTATGTCATAGCGGGGGGAATTATTACTCTCATCGGCAGTATCGCAACGGTTTATGGAGTCGCTCATCCCTCAGGGACTGAACACAACTCCAACTTTCTCGGGCGCTGGGAAAGCAAATACCAATATCCAGTTCCTGGCGGAACTGTTGCCTTCAACGGCATCACTGAATACTTCCGTAACGGGCGATACAATGTGAGAGGAACCCTCAAGATATCAAGTGACGCATCCGACAAACCATATTCTGCTGTATTGATTTCAAAAGGCTCAGGTATCTGGATGGCTGACGACCAGTTTCTAACCCTCACATTGACAGGCTTACACACTGAACCGGCTAGCTTCATAATCGGCGAGCAAAGCGGATATTCACTCCCTGACATGAATAAGCGATATGTTCCTGGCAGTTCAGATGAGTACCAGATCTTGTCCCAAGAGCGGCAAAAAATCGTGCTACAAGGAAAGGACCCTTTTGGAAATCCATTCAAGATTGTCAGTTCTAAAACTCGATGAGCCGCGCGGACAGTCTAGAAAATGCCTGACCGTTGAAAGGCCAACGGCTATAGCCCTGTCATCTGCGCCAGCGTCAGTTGCGATCAAGCTGGGGCTCCGCAAAATGCTACACGCTCAAACCACCCTCACGAAACAGCTTGGCCCGAACCGGGCCGATGGCCTTGTCCTGAAAAGTCGAAGGCTGCTGCTGGATTCGGCCTGGAAGAAAGCGCGGGTGATAGCGGCGAAACTCTGGCAGGAGGAAAATCTCCTCTTCGCTCAGCCAACTTATGCATTCATGAGGATTCACGACCTCAAGCACACGTTAGGACGCCGGGTGCGCGTCAGGCGTAACCCAAGAAGATCGCAAGGCTCTACGTGGAAACAAAAACGGCAGCATCACCACTCGCTACTAGGACGCAGAGCTTGCGTACTCGACTGGAGCTGCGAACAGGGTACCAGCAACCGATTCGCGAGGAAGGTACTGACAATTTTGAAGACGAAGCAGGCGTGAAAATTAGAGAAGTCACGCAAATGTCACGCGCATGAAAAAGGCCAATGCTGTGAACATTGGCCTAAGTCATTGAAAAATATGGTCGGGACGGAGTGATTCGAACACTCGACCCCTAGCACCCCATGCTAGTGCGCTACCGGACTGCGCTACGCCCCGACTAGGCGTGTTACTGGGTTTGCTTCGCAACGAAGCGAACCGGAATATACCGCAAGCTTTTGAAATGTGGAAGTATTTTAAAAGCTGCAGTTATTTCTTCAGAACCACCAGCACATCTTCGAGTTCGGAGATCATCTGACGGATCATTTGTTTGTATTGGGTGGTGTCGTCTTTGGCTTCATCACCGGACATACGCTGGCGTGCGCCGCTGATGGTAAAACCCTGGTCGTACAACAACGCGCGGATCTGCCGGATCATCAGCACATCCTGGCGCTGATAATACCGACGGTTCCCGGTGCGTTTGACGGGGTTGAGTTGAGGAAACTCCTGCTCCCAGTAGCGCAGCACGTGCGGTTTTACCGCGCACAGCTCGCTGACTTCACCAATGGTGAAGTAGCGTTTGCCCGGGATGACGGGTAGCTCGTCGTTATGACTTGGTTCCAGCATAAGCCTCAACTCGGGCCTTCAACTTCTGCCCTGGACGAAAGGTGACCACACGGCGAGCCGTGATCGGGATTTCTTCTCCCGTTTTTGGATTGCGGCCAGGCCGCTGGCGTTTGTCCCGCAGGTCAAAATTGCCGAAACCGGATAATTTGACCTGTTCGTTGTCTTCCAGAGCGTGCCTGATTTCTTCAAAAAACAGCTCGACCAATTCCTTGGCTTCGCGTTTGTTCAGACCCAGCTCTTCGTACAGACGTTCCGCCATCTCAGCTTTCGTCAAAGCCCCCATACGTCACTTCCTTAACGTGGCGTTTAACCTTTGTTCGAGCGAGGTGAGGATATTTTGCGTCGTGGTATTCACCTCATCGTCGTTAAGAGTGCGCGATGGATGCTGCCAGGTCAAGCCGACTGCAAGGCTTTTTCTATGCGGATCAATGCCTTTACCCTGATAGACGTCAAATAGCCTGAGGTCTGTCAGCCATTCCCCTGCATTTTCACGGATTACCTCCAGAACAGCAGTGGCGGCGACGTCACGGTCGGCGATCAGGGCCAGGTCGCGACGCACTTCCGGAAAGCGCGACAACTCGCTGAACTTAGGCATCTTGCCCGAAGCAACTTCAGCCAATACCAGCTCAAACACGAACACCGGACGGTCCAGACCGAGGGTTTTCGACAGCTCCGGGTGAATGGCGCCGACGAAGCCCACCAGGCGACCTTCGCGTTCGATACGCGCGGTCTGGCCTGGGTGCAAGGCGGGGTGGCTGCCCGGCACAAACGTGAAGTCATGCAGTGCACCGGCAAAACCCAATACCGCTTCCACGTCAGCTTTAACGTCGAAGAAGTCCACCGCATCGCGACCCTGAGCCCAGCCTTCGGGCAGGCGGCTACCGCACACCACGCCAGCCAGCATCGGTTCTTGCTGCAAGCCGTCGAGTTGGCCGACGAAACGCAGGCCGCTTTCGAACATGCGCACGCGATCTTGCTGACGGTTCAGGTTGTGCGAAAGTGCTTTGACCAAGCCTGGCCACAGCGACGAACGCATGGCCGCCATGTCGTTGGAGATCGGGTTGGCCAACAGCAGCGGCTCAACGCCGGGGTTGAACAGCTCGAACTGCTTCGGATCGATGAAGCTGTAGGTCACCGCTTCCTGGTAACCACGCGCAACCAGCAGGCGACGCAGTTCCGGCAGGTGCGCACGCGCTTCTGCTTTGGGTTGCGGCGCCAGGCGCGCTTGCGGGTAACGGACCGGCAAACGGTTGTAGCCGTACAGGCGGGCCAGCTCTTCGATCAGGTCGACTTCCAGGCTGATATCGAAGCGATGGCTTGGCACTTCAACGTGCCATTGCCCGGCGCCGTCAGCAGAAATGCCGAGGCCGAGTGCCGACAGCAGTTGCTCGATTTCAGCAGGCGCGATGACCAGGCCAAGCATTTGCTCAACGGCTTTGGCACGCAGGGTGATCGGTGCAACCGACGGCAGGTACTGCTCGTTGACGGTTTCGCTGATCGGGCCGGCTTCGCCACCGGTGATTTCCAGCAGCAGGCCAGTGGCGCGCTCCATGGCTTCACGGGCCAATTGCCAGTCCACGCCACGCTCGTAGCGGTGCGAGGCGTCGGTGTGCAGGCCGTAGGAGCGGGCTTTGCCGGCGATGGCGATCTGATCGAAGAACGCGCTTTCGAGAAAAATGTCACGGGTGGTTGCGGACACGCCGCTGTGCTCGCCACCCATCACGCCGGCAATCGCCAGGGCGCGGGAATGGTCCGCGATCACCAGGGTGTCGGCGCGCAGGCTGACTTCCTGGCCGTCGAGCAGCACCAGCTTCTCGCCTTCCTCGGCCATGCGTACGCGGATACCGCCGTTGATTTCGGCGAGATCAAAGGCGTGCAGCGGTTGGCCCAGCTCCAGCATCACGTAATTGGTGATGTCGACAGCGGCGTCAATGCTGCGCACGTCCGCGCGACGCAGACGCTCAACCATCCACAGCGGGGTTGGCTGGCTCAGGTCGACATTTCGGATCACACGGCCCAAGTAACGTGGGCAAGCGTTGGGCGCCAACACGTCGACCGGGCGCACTTCATCGTGCACCACAGCCACCGCGGCAACCACCGGGCGCGTAACCGGAGCGTCGTACAACGCGCCGACTTCACGCGCCAGGCCCGCCAGGGACAGGCAATCGCCGCGGTTCGGGGTCAGGTCAACCTCGATGCTCGCGTCTTCCAGTTCCAGGTAAACGCGGATGTCCTGGCCCACTGGCGCGTCGGCCGGCAGTTCCATCAGGCCATCATTGCCCTCGCCCACCTGCAGCTCGGCCTGGGAACACAACATGCCGTTGGACTCGACGCCGCGCAGCTTGGCCTTCTTGATTTTGAAGTCGCCCGGCAGCTCGGCACCGATCATTGCGAACGGGATTTTCAGGCCCGGGCGCACGTTGGGCGCTCCGCACACGACCTGAAAGGTCTCCGCGCCGTTGCTGACCTGGCATACGCGCAATTTATCGGCATCCGGGTGCTGCTCGGTGCTCAGCACCTCGCCCACTACCACGCCACTGAAAACACCGGCGGCCGGCGTAACGCTATCGACCTCAAGGCCGGCCATCGACAGACGCGCAACCAGCTCGTCGCGACTTACCTGCGGGCTTACCCAGCCACGCAGCCATTGTTCACTGAATTTCATCCTGCTCTCCTAAAGATCCGTTACGACTAGCGAAATTGCGCGAGGAACCGCAAGTCGTTGTCGAAGAACAGACGCAAGTCGTTCACGCCGTAACGCAGCATGGCCAGACGCTCAACGCCCATGCCGAAGGCAAAGCCCGAGAATTCTTCCGGGTCGATCCCGGACATACGCAACACGTTGGGGTGAACCATGCCGCAACCCATTACTTCCAGCCAGCCGGTCTGTTTGCAGACGCGGCAGCCTTTACCGCTGCACATCACGCATTCCATATCGACTTCAGCGGAAGGCTCGGTGAACGGGAAGAACGAGGGACGAAAACGCACCGCCAGCTCTTTCTCGAAAAACACCCGCAGGAACTCTTCGATGGTGCCTTTGAGGTCAGCGAAGTTGATGTCGCGATCAACCAGCAGGCCTTCAACCTGATGGAACATCGGCGAGTGGGTAATATCGGAGTCGCTACGGTACACACGGCCTGGGCAGACAATGCGGATCGGCGGCTTGTTCGCTTCCATGGTGCGAACCTGTACCGGCGAGGTATGGGTGCGCAATAACATGTTGGCGTTGAAATAGAAGGTGTCGTGCATCGACCGGGCCGGGTGATGGCCTGGGATGTTGAGCGCCTCGAAGTTGTGATAGTCGTCTTCGACCTCAGGGCCTTCGGCAATGCCGTAGCCAATGTGGGTGAAGAACTGCTCGATACGCTCCAGCGTCCGGGTGATCGGATGCAGGCCGCCCGAGGCTTGGCCACGGCCAGGCAGGGTCACGTCAATGGACTCGGCGGCGAGCTTGGCCGCAAGATCGGCCTCCTCGAGCGACGCCTTGCGCGCATTAAGAACCTCTGTGACACGCTCCTTGGCGACGTTGATCAGCGCGCCGACTTGCGGGCGCTCTTCGGCCGGCAAATTCCCCAGGGTCTTCATCACCTGAGTCAATTCACCCTTTTTGCCAAGGTAGTGAACCCGGATTTGCTCCAGGGCATTGATATCTTCAGCGCTTTGCACAGCCTCAAGGGCTTGAGCGACGAGCGCGTCGAGGTTTTCCATGTACAGACTCCAGATACAAAATAGGGGAAGAGCTTGAAGGCTCTTCCCCTATTTATGACGTTTACCATCGTGGGCTACAGGAGCAGCCCACGGTGACTGTCGGGGGTACTTAAGCCAAGGTGGCTTTAGCTTTCTCGACAATCGCAGCAAACACCGCTTTATCGTTCACGGCCAGTTCAGCCAGAACCTTACGGTCGATTTCGATGGACGCTTTTTTCAGGCCAGCGATGAAACGGCTGTAGGACAGACCGTTAACACGTGCACCAGCGTTGATACGAGCGATCCACAGAGCGCGGAACTGACGTTTTTTCTGACGACGGTCACGGTAGGCGTATTGGCCTGCCTTGATTACCGCTTGCTTGGCAACACGGAATACGCGTGAGCGTGCGCCGTAGTAGCCTTTAGCGAGTTTCAGAATTTTTTTGTGACGTTTACGGGCAATGACGCCACGCTTTACACGAGCCATGAGTTACTTCCTCTATCTTGATCCAAAAATTAACGAAGGCGCAGCATGCGCTCGACTTTTGCCACGTCAGACGGATGCAGCAAGCTGCTACCGCGCAGTTGACGCTTACGCTTGGTCGACATTTTGGTCAGGATGTGGCTCTTGAAAGCGTGCTTGTGCTTGATACCGTTAGCAGTTTTCAGAAACCGCTTAGCAGCACCACTTTTAGTCTTCATCTTTGGCATGTTCGGATACTCCGCATTCAGTTGATAAACATAATCAGAAGGCCTGCCGTGCCCTGATGATTACTTCTTCTTTTTCGGGGCGATGACCATAATCAGCTGGCGTCCTTCCATCTTAGGATGCTGTTCGACCGAACCGTACTCGAGCAGGTCACCTTCAACCCGCTTGAGGAGTTCCATCCCCAGCTCCTGGTGGGCCATCTCACGGCCGCGGAATCGCAAGGATACCTTGGCCCTGTCCCCATCACTCAGGAAACGTACCAGGTTGCGCAGTTTTACCTGGTAATCCCCTTCCTCCGTCCCTGGACGAAACTTGATTTCTTTTACTTGAATCTGCTTCTGGTTCTTCTTCGCTGCGGCAACCTGTTTCTTCTTTTCGAAGATCGATTTGCCGTAGTCCATCACCCGACAAACAGGTGGGATTGCATCGGCGGAAATTTCCACCAGGTCCAATTTGGACTCTTCAGCAATACGAAGCGCTTCATCAATCGAGACGATGCCAATCTGCTCGCCGTCAGCGCCAATTAACCGAACCTCGCGTGCCGAGATATTCTCGTTGATCGGGGCTTTCGGTGCAGCTCGTTTATCTTGTCTCATTTCACGCTTAATAATAATTACTCCGAATCTGGGCGACCACGCCGGGAAACCGCTTGCGCGAGGAACTCAGCGAACTGGGCGACGGGCATAGAGCCCAGGTCAGCACCTTCACGAGTACGCACAGCGACAGTCTGCATCTCGACTTCCCGATCTCCGATAACCAAAAGATAGGGAACCTTGAGCAAAGTATGCTCACGGATTTTAAAGCCGATCTTTTCATTTCTCAAGTCGGACTTGGCACGAAAACCGCTTTCGTTGAGAGTTTTTTCAACTTCAGCCGCAAAATCTGCCTGTTTATCAGTGATGTTCATGATCACTGCCTGGGTCGGAGCAAGCCACGCAGGGAATGCACCCTCGTAGTGCTCGATCAGGATACCGACGAACCGTTCAAACGAGCCAAGGATCGCCCGGTGCAGCATAACCGGGTGCTTACGGCTGTTATCTTCGGAGACGTATTCGGCCCCCAAACGGATCGGCAGGTTAAAATCGAGCTGCAAAGTACCACATTGCCAGACACGACCAAGACAATCTTTCAGCGAGAACTCGATTTTTGGACCGTAGAAGGCGCCCTCGCCCGGCTGCAGATCGTACGCAAGGCCCGCGCTATCAAGCGCTGCGGCCAATGCAGCTTCGGCGCGATCCCATAGCTCGTCGGAACCGACACGTTTTTCCGGACGAGTGGACAGCTTCATTTCGACTTCGGTGAAGCCGAAATCGCGGTACACGTCCATGGTCAGTTTGATAAACGCAGCCGACTCGGCCTGCATCTGCTCTTCTGTGCAGAAGATGTGGGCGTCATCCTGCGTAAAGCCACGCACACGCATGATGCCGTGCAGTGCACCGGACGGCTCGTTACGGTGGCAGGCACCGAACTCGGCCAGACGCAGCGGCAACTCGCGGTAGCTCTTCAGGCCCTGATTGAATACCTGCACGTGGCACGGGCAGTTCATCGGCTTGATGGCGTAGTCGCGGTTTTCCGACTGGGTGGTGAACATGTTGTCGGCGTAGTTGGCCCAGTGCCCGGATTTCTCCCAGAGGCTGCGGTCAACAACCTGCGGAGTTTTGATCTCCAGGTAGCCGTTGTCACGCTGAACCTTGCGCATGTACTGCTCAAGCACTTGGTACAGGGTCCAGCCGTTCGGGTGCCAGAACACCATGCCCGGCGCTTCTTCCTGAAGGTGGAACAGGTTCAGGCGCTTGCCGATTTTACGGTGGTCGCGCTTTTCGGCTTCTTCGATGCGCTGCACATAAGCAGCCAGTTGCTTTTTATCCGCCCAGGCAGTGCCGTAGATCCGCTGCAACTGCTCGTTCTTCGCGTCGCCGCGCCAGTAGGCACCGGACAACTTGGTCAGCTTGAACGACTTGAGGAAGCGCGTATTCGGCACGTGCGGGCCACGGCACATGTCGACGTATTCTTCGTGGTAATACAGGCCCATGGCCTGCTCGTCCGGCATGTCTTCGACCAGGCGCAATTTGTAGTCTTCACCACGCGCGGTGAACACGTCGATCACTTCAGCGCGCGGCGTGACCTTCTTGATGACGTCGTAATCTTTTTCGATCAGCGCGTGCATGCGCGCCTCGATAGCGGCCATGTCGTCCGGAGTAAAAGGACGCTCATAGGCGATATCGTAATAGAAGCCTTCATCAATGACCGGGCCGATCACCATTTTCGCCGTCGGGTACAACTGTTTGACCGCGTGGCCAATCAGGTGCGCGCAGGAGTGGCGAATGATCTCGAGCCCCTCTTGATCCTTGGGCGTGATGATTTGCAGGCTGGCGTCACCGGTGATCAGGTCACTGGCGTCAACCAGCTTGCCGTCGACCTTGCCGGCCACGGTGGCTTTGGCCAGGCCTGCACCAATGGATGCGGCGACCTCGGCTACAGAAACCGAATGATCGAATGAACGTTGACTGCCATCGGGAAGAGTAATAGTTGGCATGGCGCCTCCTCTCCTAGTGGTGACCCCTACCAAAGGTCACGTGGGTTGGGATGAGCCAGTACAAGATCCAATACCAGGCCGTTCAATGCTGAACGCCTGCCTTACAGCGGCAGGAGCCTTTCGGCCAACCGATAATCGAACCAGAGTGACTGGAGTGAACTCAAAAATGGCAAGGCGGCAATTGGCGCACCTGGAAAAAGCCAAGCGCAGGATGCTAGCACAGATGAACGGTCATCGCGCCGGTGCCGGCACGCGTAAATACAAATTCACGCTTTTATAGCGGCTAAAGTGAACTTGGGCTGTACGCCACGCCTCAAACGCACCGAGAATCGCCGTTCGTCCTCGACCCAAAGGAGCATCCACATGATGCGTTTTACCTCGACCCTCGCTCTCGCCGCTTCCCTGGCATTCCTGTCCCTCGGCGCCCAAGCTGCTGCGCCATCGAACTGGCCGGACGGCGCCCGTGACAGCTTCGTCAAAGATTGCAGTGCGGCCGCCAGCCAGAACGTTGACGCCAAAACTGCCAAAGATCACTGTGAATGCGGCGCCGACAAGATCAACGCTGAATTGAGCACTGCAGAGATCAAAGAGCTCATGACCAACCAGAATGCCAGCCAAGAGCTCAAGACCAAAGCGGTCACGGCGATTTCTTCCTGCAAAGTCGTGAAGAAAAAGTAATGAAGGCCGCTGATCCGACCGCCGGATTGCGTGAAAAACGCGGTTAAAACTGCTATTTCTCACAAATTACGCAGCTTTTACGGCTTTTTTTATCAGCTGATATTTCGTGCCAAAGCCCCGTAGATCGGGGCTTTCAGCCAGCTGAAGGACTAAACGCAACGCTATTGATTAGCAAACAGTGCCTTGGGGGGGCTCCCAAGTCGAACATTTCGACTATGATACCCCGGTGTGCCCAGTTGGCCTGAGCAGCACAGCACTACTGAAAATATATGTTTCTTGGAGATACACCATGTCTAATCGCCAAAACGGCACCGTTAAATGGTTCAACGATGAAAAAGGCTTCGGCTTCATCACTCCTACAGGTGGCGGTGACGACCTGTTCGTACACTTCAAAGCTATCGAAAGCGACGGTTTCAAAAGCCTGAAAGAAGGCCAAACCGTTTCCTTCGTGGCTGAGAAAGGCCAAAAGGGTATGCAAGCTGCACAGGTTCGCGCTGAGTAATCTGCGCTGAGCTAAAAAAAACCCCGTCCATGTGACGGGGTTTTTTATGCGCATTAGAAAAGCCGGCGGGCTATCAGCCGCAATTGACTCGCGTAATCACCAGGTTGTCGTCGGTGTTCAGGTTCAGGCGGTCGGAGCGGTATTCCAGCGTGACCATATCGTTGGGCTTGAGGATTCTTGCGTTCTGCGCACCGGCACGCGTACGCGCCTGATCCAGCAATTGGGGCGAGGCCTTCTGGCCCACGGCGAACTCGGCGGCTTTCGATTCACAGCGGCTATAGGCTGCGTCAGCAACGGCGGCCTCTTTGCCTTGCGCTGGAGCGCCCGGAGTGCTGCAACCCGCCAACGCGAGTGCCGCCAACAGAGTACCGAATGATGCGAGCTTCCAAGGCATGAAGCCTCCTATGTAAAAAAATGGACAGAGATCGTGCGACAGCATCAAGGCGGATAGGTTTCAAGACGTAAATCGCCAAGCGGCCAGTCTGCCTGACTCAAGACGCGCATTCGCCCAGGCAATCGTCACCAGATATGAACGTATTCAGTAGACGTCGATGTAGTCAAACGGCGGGTCTGGCCAGTTTTGCTTGAGCGCATTAAAAATCTGCATCACCCAGACTTCATCGCTGGCCGCTACGTTGCCCACATAACCAGAGCCTTTAGCCCAGGTTTCCAGGCGAAAAAGCAGGCCGTCGATGTCCACACCGCCTACGGCTTTGCCGGAGGATATAGAGGCGATACCGGCCTTGGTCACGCGTAATTGGGTGTGTTCGTCGTCACTCGCACTGGCGAGCAATTGACGAACAGCCTCCAGCGTCAGGCCATCGGGGTTGTTCAAGTCGATCTGCACGCGGTGGTCCCCGGCAATTAAGATGGCGAACAGTGTCGCACAGCGTGTGCCTCATTTCGAAGCACCTGCGGCCTAAGTAGCAGTGCCAAACACGCCGCAAAAATGCTTAACTGCGCCGGCAAGAACCGCGTTTCAGCGCACTACACAGTAATTCAGCCCCGCGAGCCCACACCATGAGCACCGTAACCCTGCAAGCCGACATCAAAGCCAAGTGGCCTCAAGGACAGGGCTCTTACAGCCCTGGAAGCCCGGAAGAGTTGGCAATCATCGGCATCGACTTGCTGGTCAAAGAGATGGGCACCCAAGCCGCGCAGGCCTTCATCGGCCAGGTATTCGAAAAATACCCGGCCGATCATATGGGCGCTCACAACCCCGAGCGCGAATAAGAACCGGCCGGCGAACGCCGACCGGCAAGCACATTACTTCAGACGCGCGAGGCGCTCGGTCAGCAGATCGAAGAAGCCTTGGGCATTGCCGTTCTCAACCCAGAACGCGTTCTTCGGTTGTTTCAGGCCATCGTACCAATCCACGATGGTCTGGCCGAAGGTCGGGCCTTCGCGGCTGTCGACGACCACGTTAACTTCACGGCCACTGAACAGCTCAGGCTTGAGCAGGTAGGCAATCACAGTGGCATCGTGTACCGGGCCGCCGGGGATGCCGTAGTGTTCCATATCGCCTTTTACGTATTCATTGAGAATACTGCTGACGACCTTGCTGGCGTTGTTATTGAGGTCGGCGATCTTTTTCAGGCGCGCGTCACTGGTCAGCACCTTATGGGTCACGTCCAGTGGCAGGTAGGTCAGCTTGACGCCACTTTTCAGCACGATCTCGGCCGCAACCGGGTCAGCGAACAGATTAAACTCGGCCACCGGCGTGATATTGCCGCCATTGAAGTGCGCGCCGCCCATCACCACCACTTCCTTGATGCCTTGGGTGATTTCCGGCGCTTGGGTGAGTGCCAGTGCGAGGTTGGTCTGCGGGCCGAGCATGGCGATGGTGATGCTGTGCGGCTTGGCGGTGCTCAGGGTTTTGATCAAGTAATCAACCGCATTGCCTTCGGCCAGGGCTTTTTTCGGCTCGTGCACGGTGACGCCGGAGATACCTTCCTTGCCGTGAATATTCTCGGCATAAATCGGCGTGCGCAGCAGCGGTTTTGGTGCACCGGCGTACACCGGGATGTCCTCACGCCCTGCCCACTCGCGCGCCAGGCGCGCGTTGCGGGAGGTTTTGTCGAGCCGCACATTACCGGCAACGGTGGTTAGCGCACGAATGCTCAATTCCTCTGGGGAGGCCATCGCGAACAGCAAGGCCACCACGTCATCGGCACCTGGGTCGGTGTCGATGATCAGGTCGATTTTTTCCGCCGCGTGGGCGTTGGCTGCAGTGAGCGCGGACAAAAGCAAAACACTCCGAAACAGGTTTTTCAGGGTGGGAAGACCACGTTGCATGAAACTCTCCTTGTCTTGGGAAAACGCTAGAAGGTGACGCCGGATACCAGCGCGATATTACAGTAAGGCTGGCACTCACCAGTGCGCACCACGGCGCGGGCCTTACGGCTCAGCTGCTTGAATTCTTCGTGGCTGAGCAGGCGTCGCTCGCCGAGCGCTGCCTGCGCGGTCAAGGTGTTAAGTGCCGCCAGCGCCGGCGGCTGCTTGAGCAGAATTTCTTCCGCCAACACGTGGCTTTCCACCTGCATCTCGCTCAGCACAATACGCAGGGTGCTGATGAAATCCGGAATGCCCTGAGTCAGCGCCAAGTCAATTAACTCGACGCCCGGCGGCACCGGCAGGCCAGCGTCGCCGATCACCAGAATATCGCCGTGCCCCAACGATGCGATCACGCGTGACAGGGCAATATTGAGCAGAGGTGTCTTTTTCATGAGGGCACAAAACCTTGAACGTCATGCAGCGTAGGGATAGAAGGTTGCGCACCGGCGCGAGTCACCGACAACGCCGCTGCCACCTGGCCAAAACGGATGGCCTCGGCTTCGGTTTTGCCGTTGGCAAGCGCTGCGGCAAAGCCTCCGACGAAGGTGTCACCGGCGGCCGTGGTGTCCACCGCCTTGACTTTGGGCGCCACTAAATGCTCGAAATTTTTGCCATCGGCAAACAGCGCGCCCTGGGCGCCGAGGGTAATGATGACCTTGCCGGCGCCCGCGTTGATCAAATGCGTCGCCGCGAGCTTGGCGGTGTCCAGGCAGTCAACCTGCACGCCACTTAATGCGCTGGCTTCACTTTCGTTGGGAATCAGATAATCGATCGAGGCGTACCACTCGGCCGGCAACGGGCCACTGGCCGGCGCCGGGTTGAGGATCACCGTCTTGCCCAGTTCACGACTGCGCTTCAGGGCATGCCCCACGGTGTTCATCGGCACTTCCAACTGGCAGATGATCACGTCGGCCGCCTGCAACACGGCGTCAGCGGCGTGCAACGAAGCGGGGCTCAGTTCAGCGTTGCTGCCGGCCACGATCACAATCGCGTTCTGGCTGCTGTCATCCACCACAATCAACGCCACGCCGCTGGAACCGTCCACGCTGCTCACAGCCTGGCAATCGATGCCCTCTACCTGCAGCGCATCGCGCAATTGGCTGCCATAGGCGTCGGTGCCGACGCAGCCGATCATCGCCACCTCAGCTCCCAAGCGCGCCGACGCCACGGCCTGGTTGGCGCCCTTGCCGCCGGGGACGGTTGCAAAGGTTTGGCCGATCAAGGTTTCACCGGCGCGCGGCAAGCGGCTGGCGCGGGTGACCAGGTCCATGTTCAAGCTGCCTACTACCACTACTTTTGCTGGCATACATCAATTCTCATCAATTCGGTTCAGCGGTAATGGGCGAACACACCGGCAAACGGTGCCGTCGACTCACGCAAAACAATACTCGGCGTCACGATGCGTTGATCGATCGGCAGTTGGGGTGTCGCAATTCGTCGCAGTAAAAGTTCGGCGGCCGTCTCGCCCAATTGCACGATCGACTGCCCCACCGTGGTCAGCGCCGGGTACACGTAACGGCCCATTTGAATATCATCAAAACCGATGACCGACAGCTCACCCGGCACGCGGATATTACGCTCGGCCGCAGCGCGCAATACGCCGAAACCAATCATGTCATTGCTCGCGAAAATCGCGCTGGGCGGGTTTTCCGAGAGCAATTGAACCGCTGCGGCATAACCGCCGGTGCTGGTAAAATCACTCGCCTGCGTCCGACTGGCCGCCACCTCCACGCCCGCCTCATGCAGTGCGCGGTGATACCCGGCCAAACGCATTTGCGCCACGCGGGTATGGCCGGGGCCGCCGATACAGGCGATGTCGCGGTGGCCCAGCTCAAGCAAATGCCGAGTTGCCAAGTAAGCGCCCTGCTCGTGATCGATACGCACCAAGTCGACATCTATACCGTCCAGCGCGCGGTCGACAATCACCATCGGCGTGCGCACCGCGTTCAAGCCGGCGGCAAGGCCACTGTCGTCGCCGCCCACCGAGGTCACGATCAAGCCGTCGATGCGCTTCTCGAGCAACACGCGCAAGTAGCTGCGCTGCTTCTCGGCGTTATCGTCGGAGTTGCACAGGATTACGCAATAGCCATTACGCTCGCAATAATCCTCAATGCCTCGCGCCAACTCCGCGAAATACGGGTTGAGGCTGTTAGGCACGAGCAGGCCGATGGTGGCGGTGGTCTTGGCCTTGAGCGAGCGCGCGACCGCACTCGGTACGTAGTCCAGTTGCTTGATGGCCGCCTCGACCTTGACCCGCACAGGCTCGCTGACCGGCCGCGACTTGTTCACCACATGCGACACGGTGGTGTAGGAAATACCCGCAAGCGCCGCCACATCCTTGATCGTTGCCATGGTTTAGCCCCGCCGGCTGGCGCGCTGGCTACGATAGGTGTCGAGGACCACGGCAATCACGATTACCGCACCGGTGATGATGCGTTTGGTCGGCTCCGTAGCACCGATCTGCGCCAGGCCCGCCGCCAATACCGAAATAATCAGCACGCCGAAGAACGTACTGATAACTGAGCCGCGCCCGCCCATCAGGCTGGTGCCGCCGATTACCACGGCCGCAATCACCTGCAACTCCAGGCCGGAGCCGGCGTTCGGGTCTGCCGCTTCCAGGCGCGAGATCTGGAACAACGCCGCTACACCGGCCAACAGGCCCATCAGGCTGAATACCAGGATCTTGTAGGGCTTGGGGTTGATGCCGGCCAGCCGCACGGCCTCTTCGTTGGTGCCGATACCGATCAGGTAGCGACCAAACACGGTGCGCGTCAACACCAGCTGGGCGACGATAATCACCAGCAGCGCAATGATAAACGATGGCGAAATACCGAAGGCAATCGGGTTCGACAGCCAGGCGAACGAGTCACCGATGTAGGCGGTGCGCGAGCCGGTCATCTGGTACGCCACGCCGCGCGCCATTTCAAGTACGCCGAGGGACACGATAAACGAAGGAATGCGCCAGGCCACAGTGATCGAGCCGGTGATGGTGCCGGCCAACGCCGCACAGCCCATGCCGAGCAAGGCCGCTGGCAACACGCTCCAGCCCCAGCCGAGAATCGCCACGCTGACCGCCGACGCGGCCAGTGCCAGCACCGAGCCCACCGACAGGTCGATACCGCCGATGATCAGGATAAAGGTCATGCCCACCGCCAGCACCATCAGGTCGGGGATCTGGTTGGCCAAGGTGCTGAAGGTGTCGTAGGACAGGAAGTGATCGCTCAACACCGAGAACAGCGCGATCATCGCCAACAAGGCGCCCGCCAGCCCCAGGTAGGTGCCGAGGCCATAGAAGTTGCCAGCGGTTTTACCGGGCGAATGTGTAGTTTTCATGGGGTATCCCTAAGCACTGCGTCGTTGAGCAGCGCATCACGTTTTTTATAGCCGGCAAACGCGGCGGCGAGCAATTCGTCCTGGGTCCAGCTGTCACGCTCGAACGTATCGATCAGGCGCCCGGCGGAGAGCACGCCGATTCGGTCGCAGATCAACATCAGTTCACGCAGGTCGCTGGACACCACGACCAGCGCTTTGCCCTGGCGAGTCAGGTCGCCGAGCAGCGCATAAATATCGAATTTGGCGCCGACGTCGATGCCACGCGTCGGCTCATCGAACAGCATCACCGCGCAATCGCGCTCCAGCCAGCGACCAATCACGACCTTTTGCTGGTTGCCGCCCGACAGCTCAGACACCAACTGCGCCGGGCTTGAGCTGCGGATGCGCATCGCATCGATCTGGCGCTTGGCCAGGGCGGTTTCGTCACGGCTATTCACCACGCCGCCAGCGGAAATTTCCGGCATGTTGCCCAAGGCAATATTGGCGCTGATGGACTGGGTCAATAGCAGGCCTTCGCCCTTGCGGTCTTCAGTGATCAGGGCGATACCATGACCGACCGCATCCACCGGCGAACGGATGCTCACAACCTGCGCTGGCGAGCCCAGCGCCACCGTGCCGCTATCGGCCAGGTCGGCACCAAAGATCAGCCGCAACAGTTCGGTACGACCGGCACCGATCAGGCCCGAGATGCCATAGATTTCACCCGCGCGCACCTCAAAAGACACGTCGCGAACCTTGTCCGAACGGGTCAGCCCTTTCACCGTCAAGGCCGGGCCGCCGAGGGTGCGCGGGCCCAAGTCGATCTGTTCGCCTAACTCGCGACCGACCATCAAGGTCACCAGTTGCTCGCTGTTGTAGTTGGCCATCGGCTCGACGCAGACCAGCTTGCCGTCGCGCAATACCGCAATGCGCTGAGCGACGCGGGCCAGCTCTTCGAGCCGGTGAGAAATATAAATAATCGCCACACCGCGCGCTTGCAGGCGGGTGATTTGTTCAAACAGCATCTCGACTTCACGCGCGGTGAGCATGGCCGTGGGTTCGTCGAGAATCAGTACATGGCAGTCGCCAATCAGGTTGCGGGCGATTTCGACCATTTGTTGATGGCCGATGCCGAGGCTGCCGACGAGGGTGTCCGGGTCGATCGCATCGAGGCCGACTTGCGCCATGGCTTCGATCGCGGCTTTGCGCAATTGCTTGCGGCTGATCCAACCGCAGTTGCTGGGCAGGTTATCGAGGAACAGGTTTTCGGCGACCGTGAGGGTGGGCAACAGGTTGAGTTCCTGCATGACCATGCGCACGCCCAGCCCTTCGGCGTGGGTGCGGCTGCCGGGGCGGTAATCCTGACCATTGAACTGCATGTGCCCGGTGGTCGGGGTGACCAGCCCGCCGATAATCTTCGACAACGTGCTTTTACCTGCGCCGTTCTCACCGGTCAGCGCCAGCACTTCCCCGCGATTAAGCGTCAGGGTGATGTCGGACAGAACCGGTTGGGCATAGGTTTTGCCGATACCGCTGACCGAGAGGACAGCGTTCGGGGCGGAAGATGACATAGGAAATCTCCAGGCGCCCGCTCAGGACGAGCGGGCGCTGTTGGGTGCTGCCAGGATTATTGCTTGAGGACGAGTTCGACCGGCGTTTCGATCACGCCGTCTTTGGCGTCGACTTTCTCACCCTTGACCAGCTTCAGCGCGTTCTGGATACCGAACACGGCTTGCTGGGCGGCGGCCTGATCGGCGGTCGCCAGGATGCGGCCGTCTTTGAGCATCGGCTTGACCGCTTCGATATTGTCGTAGCCCACGACCAGTACTTTGCCGGCCTTGCCTGCGGCACGTACGGCCGAGACAGCGCCAAGCGCCATGTTGTCGTTACCGGCCAACAGAGCCTTGAGGTCCGGGTATTCGCTCAGCATCGCGGAAGCGACTTTTTGGCCCTGGTCGATTTCCCAGTTACCCGATTGGGTAGACACGATTTTCATGCCGGCGGCGTCCATCGCATCCTTGAAGCCTGCGGTTCGCTGCTGGGCGTTGGTAGTGGTTGGTACGCCTTCGATGATGCCGACTTTGTCACCCGCGGTCAGCTGCTTGGCCAGGTAGTCACCGACCAGCTTGGAGCCTTTGCGGTTGTCCGGACCCACGAACGGGATGTCGAGGTTTTTGCTTTTCAGCACGTCCGGGTCAAGGCGGTTGTCGATGTTGACGACCTTGATGCCGGCATCGGAAGCTTTTTTCAGCACGGTGACCAATGCCTTGGAGTCGGCCGGGGCAATGACGATGGCGTTTACTTTGGCGAGGATCATCTGGTTAACAATATCGATCTGCGCGCTGGTATCGGTTTCGTTCTTGATACCGTTGGTGATCATGTCGAAGTCAGCAGCGTGCTCCTTCTGATAAGACTTGGCGCCCTCTTGCATGGTGACGAAAAATTCGTTGGCAAGGGACTTCATCACCAGGCCGACCTTGGGTTTGGCGGCGGTGTCTTCAGCAAAGGCAGAGGAAAGGGGTAGAGCAGCGGATGCGGCAGCAAGCACAGCGACAGCAAGAAGACGTGCAGCGAATGGCAGCTTCATGGGTTCACTCCGATCTTATGATTATTGTAAGCAACGCTTGCCGTGAAACATCTCGCAAACGTTTGCGTTAGTCAAACTATGAGAACCTTGTCGGGATTTGTCAACGGAAGAAAAACGCCGTTCATTCAAGCATGCGAGGTTCAGACCCTTGGTCACACGGTTGATCTGATTAAACATCGCCCTCCCCCAGTCGTTCTCTAAAACGACAGGCTGTGGCGCGCATGCCTTATGTGCGCCGTCGATATTCCATCATGGTTTTCGGACAACCGAACGCACGCCCCTTCATTGTTCGGAAAGCCGGACAAGCGTCGCCCCAACTCATCCAAAAATTAAACATAAGTTGTTTTGAATCAATACCTTAATTTATAACCGCAGACACAATCAGCTTGGTACAAATCCTGCTCTTTCTCAGCACCTCGCGGCGTTCAGAACCGCCCGGGCGCTCTAGATGAACCTGCATCAGCACTCATCAAAAATCAGAGAGAAAAATAATGAAATCTGCACTGAAGACCTTTGTTCCGGGCGCTCTAGCCCTACTGCTGCTGTTCCCCGTTGCCGCTCAGGCAAAGGACGCTGAACCCAAGACCAAACTGTCCAACGTAGTCATTCTCGCCACCGGCGGCACCATTGCCGGTGCTGGCGCGAGCGCCGCCAACAGCGCTACCTATCAGGCAGCCAAAGTCGGCATCGAGCAACTGATCGCAGGCGTTCCCGAGCTTGGCCAGATCGCCCATGTACGCGGCGAGCAAGTCCTGCAAATCGCCTCCGAAAGCATCAACAACGAAAACCTGCTGCAATTGGGGCGCCGCGTTGCCGAACTGGCCGACAGTAAGGACGTGGACGGCATCGTGATCACCCACGGCACCGACACCCTTGAAGAAACCGCTTATTTCCTGAACCTGGTAGAAAAAACCGACAAGCCAATCGTGGTGGTCGGCTCCATGCGCCCAGGCACCGCGATGTCGGCAGACGGTATGCTCAACCTGTACAACGCGGTTGCGGTAGCCAGCAGTCAGGAAGCACGCGGCAAAGGCGTGCTGGTCACCATGAACGACGAAATCCAATCGGGCCGCGACGTCAGCAAGATGATCAACATCAAGACTGAAGCGTTCAAGAGTGCATGGGGTCCGCTGGGTATGGTGGTTGAAGGCAAATCCTATTGGTTCCGCCTGCCTGCCAAGCGCCACACACAGGATTCAGAGTTCGACATCAAGACCATCAAAAGCCTGCCGGACGTGGAAATCGCCTACGGTTATGGCAACGTCGGCGACACCAGCGTCAAAGCGCTGGCCCAGGCTGGCGCCAAGGCAATCGTCTATGCCGGTACCGGCAATGGTTCGGTGTCCTCCAAGGTCGTGCCTGCCCTGCAAGAACTGCGCAAGCAAGGCGTGCAGATCATTCGGTCTTCCCACGTGAATGCCGGCGGCTTCGTTCTGCGCAATGCCGAACAGCCGGACGACAAGTATGACTGGGTTGCGGCGCATGACCTGAACCCGCAGAAAGCACGAATC
This sequence comes from Pseudomonas kitaguniensis, assembly GCF_049199985.1. NCBI lineage: Bacteria > Pseudomonadati > Pseudomonadota > Gammaproteobacteria > Pseudomonadales > Pseudomonadaceae > Pseudomonas > Pseudomonas kitaguniensis. Next base: position 749,811 of record NZ_JBLZPT010000001.1, read on the forward strand.
CTGGCCATGGTTGCCCTGACGAAGACTCAGGACAGCAAAGAGCTGCAACGGATCTTCTGGGAATATTAATTCCTGGTAACACTGGGCAGAGGCGGGTTACCCGCCTCTGCCTGCCGGCACGTGAATTTTAAGCAGTTGCGAAATTGCTTACAGTTAAATACTGTATGCACGTACAGCAAACTAAGGAATATTCCGTGGCAAAGTCTTCTTCCGCAGCGCCTACTCCGCCGGATGCTTACGCACGCCTCGGCGTTCGTGTGCAAAAAATCATCAATTCAACCAACGCCCAGAAATCCAAAACAGCGTTGATTTTCCGTCTGCCGGACGAGCCGGAGGAAGACTGGGCACGCTTGCTGGAAGAAATTGCAGAGAACGACAACGTCACCCTCGCCTATCGGGATGACGGCGGCGTGCAAATTTTCTGGGTTGTACCGAAGGAAGATTGACCTGAACGCTGCCGACGCAACAAAAACAGCACCCATAAAAAAGGGCCAATACTGGCCCTTTATAGTCAACTTAAGCTTACTTGTTCAGCCAGGACTCGACGGTGTCTGAACCGTGTTCAGCTTTCCACTCTTTCAAGCCTTTGTGATTACCACCCTTCGTTTCAATGACTTCACCGGTGTGCGGGTTCTTGTAAACCTTCACTTGGCGAGCTTTACGGGTGCCGGACTTCGGTGCGGCCACGGGAGCACGACGACCCGCCTGTGGATCAAGCAGATTGACCACGTCCTTGAGGCTGTAGCCGTATTTTGCGAGCAAATCACGCAGCTTGGTTTCAAATTCAATTTCTTTCTTAAGGCCGGCGTCGCCCTTCAGCGCTTCGAGTGCCTTGAGTTGTTCAGCAAGATGTTTTTCGAGCTGGCGGAATTCTGCGAGTTTGGACATGGGTAATCTCTCTTAGAGTAAGCAGTGAAATCTGTGCCAAATCAAGATTTAGCTAGATTGCTTGATCGGACAATAGCCCCTGCCCAGAAGTGCCGTCGAGTTGAATGTGAAACGGCGGTAATTTCTTTGCGTTAATTAATATTTTGCCTGTGCAGATAATTCTCCAGCAACGTCACGACCTCCACGGTGAAGCTTGGCTGGCCAAGTAATGCAGGACGGTCAGCCGTCACGGTGTGAATGATCGCGTGCACGGCGATGCCCATCAAATAGATCGAAAGATCCGGGTCCGGCACGTTCTTCATGAACGGCCTGAGTACCTCTGCAAACTGATGCTGTAATTGATCGTTATTGTCACCCATGTGCCTGACGGTACTGGGTAGCTCCTCGTGGATGGCTTTGTGCAGCGCGGGCGCGACGCGGTGTTCGGCAACAATCATCTCCACGATCATGGTCAGCGCCTCACGAAGAGAGCGCTGGTTCGGTAGAACCTCCAACACCTTGAATAAATCAGTTTGCGTTGCATCGGCATGACGCCGCTGCAGCTCCGCAATGATCGCCTCTTTATTAGGAAAAAACTGGTAAAGCGACCCAATGTTGACGCCTGCACGCTCTGCAATCGCGTTGGTGGTCAGCCCCTCCCAACCTACCTGGGTCAAAATGTAAGTCGCTGCTTGAATAATTGCATCGACCGTCGCCCGCGAACGTGCTTGGGACGGCATTTTCCTGGGGCTGACGGGCATACGGCTTTTGTTCAAGGTCACCTCAAGAACATGAGTTTTTAAAAACTAAGCTTTAACTTACTATTTTGGACGTGAGAACACAACGTTGCTCACGTACCGAGACTATTGCAGCCATGAATACGCATGATTTGGAACAACGCTGGGACAGCTTCCGGGCCGCGAACCGCTTTCGCAGGGCCATCCGAAAATTCAGTTCAGCAGCGTTGCCGGATGGCGACGTCTACGAGCTACTGGTGGAGGCCGCTCACGCTCCGTCAAGCGGAAACATGCAGCCCTATGAGTTTCACCGCGTCCGCGACCCAGCGCTTAAAGCCAGCATGGCGGCAGCCTGCAATGGGCAAAAAGCAGCGGCATCGGCATCCGAGTTCGTGGTGATCGTGGCCAGCCCCGCGCTTGGGATACGTACCGCCCAGGCGCAACTTGAGTATCTCGAACACTCTGCCTTGGGCGCTGATTCAAAGGCCTATAACCGCAAGCAGATTGCGATGTTCAAAAAAGTACTGGGGCTGGGTTCCAGCGCAGCGTGGTCGCCGCTGGTGTTCCTGGCGGCGTTGGTACGCCCCACGCTTTCGCTGTTGCCTGTAGGCCTGATCGGAGGTCGTCAATGGGCTGCGCGCAACGCCATATTTGCGGCTCAAACCATCATGCTCGGGGCTGCGGCCAAAGGCATCGATTCATGCCCGATGGAAGGGTTTTCGGCAACAAAAGTTGCAAAGCTTCTAGGCATACAGCGCGGGTCTGTGATCCCGCTGGTGATCGCACTCGGGTACCGCGCGCCCGACGCCAGGATCGAAGAACGCTGGCGCAACCCGATGGAAAACATCGTTATTTCACACTGAACCACTTTTGCGTGGCCCGTTCAGGGCTGCCGCAAAGCTTTTCAGCGCGCTATTACCTTCTTCGGTAATCCAAGATGACTTCTCAGATCGAATGTCGAGCAGGCCTCTCTGAGCCCTGCGAACAAGGCTGCAGGCAATCACGATGGATAGCGCCCCTACTTGTTGTGGCGGCTTTACTGGTATGCGCAGGGTGCGCGTTGCAACCGGCCTATGTGACGCCGACCCCGCCGCCACCCACAGCCTGGTCTGCAGACGCCGCCAGTGCTGAACGCCATGCGCCCTTGCCGGGCGATGCCTGGTGGCTGCCTTTGGGTGACAAGGCTATTGATACCCTGGTAGAGGCCGCATTCGCAGGCAACCCGACCTTGCTGCAGGCAGTGACACGGGTTGACGAGGCCAAGGCGACGCTGACTGCTGATACAGCGGCAACGATGCCTGGCGTCGGCGTCGACGCCAGCTTCACACGGCAAAAAAGTCTCGATACTTCCGCCGCCGGATCAGGCGTGACGGTACAGAGTACCTCCGCCGCTGTCGGGCCGAGTTTCAGTTGGGAACTGGACCTGTTCGGGCGGGTTCGCCAGTCAGTAGAAGCCGCCCGAAACCACCTGGATGCGCGTACCGCAGACGCGGCGTCCACGCGCCTGACCTTGGCCGCCGATGTTGCCAATGACGTGCTTTCCCTGCGTGCCTGTGAAAGTTCGCGACGCGTTTTAATCGATGACATTGCCTCCCGGGAAAAGACCCTGGCATTGACGCAACTGCGGCTGAACTCAGGTTTTGCTGCACCGGTTGACGAAGCACGCATCCTGTCCGGGTTAGCGACCTCGCACACCAATCTTGCCACTCAAGCAGACCAATGCGCGCGTCTGGTTAATGCGCTGGTGGCGTTGACCGGCGCAGAGGCCGGCACCGTCACACACCTTGTGGGTACACAACCGTCAGCCTCTGAGAGCGAACTGGCCTACATGCCGCAGGCGCCCGCTGCGGTGCCTCAACTACCCGCAACGGTATTGGCCTCGCATCCCGACGTTGTTTCAGCTGAACGTGAGACTGCAGCCGCTTGGGCCGACATCGCGGTAGCGCGTGCAGACCGCCTGCCGCGTATCGATCTCGCCGCAGCGCTGACCGGGCAGTGGATTCGCATGGCCGGTTCCAGCATTAACTTCGACACCTGGTCTATCGGCCCGAGCCTCAGTGGCACGCTGTTCGATGGCGGTGCGGGCAAGGCCAAAGTCGAGGCTGCAAAAGCCCGCTACGTGCGCGCCGCCGCCACCTTGAAAAGCACGCTGAGAACCACCGTTCAAGACGTCGAAAACGCGCTGGCGGATCAGGCATCGGCAAAGTCCCGGCTGACCTCTACCAAGGAAGGCGTAGCCGCCGCCCGCACCACCTTCCAAGCCTCAGACGCGCAATGGAAGGCGGGCGCTGTCAGCCTGTTTGAGCTGGAAGACAGCCGCCGGCAATTCGCTTCAGCAAAGGATGCCGAAATCTCTGCACGCCGCGATCAGGCAAAGGCCTGGATCTCGCTGGTAAAAGCCACCGGCGGAGCTATCGCCCTAACTCCGGATAACACCTCCCATGAATAAATTATTGTGCTTGCGGATGATAGTTGGCGGCCGGTCAATGGCTGTCGTTGCGCTGGTCGCCGGCTTGGTTATCGCCGCCATTTTCATGTCTGCACCCACCCGCTCAGCCACTCAAACAGACACCCAGCCGGCCTCCGCCCTGACGGTGACGGTCGCGACCGCGACCACCTTGAGTTGGCCCGTCAAACTTGAGGCAAGTGGCTCAATAGCGCCTTGGGAAGAAGCGGTCATCGGGTCCCAGGTTTCAAACCTGCGTTTGGTTCAGCTCTATGTAAACGTCGGTGACGCGGTGAAGCGAGGGCAACTGCTCGCCTCGTTCGACGCGGCCTTGCTCGAAGCTGACGCCACGCGCCTTAACGCAAACTGGTTGCAAGCGGAGTCCAACCGCAAGCGCGCATTGCAATTGAAGGGCACGGGCGGCATCAGTGATCAGGACGTGCTTCAGTATGAGACGCAAGCCGACGTGGCCAAAGCGTTGCTCACCGGCACTCAACTGCAACTGCGCTATGCCAAGGTCATCGCGCCAGATGACGGTTTGATCAGCGCTCGCTCTGCAACCGTCGGCGCGGTTTACGGTAACGGCCAAGAGTTGTTCCGCATGATCCGGCAAGGCCGGCTGGAATGGCGCGGCGAATTGACCGCGCTGCAGTTGGCCCACGTCACACCCGGCCAACGCATCACACTGGCGTTACCTGACGATTCTTCAGCCGTTGCAGTGGTGCGTGAACTCGCGCCGGACCTGAACACCGAGACGCGTTTGGGCATCGCCTACGCTGACATCGAACCCGGCAGCACGGCACGGGCCGGCATGTATGCCAAAGGGCTGGTTAATTTGGCTGTGCGCGCCGCCGTGGTGATACCGGCCGCGAGTGTGGTCATACGTGATGGACGTAGCTACGTGCCCCGCGTGGTCGACAACGACCGAATCAGCTTACAACCGGTGACGGTGGGGCGCCGGCAGAACAACCAGGTCGAAATTGTTTCGGGTATCAACGTTGCAGACCGCGTGGTAGAGCAAGGTGCCGCCTTTTTGAATGACGGTGATCGGGTACACATCGTAACAGCACCTGCTGAAGCGAAGGAGTAAGCCATGAACTTCGCCACCTGGTCGATCCGCAACCCAATCCCTTCCATCCTGCTTTTCGTACTGTTGTCCATGGCCGGAATACTAAGCTTTCGGGCGTTGCCGATCGCCAACATGCCGGACATCGATCTGCCCTCAGTGGTTATTTCGCTGACGCAACCCGGTGCTTCCCCGGCGCAGTTAGAGACGGAGGTCGCACGCAAGGTAGAGAACTCCCTCGCCACGCTGTCCGGGATAAAACACATGAGCACCTCGATTGTTGATGGGCGCGTAACCATTAACGTCGAGTTCATCCTTGAAAAGAAGTTATCTGATGCGCTGATTGAATCCAAAGATGCCGTCGATAAAGTTCGCTCCGATTTACCCAGCGATCTGGAGCAGCCTTCGATCAGCGCGATTCGTGTAGGCAGCGACGACGCAACATTAATCTACGCCGCTGCCTCTTCGAAAATGGATGAAGAGGCGCTCTCGTGGTTCGTCGATGATGCGGTCAACAAGGCCATATTGGGCGTACCCGGTATTGGCAAGTTTGAGCGCGTCGGTGGGGTTAGCCGCCAGGTAGTGGTGGAAGTCGACCCGGCCAGCCTGGAGGCGCAAGGCACCACGGCGGCCGAAGTGTCCAGGGCGCTCAAGAGTGTCGAGCAAGAGTCCTCCGGGGGGCGTGGCCAGGTGAATGGCGCGGAGCAGGCAGTGCGCACTATTGCTACAGTGCGCACTGCCGACGAGCTGAAAAATCTCCCCGTGGTGCTCAGCAATGGTCGACGCGTGAACCTGGACCAGGTTGCCCTGATCAAGGATACCTATGCAGACCGCACGCAGCTCGCCACGCTGGATGGTCAGCCGGTGGTCGGTTTCAGGATCTATCGGGCCAAGGGTTTCGACGAAACGCGTGTCGCCGCAGGTGTGCAGCAGGTGCTCGACAAGCTTCACGCGGCGGACGCAAGCCTGAACTTTACAAAAGTTTCCGGTACCGTGGATTACACGCATGAGCAGTATGAGGGCTCAATGCACATGCTTTATGAAGGCGCGTTACTGGCGGTGCTGGTGGTCTGGTGGTTCTTGCGCGACTGGCGCGCCACATTGATCTCCGCCTCGGCTTTACCGCTGTCGATACTGCCTACCTTTCTTGTGATGAACTGGCTCGGTTACTCTCTCAACACCCTGACGCTTCTGGCGCTGGCGGTGATCGTCGGCATTCTTGTAGACGACGCGATTGTCGAGATCGAGAACATTGAACGCCACCGCCGCATGGGCAAGCCGATCCATCAGGCAGCCGGCGACGCGGTGACCGAAATCGCCTTGGCGGTGATGGCCACCACCCTGACGCTGGTTGTAGTGTTTCTGCCCACGGCAATGATGAGCGGGGTTCCGGGGCTGTTCTTCAAGCAGTTTGGCTGGACAGCCGTGGTGGCGGTGCTTTCTTCCCTGTTGGTGGCGCGGGTTCTGACTCCGATGATGGCCACCTACTTGCTCAAAACGCATACCAAGGGCAAGGAAACGCCGGATGGCAGGCTGATGAAGCTGTATTTGCACAGCGTGGCCTGGTGCCTCAGCCATCGCCGCCTGACGATGTTGGGCACGGCTGTGGTTTTCGCTGCTTCGGTAGCGGTGGTTCCGCTGCTTGAAACCGGACTGATGCCAGCGTCAGACAAAGGCTACAGCAACATCAACCTTGAGCTGCCACCCGGCAGCAGCTTGTCGGCTACACGGGCGACAACCGAAGCGGTTAGCCGCGCCATCAACCACCTGCCAGGCATCGAGCATGTGTTCAGCACCGTGGGCGTCGCTCAGCCTGCCGGGCGCGGGCAAACCCAGGCAGCAGAGCTACGCCGGGCCACCATGACGCTCGTGCTGTCGGCACGCGGTGAGCGCCCAGGGCAAACCGACATCGAAAACCAGGTACGTGTTGCCTTGAAGGAAGTGCCAGGCGCACGGTTTTCGTTGGGCTCCGGCGGGCTCGGCGAGAAGCTGTCGCTGATTCTAGCGAGTGACGACAAGGCCGCGCTCAAAGCGACGGCTCAGGCGCTGGAGCGGCAGTTGAGGGAAGTCGCCGGCCTGGCCAACATCACCTCAACTGCCAGTATCGAGCGGCCGGAAATCGTGGTGCGTCCTGACGCCAGGCAGGCAGCCGAGCGTGGCGTGAGCACCGAGACGATTGGCGAAACAGTGCGCATTGCCACCAACGGCGACTTCGATGCAAAGATGGGCAAGCTAAACCTCGACAACCGGCAGATAGCCATTCAGGTGCGCATACCGGACGCTTCGCGCCAGGACTTTGAAACATTGGCTAATTTAAGGGTTCGCGGGCGTGACGGGCTGATTCCGCTATCGACTGTCGCGCAGTTGGCGATCGAGAGCGGGCCGACCCAGATTGACCGTTACGATCGACGCCGCTATGCGACAGTCACCGCGGACCTCGGGCACACACCGCTTGGGCAAGCACTCGCCAAAGCCAGAGCGCTGCCCGCCATCCAGTCCATGCCGTCGAGTGTCGAGCTGATCGAATCCGGCGACGCAGAAACCATGGCAGAGCTTATGACCGGGTTCAGCATGGCAATCGTCATCGGCCTGGTCTGTGTGTATTGCGTATTGGTGCTGCTGTTTCACGACTTTTTTCAGCCGCTGACAATCTTGTTTGCCATCCCCCTATCGGTAGGCGGCGCCTTTGTGGCATTGCTGATGACACGCGGCATGCTGAGCCTCCCGTCGATGATTGGCCTGGTGATGCTGATGGGCATCGTCACCAAAAACTCGATCTTGCTCGTCGAGTACGCGTTGATGGGTATCCAAAAACAGGGGCTGTCGGTGGTTGAGGCGTTGATTAACGCCTGCCATAAACGGGTACGCCCGATCATCATGACGACCCTGGCGATGATCGCCGGGATGATGCCGATTGCGCTGGGCCTGGGGGCCGATGCGAGTTTCCGTCAGCCGATGGCCATCGCGGTTATCGGTGGGCTGGTGACCTCAACTGCATTGAGCTTGCTGGTGGTGCCTGTGGCGTTCACTTACATCAACGACGTTGAGCGCATGCTTCATCGAAGGTTTTCGTCGAAGCCGCAGGCACCTGCCGCCAAACACCTCACTGCCCGGTAGACAAGCCTGTAGGTAAAAATGGGCGGTATTCCCGCCCATTTTGCAAGTTACTGCGCAGCCTTGTGTTCGATGACCTGCGACACGGTGTCGCCTTTCTTGGCGCGCGCCAGTTTTTCGGTCAACAGTGCCTGCTTGGCTTCGGCTTCGGCCTGCGTGGCGAACGGCCCGAGCAACACCTGGTCCTTGCCGTCCTCTTTGACGATATAAAAATTAAAACCGTGTTCCAGCAACCAGGCGGTCAGGTCGGTGAGCGCCTGCAGCTTGTGGTCCGGCGGGCCGACCCACACGTCCCATTCCTGGGCGGCCAACGCGCCGGGCTGTGGCTGGCTTTCGATCACGGAAGGCTTGGCCTTGGGGGCTTCGACCGGTTTACCTTCACCGCAACCGGCCAATGCCAACACCGCAATTGCCATCGCTACTTTACGCACAGCCCTGCTCCTTTAAGGATAAAGAGGCAACTTTATCATTCACTGTCTATTCTGGCCGTCATAAACATTGGCTTAAACAATGCGAATGATGTATCGCAGACCTGTATGATGCCGCCATGGGAATTAATGTCGCCTCTATGCGTCCTAAAAGAGGCAGTCACAGGGAAGCGCTTAGCAGTAAGCTACACACATCTGACACCTGCCCTGTCTGAAACATGTGTCCTTAAAAGTAATCAAGGAGAAGTCCATGCTTATACTCACCCGCAAAGTTGGTGAAAGCATAAACATCGGTGATGACATTACGATCACCATTCTGGGCGTTAGCGGCCAGCAAGTACGAATCGGTATCAACGCGCCCAAAGATGTTGCGGTGCATCGCGAGGAAATTTACCAGCGCATCCAGGCTGGGCTGACTGCTCCGGACAAAAACCAGACGCCTTGAAGCGCCCTCAGTAGCCAGCCCTTTCGTTCACTGTAACGGCTGGCGAAGAGTTTCGGTCTGCCCGCGTCCTTCGCGCCACCAGCGCCCTCAGCTTCATTGCCAGATGAAAACTGCCCAGATGCCTGGAACTTGTTGCGTCATTCGCAGCCGAATTCCCTGAATACCCTCCCGCGTCCGAGTGCATTCAGGAGCACGTCGATGAGGCCTACTGCAACTAAGCCACTTGTTTCCAGATCCTGGAAAATAGCCGTGCTGATAGGGCTGGCCTTCCTGGCGCTGGAGTATGGGCTAGGGTTCGAAGTTGAAGGCATTGGCGATCCCGGCGTACGTTCGTCGCTGGAACTGGCGCTCGTTCTGTTCGGCTACCTTTTTGCATTCTGCATCAAGCCGATCCAAAAAGTCGTCTTGCGCAAACTGTGCCAACACGCCGCTCAGCGCTCACGCCGGCATACCTCACGATAAGCGTTGCAGACCGAGCAAGCCGTCAGCATCGCGCTGCACCTGCAACCGCTCATACCCATCGATGGCGGCATGCGTTGTTACCATAGGCGTCAGGTGCGTGGCGGTTACGACCAGCACATCAGCCCCGGCTGCCTCCCCCGCTCGAATACCCACCGTCGCATCCTCGAACACCAGGCAGTCCTCTACCGGCACGCCTAAACGCTGGGCACCGAGCACGTAACATGCTGGATCGGGTTTGCCGTTGGCGACATCTTCGGCCGTCACCAACACGGCAGGCGGTGCGATGCCCGCAGCCTGCAGACGGCGCAGCGCCAACGCTTTGGGTGCCGACGTAACCAGTGCCCATTGATCGCCGGGCAGGCTGCGCAAGAACTCAACGGCGCCGGAGATCGCCACAACGCCCTCAACATCATCGAGCTCCGCTTGGGTAATCCATTGCGCTTCAACCTCGGGGTCTACGCCTGGTAATGCCTGGCGCGTGATGGTGTCAATCGCACGCGCGCCGTGAATAGTGCTCAGGAACGCCGCCACATCCAGGCCGTGGCGTTCAGCCCAGATGCCCCATACACGCTCGGCGGCGGCAATCGAGTTGAGCAGGGTTCCGTCCATATCGAAGAGGAAGGCGCGGTAACGTTGATTGAATACGGCTGAACCTGAAATAGACACGTCTGGGCTTTCCTTTTAATCGGTCGGATGCAATCTACGGATCAGCCCACCGCTTGTAAACGTTACGCACGGCTACCCGCGCCATTGCATTACAGGTTTGTAATCAAGCGATGACCCTTGATCCGGCTACACTTGCGCCACGTATGGAACCAAGGCAATTCCCATGAACATCCTCGTAGTCGAAGACGAACCCAAGGCCGGCAATTACCTGCTCAACGGCCTGCAGGAGCTGGGTTACTCCGTAAGCCTTGCGCGTGACGGGGTAGACGGCCTGCACCAAGCGCTGGAAACGCCTTTCGACGTGATTGTGCTGGACGTAATGATGCCGAAAATGGACGGTTGGGAAGTGCTGCGCCGTCTGCGCAAAGAGGCCGACACGCCGGTGCTGTTTCTCACCGCCCGCGACGATATTGCCGACCGCATCAAGGGCCTGGAACTGGGCGCCGATGATTACTTGATCAAACCGTTCTCCTTCGCCGAGCTGGTCGCGCGTTTGCGCACCCTGACCCGCCGCGGCCCGAGCCGTGACGAGGCGCAACTGCAGATCGCCGACCTGCAAATCGACGTACTCAAGCGCCGCGTTACCCGTGCTGGTACGCGCATCAACCTGACCAATAAAGAATTCGCCCTGCTGCACCTGTTCGCCACCCACCAGGACCAGGCGCTGTCACGTTCGATGATTGCCTCACGGGTGTGGGACATGAATTTCGACAGTGATACCAACGTGGTCGATGTCGCCGTGCGGCGCCTGCGCCTGAAAATCGACGACCCGTTCCAGCTCAAGTTGATCCACAGCGTGCGGGGCATCGGCTACCGCTTCGACACCCAGCCATGAACCCGCGCCGCCCTTACTCACTGACGCTGCGCCTTGCGTTGATCTTCGCCCTGCTCGCTTTTGCCCTGCTGGCCACGCTGGGGGTTGCGCTGTACCGCGAGCTGGAGCGCGAACTGATCCTGCGCGATGACACCGCGCTGATCGGCCGCGTCGAGCAACTGCGCAACCTGCTGAACGACAGCAACACCCTGGACCTGATCAAGACCAAACCAGAGCTGTTCCAGAACATGCTGGGTAACCGCGAGTCGGTGCTGAGCATCGCTGCGCCGGGGCACAAGCCGTTGCTGCTGGTTAACCCTGGCAACATCGACTTGCCACCCGTGCCGCCGGTTCCAAAGGGCCACACGTTGAGCCTCGCCGACGTGCAGCATTTGCCCGGTATCAATGGCGTGCCCTTCGCCACCGTGGCCGCCACCATCGATTCCGGCGACATCGGCAGCCTGCACATCACCACCGGGCGCCTGATGACCGAACGTAGCGCCGTGCTCGCCAGCTACCGTTTAAGTGTTTACATCCTGGCCAGCCTCGCCGCGATCATCCTCGCCCTGGTCGGCTACCTGTTAGTGCGCAGAGGGCTGCTGCCCTTAAGGCGCCTGGCCAACCACGCCCAAGGTATCGACGTGGGCAACCTGGCCGAACGCCTCGACAGCCACGGTGCGCCAAAAGAGCTGCTGCCGCTGATCGAGTCGTTCAACACCATGCTTGAGCGGCTGGCCAAGGGCTTTGTGCAACTGGGCCAAGTTTCCACCGACATGGCCCACGAACTGCGCACCCCGATCAACAACCTGCTGGGGGAAACCCAGGTAGCGTTGCAACAGAGCCGCAGCATCGAGAGCTATCAGCAATTGCTGGCCTCCAATGTCGAAGAACTCGAACGCCTGGCACGGATGCTCGACAACATGCTGTTCCTCGCCCGCACCGACCCGGCCAGCGCCCTGCGCCAACGCCAACAGCTGAGTGCGGCGGATGAAGTGGCGCGCATCGCAGACTACTTCGAAGGGCTGGCCAGTGATGTGGATATGCGCATTATCGCGCAGGGTGACGGCGTGATCTGGGCAGAACCGATGCTGCTGCGCCGGGCACTGGCCAACCTGTGCGCCAACGCCATCAAATACGCTGCGCCGAGTTCGCAGTTGGTGATTCAGGCGGTGCCGTGTGCCGACGGCATCAACCTGAGCGTGAGCAGCCAGGGTGAAACCATTCCCGCCGAGCATCTGCCCAGGTTGTTCGAACGGTTTTACCGGGTAGATCAATCGCGCGAACGTTCGGCGCAATCGAATGGGCTGGGGCTGTCGATTGTCGCGACCATCATGCAATTGCATAACGGGCGCTGCAGCGTGAGCAGTGTGGCGGGCGTGACCTGTTTTGAGCTGTTCTTTCCCCGGGCGGAACACTGAGCATCGCAAGCCGGAGCCTTGGAGTTATTTTGCAAACGTTTGTACGTCACGGCTAGGCCAGACTAACGCTACTCTGCCCCTCATCATTCACTCACATTGTTTGAAACGGGTGTCATGCTTTGGAGAGAAGACAGTATCGATTCGGCGCAGCGAGCACAGTGAACATCCCGGCTCAAGGCAGAGCCGGTGGCGGTAATGACGGAGGTTCTGGTATGGAAAGACGCTTGGGTTTACTGGAAAAGGGGCTGGCTGATATGAAAGAGAAGCTATTTGTCGTTTCGAGCAGAGCAGACTCGATTGAACGGCATTCCACCACCATTGAAAAGCACTTCGCCACCCGGGCAGACCTGGCGACCACAGAGCTGAACCTGATCAAATGGTACGTAGCAACGGCGTTCGCGATGACAGGCCTGGTGTGCGCCATAACGTTCGGCCTGACCCGGCTGATGAGTGGCTAAGGCAGCCCGGGCAGGTCAGCTGACCTGCCCGCCGCTTTGCACCACATCCACCTTGGTTACCCATGCTGCGAGCACTGCCACGCGCAGGCCCTCAACCAGCGTTTCCAGCGGCATCGACGCTTGCCGCGTATCAGCCACCTGCTCCGGCAGGCTGGGTACGTGAATAAAGCCACTGCGAACAGGTGTGCCCGCAAGCGCATGCTGCAACAGGTAAAACACCTGATTACACACAAACGTACCCGCTGTCTGCGAGACCGCAGCCGCTATACCGGCCTCGCGCACAGCCTTGACCATCGCCTTGATCGGCAGCGTGGTGAAGTAAGCCGCCGGGCCATCGGCCACCACCGGTTTATCAATAGGTTGCTCCCCAAGGTTGTCGGGGATGCGTGCATCGTTCACGTTGATCGCCACCCGCTCAATCGAAATATCCCCGCGCCCGGGCGCAAGGCCTGTGGCGATCACCATCGCCGGGTTCAGCTCGGCGATCAGTCGGGTCAGGCACTCGCCCGCCGTGGCGAACGTACAGGGCAGCCGACGCGCAACAATCTGCACGCCCTCGCCCAACTGCACGCCCTCCAAACGGCGTACGGCTTCCCAAGAGGGGTTTATGACGTCTTGGTCAAAGGGCTCAAAGCCCGTCAGCAGCACAGTTTGCATCTCGGCCTCACATCAACACGTAGAGCAGCACAATATTGACCGCCAGCATCATCAGCGCGGTCGGAAACTGAGCCTTGATCACCGCGTGTTTGTCCGGCAACTCCAGCAACGCGGCGGGGACGATATTGAAGTTGGCGGCCATGGGCGTCATCAGCGTGCCGCAATAACCAGAGAACATACCGATCGCCGCCATCACGGCCGGGTTAGCGCCGTAGATGCCGACCAGCACCGGCACGCCGACACCGCCTGTCATGACCGGGAACGCGGCGAAGCCGTTGCCCATGATTACCGTAAACAGCGCCATGCCCAGCACATAGACCACCACTGCCACCCACTTGAAATCCAGGTTGATGTAGGTGGTGACCACATGGGCAACCGCCGTGCCCACCCCGGCTTCATTGAACAACAGCCCGAGCATTGCCAGCATCTGCGGCAACACCATGGCCCAGCCCAGCGCTTCGGTCAGGCGTCGCGATTCGCGCAAGGCTTGCACCGGCGTATCACGGGTCAGCCAGCAGGCCAGGCCGAGTGCGATCAGGCAACCAATGCCTAGAGAGACGAAGGTGGTGTTTTTCGGGTCCAGCAGCGGCACGCCGCCAATTTCGGTGTGCTTGAGCAGCACCGAACCGATCACGGTAGTCAGCGGAATCGCCAGCGCCGGTATAAATAACTTATGCCCCAAACGGCCGGCGCTCGCGCGCGACTCCTTGTCATGCAACTCGGCATGCTTGCCACGGCCAACGCCACCCAAGCCTGCAATCAGCGCCATCACCACCACGCCCGCACCGATAACCACCGACGGCAGGCGCTCTCCAATCAGGAACGGAATAGCAAACAACAACCAGAACAAGGCGCTGGACCAGCGTTTGGGATGGCTTCGATCAAACAGGATCATGCCGGCGGTGATCAACAACAGCACACCGGCCAGCCAGTAAAGGTATTGAATCGAGATGATCATTGCGCAGCCTCCACTTGGGCGGCGGCTGTCATATCGCGGGTGAGCTTTCGATCAAATCGATGCAAGCGAATGGCATGGATGATAAACGCGCAGATGGCCGTAGGGATGCCCCACACCGCAATATGCAGCGGTTCCACATCAATGCCCGAGCCGAGCAGGAAGGTGTGCATCAGCGCAATCGCGCCAAAGGCGACAAAGATGTCTTCACCGAAAAACAGCCCCACATTGTCGGTCGCCGCACACATGGCTAATACCTTGTGACGCAGTTTGTCCGGCAGCTTGCCGTAGCGTTTTTCCGCCGCGCCCTCGGCCATCGGCGCCAGTAGCGGCCGCACCATCTGCGGGTGCCCGCCCAGGCTGGTCAGGCCCATGGCCGCGGTGGACTCGCGTACAAACAAGTACATGATCAACAAGCGCCCGACCGTGGCACGCTCGAAACGCGCGATCCAGTTCTGCGCATGCAAGCGCAAGCCATGGCGCTCCAGCAGGCCGATGACCGCCAAGGGCAATAACAGGATCAGTTGCAGGGCACGGGTCTGGAGGAAACCATCGCCCATGCTGGCGAGAATTTTTTCCAACGGAAAGTGCGCGGCCAAGCCGGTGGCGATGGCGGCAGCGGTGACCACCAACAGCGGATTGAAGCGCAAGACGAAGCCAACCACGATGACAAGTACGCCGATCAACGGCCATAGGTTCACAACAGTTTGCATGACGATGAGGTCCTTGAATGCGCGCTGCGGCGCCATTACAGCAGGATGTGAACAAACGGCTCACAGCATGAAAGTGACGTGCAGCCCGGCGCGGTTTTTATTGTTGACCTTAAAGGTCGAGCGTCAGTGGCGGCAACTTTGCTGCTTGGGGGCGGGAGGTGTCCAACAAGAAAAATTGTTGCTGCAAACCAATAAACTTTGTCGGTGATGGGCGCCGGCTGATCCGGCGCTGTACGAGGATTTAACCCAGGCGTTTCTGGAAAAAGTGCCGCTGGTGCCCCGGCGGGTAATCGTCGATATGACCAAACTCACTGAACCCCAGCTTTCGATAAAACCCCGGCGCCTGGAAGCTGAAGGTGTCCAGCCAAATCCCCTGGCACCCCTTTTCGCGCGCCAAGTCTTCAGCGGCACGCATCAACCGTGTGCCGGTACCTTGGGTGCGCATCAAGTCCGGGATGCTCAAGAGTTCAACGAACAGCCACCCGTAGGAAATTTTTCCGTAGAGGCCACCGACAACCTCCTGAGTGTCTGGATCGCGCAGTAAAATCCCGACCGTTTCAAACGCCATGTCACCCGTATGGCTGAGGTTATACGCCCTCAACGGTTTAAGGATGGCCTCACGCTCCTGCGCCGTCACGTCGAACGACACCTCAATTGCTAATTCCATCGCCTGCTCCCTCGGTTGAGTTCCGTCGCCCGTCAGTATGCCTTGGCCACTGCGGCTAAAGCAGCGCTCAACGTGATGAAAGCGTTCACTGCGCTGGGCGTTTTAGGACAGCGTTCGCGCGGGTCGCACTGCTTGGGGCGCAGGAGAAAGTGTGCTCAATCGCCCCCAGCCGGCTCGACCATGAAGAATCCTGTTGAGCGCCTAAACTGCAGGCAGCCGTTGCGCGCTTTGCGCATCGCTCACGGCACCCGTGCCGACGGAGAGGTTAGCCACCATGTACGCCGGACAAATGGGTATGACGGCAACGAACGGTGAAATACGCTGCCAGAGGGTGGTTCAGATCATCTACTTTTTATGGGTGGCTTCACTGTTCTGCTGACTCATCAGTAACGCCTGCGCCCTGAATGTCAGCCTTGATTGCCAAGGCTGACACTTGCCCGAATTTCAGGCGCCACACCTACACACTCCAACCATGTGTTGGGCCTATTTCAAGCCGTGGTGCTGACGAGTGAACCGGACGAGCTGTTACCTTCCTCGGTAACCGCTTGCAACAGCGCCGACGTGGTCGTTTGCAATGCAGCCGACGTCGACATCACTTGCGCTTGAGCTGCCGCAACAGCCGCAGCCTTGGCGTCTGCGCTCTGGTTGCTCGATTGGGCTTTTTGCAAGGCTTGCTGCTGCTGTTCAAGCTGCTTTTGCAACAGCGCGATCTGCTTTTTCAACTGCTTGACGTTATCCGATTCCTTCGCACTCGATGACGTCGAACCACCACTGTCACCTGCCCCGCCAGCCGCTTTAGCGTCAGCGTTCGGATTGACCGCAGAGGCGCTGATGGCACTTTTGCTTTCAGTTGCAGTGGCATCAGCCGCTACAGCAGTGGCCTTAGTGCTGGGTACGGCAGTGGAATTGCTAACATTGATAAGCATGTCAGATGTCCGATGAATAAGGGGTAAAGGAGGGATCGGCCTTTGATTCGATTACTTTAGGCGTCTGTGTACTTTTATTAATGAATAATTCAAGACAACAAAAAAGGGCCCACCTTTCGGTGAGCCCTTCCAGACCGCCCAGCAGAGCGGATTTTGTTTGGTAGGCGCGATTGGACTCGAACCAACGACCCCCACCATGTCAAGGTGGTGCTCTAACCAACTGAGCTACGTGCCTGCTGTGAGGCGGCATTCTACGGAATTGCGCAGGGCTGTCAACATCTTTTTTGAAGCTAACCCTATGAATATGCGAATTATTTATTTGCGCAGAGTGCTCGCGTAGTTTTCGCTTGGCTGGCAGGCAATTTTCAACTCAGGTAGGATCGGAGCACTCGTAAAAAATATAAAACAGAGGTTCCAGGATGGCGAACACCGCGTACCCCCAGTCGTATTATGCAGCGTCCGCGAACGCGGTTCCGCCCCGACCGGCGCTGCAAGGTGAAGTCGACACTGATGTCTGTGTGATCGGTGCCGGCTATACCGGCCTCTCCAGCGCACTGTTTCTGCTGGAGAACGGTTTTCGCGTCACCGTGCTGGAGGCCGCCAAAGTCGGGTTTGGTGCGTCGGGTCGCAATGGCGGGCAGATCGTCAACAGCTACAGCCGCGACATTGATGTGATAGAGCGCAGCGTCGGCCCCAAGCAGGCGCAGTTGCTCGGGCAAATGGCGTTCGAAGGCAGCAGAATTATTCGCGAGCGCGTGGCCAAGTACCAGATCCAGTGCGACTTGAAAGACGGCGGTGTGTTCGCTGCGCTTAACAGCAAGCACATGGGCCACCTGGAATCGCAGCAGCGCCTGTGGGAGCGCTATGGCCATACGCAACTGGAGTTGCTGGATGAGCGTCGAATCCGCGAAGTCGTGGGCTGTGAAAACTATGTAGGCGGCCTGCTGGACATGAGTGGCGGCCATATTCACCCACTCAACTTGGCGCTGGGTGAAGCGGCTGCGGTGGAATCCCTTGGCGGCACGATCTACGAGCAGTCGGCGGCGGTGCGTATCGAGCGCGGCCCCAACCCCGTGGTGCACACCGCTGAGGGCAAGGTCAGGGCCAAGTTCATCATCGTTGCAGGCAATGCCTACCTTGGCAACCTGGTGCCGGAGCTGGCAGCCAAATCGATGCCGTGCGGCACCCAGGTCATCACCACCGCGCCGCTTGGCGATGAACTGGCCAAGACATTACTGCCGCAAGATTACTGCGTGGAAGACTGCAACTACCTGCTGGACTACTACCGCCTCACCCGCGACCAGCGCCTGATCTTCGGCGGCGGCGTGGTGTATGGCGCGCGCGACCCGGCCAATATCGAGGCGATCATCCGCCCTAAAATGCTCAAGGCCTTCCCGCAGCTCAACGATGTGAAAATCGATTACGCCTGGACCGGCAATTTCCTGCTGACCCTTTCGCGCCTGCCACAGGTAGGTCGCCTGGGCGACAACATCTATTATTCCCAAGGTTGCAGCGGCCATGGCGTGACGTACACGCACCTGGCAGGCAAGGTATTGGCGGAAGCCCTTCGAGGCCAGGCAGAGCGTTTTGATGCGTTTGCCGACTTGCCGCATTATCCGTTCCCGGGCGGGCAACTATTGCGTACGCCGTTTGCGGCGTTGGGCGCCTGGTATTACGGGCTGCGGGATAAGCTGGGGTTCTGAGGCAATACAACTGTGGGAGCGGGCTTGCTCCCACATAAAGCCAAATTGCAGACACAAAAAACCCCGGTCTCTCGACCAGGGTTGTTTGCTATCGGTTCAAAGAAGCTCAGGGCTTTCTTTGTGCTTCAAGGCGTTCAGTGGGCCTTGAGGCAGATATGGCGCAGCGGACGGGACTCGAACCCGCGACCCCCGGCGTGACAGGCCGGTATTCTAACCGACTGAACTACCGCTGCGTATCGCTTGACCGGCGGAGCCTAAACCCAACCGTCTTTAAACATCTGACCGATCAGCCTTGGCTGTTCAATCTCAAGCCCGACACGTCGGACCTGGAAAATATGGCGCAGCGGACGGGACTCGAACCCGCGACCCCCGGCGTGACAGGCCGGTATTCTAACCGACTGAACTACCGCTGCGCGTCGGTGCAACCTTTAAACGTTGCGTCTTGCCCCAAGGCAAAACTCTCAAGAAGTGGTGGGTGATGACGGGATCGAACCGCCGACCCTCTGCTTGTAAGGCAGATGCTCTCCCAGCTGAGCTAATCACCCTTTGCTTCGTTGAGGCCGCGAAATTTACGCAGGTAGCGAACCTAAGTCAATAGCAGGATTGAGTTTTTTTCAAAAACAGCCGCAAGCTACAAGCGCCAAGCCGCAAGTGAAAAGCCACCACCATCCGCCTTCACTTGTAGCTTATAGCTTATAGCTTATAGCTTGAAGCTACCTCTCACTGCTCGTAAATCATCTTCTTGCTCATGCCGCCATCCACGACAAACTCTTGCCCGGTGACAAACCCCGCCCGGCGCGACAGCAACCACGCCACCATCGCCGCCACATCTTCAACCGTCCCCACCCTGCCCGCCGGATGCTGCGCATGATCGGCGTCGGTCAGAGGCTCTGCACGGCGTGCCGCAGGGTCACGCGCATCGATCCAGCCAGGGCTGACGGCATTGACGCGCACCTCCGGCCCCAGGCTCATGGCCAACGCGTGTGTCAGCGCCAGCAGGCCACCCTTGCTCGCCGCATAGGCTTCAGTGTTCGGCTCTGACTGACGCGCCCGGGTCGACGCCAGGTTGACGATTGCACCGCCGTGAGCGCGCAGGTAAGGCGCACAGTGCTTGGCCAGTAACATCGGCCCACTGAGGTTCACCGCCAGCACGCGATTCCAGTGAGCCAGGTCGAGGCTTTCCAGGGTGATGTTGTGCGGGTCAGCGACTGCCGCGTTGCACACCAACGCGTCCAGGCGCCCGAACTGCCCCAGCACCTCGGCAACGCCCTGCGCGACTTGCTTCTCGTCAGCCACGTCCATGCTGATAAACCAGGCGTTGTCGCCCAGCACCTTGGACACCTTGGAACCGCGCTCGCGGTCCAGGTCGGTCAACACCACCTGCCAGCCTTCGCTGATCAGCCACGCGGCAATCCCCAGGCCTATGCCGCGCGCGGCACCGGTGACCAGCGCGACGCGCCCGTTACCGGCGGGCGCAGCGTCCATGGACCACTCGATCACAAGGCCGCCAGCCCGCGGGCCAGGTCAGCCTGCAAGTCGGCCACGTCCTCAAGCCCCACCGCAACGCGGATCAGGCTGTCACGGATACCGGCAGCTTCGCGCTCCTGCGGTGCCAAGCGACCGTGGGACGTAGTGGCCGGGTGGGTGATCGTGGTTTTGCTGTCACCCAGGTTGGCAGTGATGGAAATCAGCCGCGTTGCATCGATAAAGCGCCAGGCGCCCTCTTTGCCGCCCTTCACTTCGAAGCTCACCACGGCGCCGAAACCGCGCTGTTGGCGCTGAGCCAACGCGTGCTGCGGGTGGCTCTTGAGGCCGGCGTAATGCACCTTCTCGATGCCGTCCTGCTGCTCCAGCCATTCGGCCAGGGTTTGGGCATTCGCGCAGTGGGCCTTCATCCGCAGGCTGAGTGTCTCCAGGCCCTTGAGGAAGATCCATGCATTGAACGGGCTCAGGGTCGGCCCGGCAGTGCGCAGGAAACCCACGACTTCTTTCATCTGCTCGCTGCGCCCGGCAACCACCCCGCCCATGCAACGGCCCTGGCCGTCGATGAACTTGGTAGCCGAGTGCACCACAATGTCCGCGCCCAGCTTCAACGGCTGCTGCAACGCAGGCGTGCAGAAGCAGTTGTCGACGATCAACATGGCGCCCTGGGCGTGCGCCACGTCGGCCAGCGCAGCGATGTCCACCAACTCGGCCAGCGGGTTGGACGGCGACTCGACAAACAACAATTTGGTGTTGGCCTTGATCGCTGCATCCCAACCGGAGAGATCCGCCAGGGGCACGTAGTCGACTTCGATACCGAAGCGCTTGAAATACTTCTCAAACAGGCTGATGGTCGAACCGAACACGCTGCGCGACACCAGCACGTGGTCGCCGGCGCTGCACAGGCTCATCACCACGGCCAGGATGGCGGCCATGCCGGTCGCCGTGGCCACCGCTTGCTCAGCACCTTCCAGGGCCGCAATACGCTCTTCGAACGCACGCACGGTCGGGTTGGTGTAGCGCGAATAAACGTTGCCCGGCACTTCACCGGCAAAGCGCGCGGCGGCGTCGGCGGCCGTGCGGAACACATAGCTTGAGGTGAAAAACATCGGGTCACCGTGCTCACCTTCCGGGGTACGGTGCTGCCCGGCGCGCACGGCCAGGGTATCGAACGCTACGCCATCGAGGTCGCTGTCCAACCGACCGGCATCCCATTCCTGACTCATGCTGCGACTCCTTACTCAATGCTTTATTTAAGATACAAAACCGGCCCCTCAGGGCCGGTGTTTACTCAGTTGTTGTACAGATCGATAATCGCGCTGACCGCCTGGGTCTTGATCTTCGACGAGTCGTTGCGCGCCTGCTCGATCTTGTTCAGGTAGGCATCGTCAACGTCACCGGTCACGTACTTGCCGTCGAATACCGCACAGTCGAACTGCTCGATCTTGATCTTGCCACCGCCGACCGCTTCGATCAGGTCCGGCAGGTCCTGATAGATCAGCCAGTCGGCACCGATCAGGTCAGCCACGTCCTGGGTCGAACGGTTGTGGGCGATCAGTTCGTGGGCGCTCGGCATGTCGATACCGTACACGTTCGGGTACCGCACGGCAGGCGCAGCGGAGCAGAAGTACACGTTCTTCGCACCGGCTTCGCGGGCCATCTGAATGATCTGCTTGCAGGTAGTGCCGCGCACGATGGAGTCATCCACCAGCATTACGTTCTTGCCGCGAAATTCCAGCTCGATGGCATTCAGCTTCTGGCGCACCGACTTCTTGCGGGCCGCCTGGCCCGGCATGATAAAGGTGCGGCCGATGTAGCGGTTCTTGACGAAACCTTCGCGAAACTTCACACCCAAGTGGTTGGCCAGTTCCAGCGCAGCGGTACGGCTGGTGTCCGGAATCGGGATGACCACGTCGATATCATGCTCAGGACGCTCGCGCAGGATCTTGTCAGCGAGTTTCTCGCCCATGCGCAGACGCGCCTTGTACACCGAAACGCCGTCGATGATCGAATCCGGACGCGCCAGGTAGACGTGTTCGAAGATGCACGGGGTGAGTTTCGGGGCAACCGCGCATTGACGCGTGTGCAGCTTGCCGTCTTCAGTGATGTAGACCGCTTCGCCTGGCGCCAGGTCGCGAATCAGGGTGAAGCCGAGCACGTCCAACGACACGCTTTCGGAGGCGATCATGTACTCGACGCCCTCGTCGGTGTGACGCTGGCCGAACACGATCGGGCGAATGCCATGCGGGTCGCGGAAACCGACGATGCCATAACCGGTGATCATGGCCACGACCGCGTAGCCACCGACGCAACGGTTGTGCACGTCAGTCACGGCGGCGAATACATCTTCTTCGGTCGGCTGCAGCTTGCCGCGCTGGGCCAGCTCGTGAGCGAACACGTTGAGCAGCACTTCCGAATCGGAATTGGTGTTGACGTGGCGCAGGTCGGATTCGTAAATCTCCTTGGCCAGCTGTTCAACGTTGGTCAGGTTACCGTTGTGCGCCAGGGTAATGCCGTAAGGCGAGTTGACGTAAAACGGTTGAGCTTCGGCCGAGGTCGAGCTACCGGCAGTCGGGTAACGTACATGGCCAATGCCCATGTGCCCGACCAGGCGCTGCATGTGACGCTGATGGAACACGTCACGCACCAGACCATTGTCCTTGCGCAGGAATAACCGGCCATCATGGCTGGTCACAATACCGGCAGCGTCCTGGCCGCGGTGCTGGAGGACGGTTAGCGCGTCATACAGCGCCTGATTCACGTTCGACTTACCGACGATACCGACGATGCCACACATGCGACGCAACCCCTACTTAATGAATCTTGACTGAACACGACTTACTGAGGCGTTTTGGCCGGCAAGAGGTGTTCCTTGAACGGAAGATCAGCGGGTACGCTGATTCCGCTGGCCAGCCACTGACTGCTCCACCCCAAAATGAGGTTTTTGGACCAGTCGGCAACCAATAGAAATTTTGGCACGAGTACCGACTCTTGCCACCACGAATCCTGCTGTACCGGCCCCAGGCTCAACAGCCCGACTGCCACGACCACCAGCAACGCACCGCGTGCGGCGCCGAAGGCCATGCCAAGAAATCGATCGGTCCCGGAGAGGCCGGTGACACGTATCAACTCGCCAATAAGATAATTGACCATTGCGCCCACCAGCAGCGTGGCAATGAACATGATGGCGCAGCCCGCGATAACGCGAGCCGAAGGTGTTTCGATGTACCCGGCCAGGTAAACCGAGAGTGAACCACCAAACATCCAGGCGACAACCCCTGCGATGATCCAGGTCAGCAACGACAGTGCTTCTTTTACGAAGCCGCGGCTTAGACTGATCAAAGCGGAGATGGCGACAATTGCAACGATCGCCCAATCAACCCAGGTAAATGGCACAGTGCAGCCTACGGTCGGATAAGGCGGCGCATTTTAGCAGAGCGTCGGGCTGTCGGTAAGCTGTGTTTGTGGGTGCTTTGCAAATCAATCGGTTGTAGCACGTTAATGTGGGAGGGGGCTTGCTCCCGATAGCGGTCTGTCAGCGATAGACAGGCTGACTGACACATTGCCATCGGGAGCAAACCCCTCCCACAGTTGACTGCATTCCACGCTGAGACCGAGGCGAAATCAGCCGCGCTCAGGCTGGAAGCGCACCACAAAACCGTTGAGGTTCTGCTGGCGGCCCAGCAAGTCCCGCAAGCGATCCGCCTCGGCGCGCTCGATCAGCGGCCCGATAAACACACGATTCTTGCCATCTGCACTGCGGATATAGGCGTTATAGCCTTGGGCGCGCAGTTTTTTCTGCAAGGCGTCGGCGCTTTCACGGTTGGCCAAACTGGCAAGCTGGATCGACCAACTGATCGGCAGACCATTGGGGTCGATACGGCTTTGCCCCACATCCGGTTTACCCGGCGCGGCAGGTTGCGGCGCCACCGGCTTGGGCGCTGGCGCAGGCGCCGCAGGCTTGGCGGCAACAGCTGGCGCCGGAGCAGGCTTGACCACCGGCACACTCGGCTGCACCGGCATCGAAGGGGCTGCTCGCGCAGCCACTTCATCTTCGCTCGGCACGGGTTCTTGCGGCAGCGCCTGCGGCTCGGGCACGACCACAGGTTCCACTTGAACCTGGGGCACCACCGGCATTTGCGGTGCAGCCGGAGCGTCTACCACCACTTGGCGTTGTTCGTCCTGCCGGGAAAACAGCATGGGCAGAAAAATCACCGCCAGCGCCACCAACACCAGGGCTCCAACCATTCGCTGCTTGTATGCGCTATCAAGTAATGCCATGTGCAGCTTCCTCCGTGGAGCGCCGGGTCAGCCACTCTAGCGCCTCGGCAACACAATAAAATGATCCGAACAACAGAATCTCGTCGTCAGGCGTGGCCACTGCGCACTGCGCCTCAAGGGCATCAGTGACGCTTGCATACGACGCCACCGACGCCCCAAGGTTCTGCAAGGCCAGGTGCAACTCGGCAGCCGGGCGGCTGCGCGGCGTATCCAGTGGCGCCACCGCCCAGGCCTGCACATTGCCCAACAGCGGCGCAACCACGCCGTCCAGGTCCTTGTCGGCCAGCAGCCCGAACACTGCAAGGCGGCGCCCGACCGGCGCCGCACGCGACAGGCGCTGCGCCAGGTACTCGGCAGCATGCGGGTTATGCCCCACATCCAGCAGCAGGTTCAAGCGCTTGCCTTGCCAGTCGAACACGCGACGGTCCAGGCGGCCGACCACACGAGTCGCCAGCAACGTGGCGGCGATCTGCTCGGGATGCCACGGCAGGTCCAACAGCAGGTAGGCTTGCAGGGCGAGGGCGGCGTTTTCCATCGGCAAGTTCAACAGCGGTAAATCACGCAGCTCGACAACGTCGCCGCGTGCATCACGCCCGCGCCACTGCCAATGCTGGTCGCCGATGTCGAGCGTGAATTCGCGCCCGCGCAGGTAAAACCCACAATCGAGTTCGCGCACCTTGTCGAGCAACGGTTGCGGCGGGTCCAGGTCACCACACAGCGCAGGCTTGCCCTGGCGGAAGATCCCGGCTTTTTCATACGCGACGGACTCACGCGTATTGCCCAGATAGTCGGCATGATCGATGCCGATGCTGGTGATCAGCGCCAGGTCGGCGTCCACCACGTTGACCGTGTCCAGGCGCCCACCCAAACCGACTTCGAGGACGACCACGTCCAATTGCGCGCGCTCGAACAGCCAAAAAGCCGCCAAGGTGCCCATTTCGAAGTAAGTCAGGGAAATTTCGCCTCGCCCTGCATCAAGTGCGGCGAAGGCTTCGCAAAGCTGCTCGTCAGTGGCTTCGACGCCATTGAGCTGCACCCGCTCGTTGTAACGCAGCAAGTGCGGCGAGCTGTACACGCCAACCGTCAGCCCTTGGGCTTGCAGCAGCGCCGCGACAAAGGCACAGGTCGAGCCTTTGCCGTTGGTACCGGTCACCGTGATCACGCGCGGCGCCGGACGGCCCAACCCAAGGCGGGCCGCTACCTGTTGCGAGCGCTCCAGGCCCATGTCGATGGCTGACGGATGCAACTGCTCAAGGTAAGCGAGCCATTCGCCCAGGGTTCGCTGGGTCATAGGTTTGCAGGCACCGGCGGCACAACGATTGGCTCGATTTTAGGCGCGACGTACACCGGCGTCGGCAGGCCCATCATCTGCGCCAGCAGGCTACCCAAGCGCGGGCGCAACTCGCCACGCGCAATGATCATGTCGATTGCGCCGTGCTCCAGCAGGAACTCGCTGCGCTGGAAACCTTCAGGCAGTTTTTCGCGAACTGTTTGCTCGATCACGCGCGGGCCGGCGAAGCCGATCAACGCCTTGGGCTCGCCGACGATCACGTCACCCAGCATCGCCAGGCTGGCGGAAACGCCGCCGTAGACCGGGTCGGTCAATACGGAAATGAACGGGATGCCTTCTTCGCGCAGACGCGCCAATACCGCAGAGGTCTTGGCCATTTGCATCAGCGAGATCAGCGCTTCCTGCATACGCGCGCCACCGGAGGCGGCGAAGCAGATCATCGGGCAACGGTTTTCCAGCGCGTAGTTGGCGGCACGTACAAAACGCTCACCGACGATGGCGCCCATGGAGCCGCCCATGAACGAGAACTCAAAGGCCGAAACCACCACGGGCATGCCCAGCAGCTTGCCGCTGACGGAGATCAGCGCGTCTTTTTCGCCGGTTTGCTTCTGCGCGGCGGTCAGGCGGTCCTTGTACTTCTTGCCGTCGCGGAACTTGAGACGGTCAACCGGCTCCAGATCAGCACCCAGCTCGTTACGGCCATCGGCATCCAGGAAGATGTCGATGCGGGCGCGGGCGCCGATACGCATGTGGTGGTTGCACTTGGGGCAAACGTCCAGGGTCTTTTCCAGCTCTGGGCGGTAAAGCACCGCATCGCAGGATGGGCACTTGTGCCACAGACCTTCAGGAACCGAGCTTTTCTTTACCTCGGAACGCATGATCGAAGGGATCAGTTTGTCTACTAACCAGTTGCTCATGCTTTCTTTCTCCAGTACCGGTGGCTTGAACACAGCCCCGCGTATGCCCTTGAGCTAAATTCATATGTGGCAATGACACAGGCTGGACGGGGTCAGACGTTCGACCGGCCATTTCCTGCCTGTATCCTCAGCCTTCCAGACAACCTGCCAGCGCAGGGTTGCCACTTCATTTCCGGGCCTCCCACAGGTGGCGCCGGTGCTGTTTTACACAGTGGTAGTTATGGACGGCGGCAGACTGCCAGCCGTCACATCGCGCCACTGCTGTTGCGCACGGCCTGCATGAACGCGCGAATCTTGTGGTGATCCTTGATCCCTTTGCCCTGCTCTACCCCGCCGCTGACATCCACCGCGTACGGACGCACCTGTTCGATGGCTGCCGCGACATTGGCCGGGGTAAGCCCACCGGCCAGAATAATCGGCAAGCGCAAGCCCTCGGGAATCAGCGTCCAGTCGAAGGCCTCGCCGGTACCGCCCGGCACGCCCTCAACATAGGCGTCCAACAGCACCCCGCGAGCACCGGCATAGGCGGCACACGCAGCGGCAATGTCATCCCCGGCCTTGACGCGCAGCGCCTTGATATACGGGCGCTGGTAACTCTCGCACTCCTCAGGGCTTTCATCGCCATGAAATTGCAGCAGGTCGAGTGGTACGGCATCCAGGGTTTCATTGAGTTCGCAGCGGCTGGCGTTGACGAACAAGCCAACGGTGGTCACGAACGGCGGCAGCGCAGCGATAATCGCGCGCGCCTGCAGCACATTCACCGCTCGCGGGCTCTTGGCATAAAACACCAAACCAATCGCGTCCGCGCCCGCCTCGACTGCCGCCAGCGCGTCTTCTATGCGGGTAATCCCGCAAATCTTGCTGCGAACGGCGGACATGTCGTAGAAACCTCAGGGATTAAGCCGGGAAAGTCCCGGATGGTAACAAAAGCTTTTCCGGGCGTCAGCCGCCAAGTTCGCTGAAACCTGTGAGGAAGTGTGGCCCGATGAAACGATCCGGCAATTGGAACTCGTCGTGGTACTCCACATTCACCAGGTACAGGCCGAAGGGATGTGCCGTGACCCCGCCCGTGCGGCGCACGCGACTTTCGAGTACTTCCCTGGCCCATTCCACCGGGCGCTCGCCGGTGCCGATGGTCATCAGCACGCCGGCAATGTTGCGCACCATATGGTGCAGGAAGGAACCTGCACGAATATCCAGCACGATCATCTTGCCGTGGCGCGACACGCGCAGGTGATGCACTTGCTTGATCGGCGACTTGGCCTGGCACTGGCCGGCACGGAAGGCGCTGAAGTCATGCACACCGACCAAATGCTGCGCGGCCTCAGCCATGCGCTCGGCGTCCAGCGGGCGATGGTTCCAGGTGATTTCCTGATTGAGGTGCGCCGGGCGGATCTGATCGTTATAGATCACGTAGCGGTAACGCCGCGCGATGGCCTTGAAGCGCGCATGAAAATGCGCGGGCATGACTTTGGCCCAACTGACGCTGACGTCATGCGGCAAATTGATATTGGCGCCCATTACCCACGCTTTCATGCTGCGTTCGGCCTGAGTGTCAAAGTGCACCACTTGGCCACAGGCGTGAACACCGGCGTCGGTACGCCCGGCGCACATCAGCGAGACGGGCGAGTCGGCGACCTTCGACAAGGCCTTCTCCAGGGTTTCCTGAACCGTCAGCACGCCTGAAGCCTGGCGCTGCCACCCGCAATAGCGCGAGCCTTTATATTCGACGCCCAAGGCGATGCGGTTAAAGCCTGCGGCCGCCATTTCGGCGGCCGCGTTATCTATATTTGCCAAGAACTGAGAGCCTGATGAGTTGCGCAAAGGCGGCCATTATAAGGCGATGGCGGTAAGAGCGGCGCTTTTGTTGCAGGTCATATGAGGCGCTCATGTGCAAACGGGCTGGCTCGCGATGGCGCAGTGCCAGTCAAGTTAGGCCTCGACTGACCTTACGCATCGCGAGCAAGCCCGCTGCCACACTGGATTTGCGCCGCGGTTTAAATTTTACCGAGCATTTCCTTGGCTTCACCGCGCTGGGTTTCATCACCTTCGGTCAGCACTTCGGACAGGATGTCGCGCGCACCGTCCGCATCCCCCATGTCGATGTAGGCCTGGGCCAGGTCGAGCTTGGTGGCAACTTCATCGGTGCCGGAAAGGAAGTCGAATTCCGGCTCATCATCGCCCAACGCCGCATCGTCAGCGGTGAACGTAGGTTCGATGCGCGGATGCTCCAGGCTCTGCGACAAGCGATCCAGCTCGGCGTTGACATCATCAAGCTCTGAAGCAAAGGCATCGGGTTTGGCCGCAGCGGCCGGCTCATCGGCCAGCGACAGGTCAAAGTCTTCCGGCAGGTCAAAATCGTCGAGCGCGGCAGGCGTCAGGGTCGGAGGCTCAACCGCCGGCACGTCCTTCATCTGGTCTTCAAGGCCCGACAGAAAGTCATCGTCCGTCGGTGCGGAAGCCGGCGACTCCAGTTGCAGGTCAAGGTCAAAGTCGGACAGATCATCCGGGGCGGCCTTGACTTCAGTCTGGCTTTTGAGCAGCGACTCAAAGCTCGGCGCGTCTTCCGGGCGAACCACCGCAGGCGAGGCCGCTTCCAAATCGTCCAGGCTCAGGTCGAAATCAGTGTCGAATGCGTCAGGCTCCGCAGCGGGTGGCGCGGGCTTGTCTTCCAGCAAGTTCTTCACGTATTGAGCGTCCAGCGCCGCGGCGGCGACTGCGGCGCTGACACCCGCCGCTACCACAGCCATGGCGGGGAAGCGGTTCTTGAGCTGCTCGACCTGGGCATGGTTTTCACCATTGGCCACCAGTTGACGCTCTTGAGTGACAAAGCCGTCCTTGTCGCTTTGCAGGCCATACACTTCCATCAACTTCAAGCGCAGGTCGCTGCGCTTGGGTTCGCGCTTGATCGCCTGCTCCAACATATCAGCGGCCTGGTTCAAGTGGCCACGGTCGATATGCGATTGAGACTGAGCCAGCGCATCGTTGGAGTTTGCCGGGGCTACCGCAACGGCCAACGGCGCGAGCACGGAAGCCACCGTCGGCACCACGACCGGGTCAACCACCGGCGCCGGAGCCGGCGCGGCAGCCGCCAACTTGACGCTCGGTGGCGCAACCTCCAAGCCTTCGAAGCTGTCAGGTGGCAGGTCGTGATCGACACTCGAAGTGAACGCCGACTCTTCGGCCAGTGCCCGCGCCATACGCAGGTGTTTTTCTTCTTCGAGACGGGCATTACGATGACGCGCCCACAACAGCAGGAGCAACAACACCAGTAAACCCGCCGCACCGCCGATCACGCCCAGCACGATCGGGTTGGTCAGCAGCTCATTGAATTTGCCTTCGGTGCTGGCAGGTTCGGCAGCCGGCTTGACGGCCTCGGGTGCAGGGGCGGGTTCAGGCGCTGCGGCTGTCGACGCAGCATCCTGGGCAGCAGCAGCATCGTCGAGCGCCGCCTCCGGGTCCGCGGGAGTGGCCGCAGGCTCAGCAGCCAATTGAGCAGGCATCGCCGCAGTCGCCTGCGCCGCCGGGTCAGCCTGCAACCTGGCCAACTGATCGTTTTTTAGCTGGATCAGCTTTTGCAACTTATCAAGTTGGCTTTGCAAGTCAGCCGCACGGCTTTTCAGCTCAGCGTTATCACGGCGCGTGGTGTCCAGCTCTTCCTGAGTCATCGCCAGCTTGTCGCTCAACGCGCGGCCGTCACCGGCCGCTCCCTGCGCGCCTTTTTTGGTGGCTTCGGCCGAGACCAGGCTCAAGTTGTCCTTGGCAGTGGTGCTCGACGGCGCGTTGCCCGCCTCGGTACGCCGGGTGGCGTCCAGTTGCTGCTTGCCCAGGGCTTGATTGCTGGCGGTACGACGACCTTCCCGCCAGGCCGCGTTTTGCTTGCTCACTTCGGCAATCGCTTCGGGCTGTGGCAGGCTGCTCGCTTGCACGCGATCCGGCAGACGCAGAACCTGCCCGGTTTTCAGGCGGTTGATATTGCCGTCGATAAAGGCATCCGGGTTCAGCGCCTGGATGGCCAGCATGGTTTGCTGGACCGAGGCGCCATTACGGTTTTTCGCGGCAATTTCCCACAAAGTGTCGCGAGAAGTCGTGGTGTGGCGGGCGGATTTGCTGATGTTCGGTGCGGTATTGGCCGGTACAGTAGCAGTCCGTGCGGTACTGCCTGGCGCACTCAAGCGTGGGGCGGGCGCGCCGGCAGTCGGCGCCGCCTGTTCGAACTTGGCCGGGTCGAGCAACACACTGTAGTCGCGCATCAGACGGCCACTGGGCCATTGCACTTGCAGCAGGAAGCGTACGTAGGAATCCGGCAACGGCTTGCTGGAGGTGACGCGCACCACGCTGCGGCCGTTGGGGTTGACCACCGGGGTGAACGTCAGGTCATTGAGAAACGCTTGGCGATCCACGCCTGCATTCACGAACGCTTGTTCGGATGCCAGGCTCGGGGTGATTTCGGAAGCCGTGAGGCCACCGACATCGAGCAATTCAATTTCCACCGACAGTGGCTGGTTCAACTTCGACTTGAGGGTCATCTCCCCAAGTTGCAGCGCCTGCGCCATACCGGAGGTCAGCGCCGAGGCGGCCGCTATTGCTAACACCAGTTTGCGAACTTGAACCATAGCCTCATCCTTTGTGTGAACACTCCCCGGCCTGCGAGAAGGTTGGTAACCGCTGCCATAAGGCATGGCGAGCCGATAGGTTACCGACGCGCTTCTGTTCCGCTTAGGGCCAAGCATAGCGCTTGGCTAGAATCAATCTACAAATTGCACCCAAGTATCTTTTACGCAAGGCCTTTTATCAACAACTGCGCCAATTGCACGGCATTCAGCGCCGCGCCTTTGCGTACGTTATCTGACGTCAGCCATAGATTTAGTTCCGCCGGGTCGTCCACACCCGCACGCACTCTGCCGACATAGACCACATCCTGGCCAACCGCATCACCCACGGCGGTGGGGTAGTCGCCCTCCTCCACCCGCTCGATACCCGGCGCAGTGTCGAGTGCGCGGTTGACGGCGGCAAGGTCGACCGCCGCGCCCAACTGCAATGACACGGTCAGGCTATCGCCAAAAAACACCGGCGCTTGAACGCAGGTTGCGGAAATCTTCAGCAAAGGAGTTTCCAGCACTGCACGCAGTTCGTGTACGAGACGCTTCTCCAGGGCTGTATGACCTTGGGCGTCCGGCGTGCCGACTTGTGCCAGCAGGTTGAAAGCCATCTGCCGATCAAAAAACGTGGGCTCCAATGGGCGCACATTCAGCAGCTCGGCGGTCTGGCGGGCCAGTTCACTGACAGCCTCACGGCCTTGCGCCGATACAGCCAGGTTAGCGGTGACGCTGACGCGCTGAATATCCAGCAAACCGCGCAGCGGTGCCAGGACTACCGCCAGGTTGGTCGCGGACGGGCTTGGGCTGCCGAGCTGGAAGGGCTTTTTCAGGCCTTGCAGAATGTGCGCGTTGGCTTCCGGCACCACTTGGGGCGCCTGCTCGGGCGGCAAGGCACCGGAAAGGTCGATCACCGAGCAGCCTGCGGCAGTGGCGCGCGGGGCGAAACTGAGGGTCACTGCCGGGCCGGCCGCAAAGAACGCGAGCTGCACTTTGCTGAAGTCAAATTCATCGACTTCTTTAACCCGCACGTTTTTGCCGCGAAACGGCACTGAGGCGCCGGCAGAGTTGTTGCCCGCCAGCAGGTACAGCGTGCCTACCGGGAATGCCAGCTCTTCGAGGATCTGCACCAGGGTTTCGCCAACCGTGCCGGTGGCGCCGATCACTGCGATATCAAAGGTCTGGGTCATGCTGGCTGCCTCGGGCATTGCGGGGGGAGCGGCACTTTACCGGGTGGCTGGGGGTGAGGCAATTAACCTGGCTTTTTGCATGGGCTGATGGCCTCATCGGGAGCAAGCCCCCTCGCACAGTTGAAAGGTGCTCACATATCCAAATGTGGGAGGGGGCTTGCTCCCGATGAGGCCCTAAAGAGCAACAAAAAACCCGCGCCTGTCTCCAGAGCGCGGGTTCTTGATTACCAGCAGCGATTACCGCTCCAGCAAAATCCGCAGCATGCGACGCAGCGGTTCGGCCGCGCCCCACAGCAGTTGGTCGCCTACGGTGAACGCGCCCAGATACTGCGTGCCCATGTTCAGCTTGCGCAGGCGCCCAACCGGCACATTCAGGGTGCCCGTCACCTTGGTAGGGCTCAGCTCCTGCATGCTGATATCACGGTTGTTCGGCACCAGCTTGACCCACGGGTTGTGCTGGCTGATCAGCCCTTCAATATCCGCGATCGGCACATCTTTGTTCAGCTTGATGGTCAGCGCCTGGCTGTGGCAACGCATTGCGCCGATGCGCACACAAATGCCATCTACCGGGATCGGGTTCTTGAAGCGCCCCAGAATCTTGTTGGTCTCAGCCTGAGCCTTCCACTCTTCACGGCTCTGCCCGTTCGGCAGTTCCTTGTCGATCCAGGGGATCAAGCTACCCGCCAATGGCACACCGAAGTTCTCGGTCGGGTAGGCATCACTGCGCATGGCTTCGGCCACGCGGCGGTCGATGTCGAGAATCGCACTGGCCGGGTCAGCCAGTTGATCGGCAACAGCGGCGTGGGTTGCGCCCATTTGCTTGATCAGCTCGCGCATGTTCTGCGCGCCGGCGCCGGAGGCCGCTTGATAAGTCATCGCGCTCATCCACTCGACCAGGCCAGCTTCGAACAAGCCACCCAGGCCCATCAGCATCAGGCTGACGGTGCAGTTGCCACCGACGTAGTTCTTGGTGCCGGCGTCCAGCTGCTGGTCGATGACCTTGCGGTTAACCGGGTCGAGAATGATGACCGCGTCGTCCTGCATGCGCAGGCTTGAGGCGGCGTCGATCCAGTAACCCTGCCAGCCGGCTTCGCGCAGTTTAGGGAAGACTTCGCTGGTGTAGTCGCCACCCTGGCAGGTCAAAATCACATCGAGGGTTTTCAGCTCTTCAATGCTGTAGGCGTCCTTGAGCGGGGCAATATCCTTGCCCACGGACGGCCCTTGGCCACCCACGTTCGAAGTGGTGAAAAACACCGGCTCAATAAGATCGAAATCCTGCTCTTCCAGCATCCGCTGCATGAGCACGGAACCGACCATACCGCGCCAACCGATCAGACCTACACGTTTCATCGCAACTACACCTTGTTAAAAAGTGGGCCGCCTTGCAGCAACAACTGCAAGCGGGCCCGAGAGATTACAGATTCCGCAGGGCGGCGACTACTGCGTCGCCCATTTCTTGCGTACCGACTTGGGTGCAACCTTGTGACCAAATGTCACCGGTGCGCAGGCCCTGGTCCAAAACCAGGCTCACGGCCTTCTCGATGGCGTCCGCTGCGTCACTCAGGTTGAAGCTGTAACGCAGCATCATCGAGACCGACAAAATAGTCGCCAACGGGTTGGCAATGCCCTGGCCCGCGATGTCTGGCGCCGAACCGTGGCACGGCTCGTACATGCCCTTGTTATGGGTGTCCAGCGACGCCGATGGCAGCATGCCTATAGAACCGGTGAGCATTGAGGCCTGGTCGGACAGGATGTCGCCGAACAGGTTGTCGGTGACGATCACGTCGAACTGCTTGGGCGCGCGCACCAGTTGCATGGCGGCGTTGTCGACGTACATGTGGCTCAGTTCGACGTCCGGGTAGTCCTTGGCGACTTCTTCGACGATTTCGCGCCACAGTTGGCTGGAGGCCAACACGTTGGCTTTATCCACCGAGCAGACCTTTTTGCTGCGCACGCGGGCCATGTCGAAACCGACACGCGCGATACGCCGGATTTCGCTCTCGCTGTACGGCAGGGTGTCGTAGGCCTGGCGCTCGCCGTTTTCGAGTTCACGCACGCCGCGCGGCGAGCCGAAATAGATACCGCCGGTCAGCTCACGCACAATCAGAATATCCAGGCCCGCCACCACTTCCGGCTTCAAGCTTGAAGCGTCGGCCAGTTGCGGGTATAGGATCGCCGGGCGCAGGTTGCCGAACAAGCCCAACTGCGCGCGGATTTTCAACAGGCCGCGTTCCGGGCGAATGTCGCGTTCGATCTTGTCCCATTTCGGGCCGCCCACGGCGCCCAGCAACACCGCGTCCGCCGCGCGTGCACGCTCCAGGGTTTCGTCGGCCAGCGGCACGCCGTGCTTGTCGATAGCGGCGCCGCCGATCACGTCGTGGCTCAGTTCGAAGCCCAAGCTGTACTTGGTGTTGGCCAATTCCAGGACTTTGACCGCTTCGGCCATGATTTCCGGGCCAATACCGTCGCCAGGGAGAATCAGAATCTGCTTGCTCATGCGTTCCTCATTTCATCAAGCGACCCGCCCATGGGCAGGCCGGGAAAAATTAATCCGCCCAGACCACCAGCACGTCGGTGCTGAAGGTGCCGTCGGCTTGAATCTCGAAATAATCACGGACCTCCTGGCCCATCGACTGTTGCAGCGCCAGGATCGCGGCGCGCAACACCTCTGGCGTGCGCATGCGCTCAACCCACGAGGTGTATTCCAAACGCAGGCGCTGGCGACTGCTGTTACGTACGTGCAAACCGGCTTCGCTGAGTTGACGCATCCATTCGCCGGCGGAGTAATCGCGCACGTGGCTGGTGTCGCGCAACACTTCGACGGTTTGCAGGTAAGTGTCCAACAGCGGGCTGCCCGGTGACAAGACGTCAACGAAGGCCGCCACGCCGCCCGGTTTGAGCACCCGGCGCACTTCGCGCAGGGCCAGGCCGAGGTCACTCCAGTGGTGCGCCGAATAGCGGCTGAATACGAAGTCGAACTCGCCCGCAGCGAACGGCAAACGCTCGGCGGCGCCGTGCACTGTGCGGATGTTGCTCAGGCCACGGTCTACGGCAGCAGCGGCCACCACATCGAGCATCGGCTGGGACAGGTCGTAGGCGACGACTTCTTTAACCAGTGGGGCCACGTTGAAACTCACATGGCCAGCCCCGCAGCCCAAATCCAGAAGCCGTGCAGCGCCCTGCCCGGCCAGTTCGGCCTGGAGCAGCGCGAATTCGGTGCCTTGAGCGTGCACGGCACTGCTCAGGTAGGCCGAGGCTTGCTCGCCGAATTGTTTTTGCACGACTTGGGTGTGGGCGGTGTTGGTCATGGTGAGTCTCTTGGATTTTGTGTGGTTAACACTGGCCTCATCGGGAGCAAGTCGAATCGTCGCACCGCCCCTCCCACATTTGATTGCATTTCAACTGAAGAAACTCGGTCGAATGTGGGAGCGGGCTTGCTCGCGAAGGGGCCAGTCCGGTCTACATAAAATCAGCCTACATAAAATCAGGCATCGCGAAACAACCAGGGCTGACTCGCCCGGTGCTTGGCTTCAAACGCCGCAATCGCGTCGCCGTCCTGCAGGGTCAGGCCGATGTCATCCAGGCCGTTGACTAGGCAGTGCTTGCGGAACGCGTCGACTTCAAAGTGGTAAACCTTGCCGTCCGGGCGGGTCACGGTCTGCGCCACCAGGTCGACGGTCAGTTGGTAGCCCACATCCGCCTCGACTTGCTGGAACAGCTCATCCACTTCAGCGTCGCTCAAGATGATCGGCAGCAAGCCGTTCTTGAAGCTGTTGTTGAAGAAAATGTCGGCGTAGCTCGGCGCGATGATGCTGCGAAAGCCATATTCTTCCAGGGCCCACGGCGCGTGCTCACGGCTGGAGCCGCAGCCGAAGTTCTCACGGGCGAGTAACACGCTGGCGCCCTGGTAGCGCTCGGCATTAAGCACAAAATCCTTGTTCAACGGGCGCTTGGAGTTGTCCTGGTAGGCGTAGCCCACGTCCAGGTAGCGCCACTCGTCGAACAGGTTAGGGCCGAAACCGGTGCGCTTGATCGACTTCAAAAATTGCTTGGGGATGATCTGGTCGGTGTCCACGTTGGCACGGTCCAACGGCGCAACCAAACCGGTGTGTTGGGTAAAAGCTCTCATCGGGGTTTCCTCAGATCAATTCGCGAACGTCGATGAAACGACCGTTGACGGCCGCCGCAGCGGCCATCGCCGGGCTGACCAAGTGGGTACGCCCGCCGTTGCCCTGGCGCCCTTCGAAGTTACGGTTGGAGGTGGACGCGCAATGCTCGCCCGACTCCAAACGGTCCGGGTTCATCGCAAGGCACATGGAGCAACCCGGCTCACGCCATTCAAAACCGGCTTCGAGGAAAATCTTGTCCAGGCCTTCCGCTTCGGCCTGCGCTTTAACCAGGCCCGAGCCTGGCACCACGATGGCTTGCTTGATGGTCGAGGCGACTTTGCGGCCCTTGGCGATCGCGGCGGCGGCACGCAGGTCTTCGATGCGCGAGTTGGTGCAGGACCCGATGAACACACGGTCCAACTGAATATCGGTGATCGCCTGGTTGGCTTTCAAACCCATGTATTTCAAGGCACGTTCGATGGAACCGCGCTTGACCAGGTCGGCTTCCTTGGCCGGGTCCGGTACGTTCTGGTCAACCGCCACGACCATCTCCGGCGAGGTGCCCCAGCTGACTTGTGGCTTGATCTGGGTAGCGTCGAGTTCAACCACGGTGTCGAACACCGCATCGGCGTCGGACACCAGGTCTTTCCAGGCTTCAACCGCTGCGTCCCAGTCTGCGCCTGCCGGTGCGAATGGGCGGCCCTTGACGTACTCAACGGTTTTTTCGTCCGCCGCCACCATGCCGACACGGGCACCGGCTTCGATGGACATGTTGCAGATGGTCATGCGGCCTTCGATGGACAAGTCGCGAATAGCGCTGCCAGCGAACTCGATGGCATGGCCATTACCGCCGGCCGTACCGATCTTGCCGATGACCGCGAGCACGATGTCTTTGGCGGTTACGCCGAACGGCAAGGTGCCTTCGACGCGCACCAACATGTTCTTCATTTTCTTGGCGACCAGGCACTGCGTGGCGAACACATGTTCCACCTCGGAGGTGCCAATACCGTGCGCCAACGCGCCGAACGCGCCGTGGGTCGAGGTGTGGGAGTCGCCGCAGACCACGGTCATGCCGGGCAAGGTGGCGCCCTGCTCCGGGCCGATCACGTGGACGATGCCCTGGCGTACGTCATTCATCTTGAATTCGGTGATGCCGTATTCGTCGCAATAGTCATCAAGTGTTTGCACCTGCAAACGCGACACTGTGTCGACAATCGCTTCGATGCCGCCCTTGCGCTCCGGGGTGGTCGGTACGTTGTGGTCCGGGGTGGCGATGATCGAGTCGACACGCCATGGCTTGCGCCCGGCCAGCCGCAGGCCTTCAAACGCTTGAGGCGAGGTCACTTCATGGATGATGTGACGGTCGATATAGATCAGCGACGAACCATCGTCGCGCCGTTTCACTTCATGCGAATCCCAAAGCTTGTCGTACAGCGTTTTGCCGGCCATCGGTTGGTCCTCATCATCGGTGTTTCTATGCCCCGGGCCTTGAGCGGCTCAATAACCCTTTGGCTTGTGAGGCCGATGGTATGGCGCTACATTAAATAACTCAAATTCATATTTTTTATGCTTTGGATTACCAACTGGAATACCACAATGGACTTGGCCAACCTCAACGCCTTTATAGCCATCGCCGAGACCGGTAGTTTCTCCGGCGCCGGTGAACGGCTGTATCTGACACAGCCGGCGATCAGCAAACGGATTGCCGGCCTGGAGCAGCAACTCAAGGTGCGCCTGTTTGATCGACTGGGCCGCGAAGTCGGCTTGACCGAGGCCGGGCGCGCGCTGCTGCCGCGCGCCTATCAGATTCTGAACGTACTGGAGGACACCCGCCGCGCCCTGACCAACCTCACGGGTGAAGTCAGCGGTCGGCTGACCCTGGCCACCAGCCACCATATTGGCCTGCACCGCTTGCCGCCGATCCTGCGCACCTTTACCCGGGAATACCCTAACGTGGCGCTGGACATCCAGTTCCTCGATTCGGAGGTGGCCTACGAAGAAATCCTGCATGGCCGCGCCGAAGTGGCGGTGATCACGCTGGCCCCCACTCCGCACAACCTTGTACGCGCGACGCCGGTGTGGGATGACCCGCTGGATTTTGTGGTGGCGCCGGAGCACAGCTTGACCAGCAACGGGGCGGTGAAGCTTGCGGACGTTGCCCGGCACCCGGCGGTTTTCCCCGGCGGCAACACGTTTACCCACCATATTGTCAGCCGGTTATTCGAAGCCCAAGGCCTGACGCCGAACATCGCGATGAGCACCAACTATTTGGAAACCATCAAGATGATGGTTTCCATCGGCCTGGCCTGGAGCGTATTGCCGCGCACCATGCTGGATGAACACGTGGCAACCATCGCTTTGCCAGGCATACAGCTCAGTCGCCAGCTAGGCTATATAGTGCACACCGAAAGGACGCTATCGAATGCTGCGCGGGCCTTCATGAGCCTGTTGGATGCACAGGTCGATCTGCCAGGGGTACCGGCGTGAAGCTGTGCGGCCTAAAGGTCTGAATACACCCCCGCCGAACGCCCATTGAGCGAAGGCCCGTTGATAATGCGCAACCCCGTCGATTCCGCGCCACCGCTGCCCCGCATTGATGCCCTTGACCCCCAGGGCGCTGAACACAGTTGGGACAGCGCCCCGCAGTTGCTGGCAGCCCTTGATGCTGCCCGACTGGGCGCCTGGTATTGGGAAATCGACACAGGACGCGTCACCTGGTCACGGGGCACACAGGCGCTGTTCGGCTTCGATCCGCACCTGCCTTTACCCACCGACCTCAACTACATGGACCTGTTGGCGCCGTCGGACCGCGACCGGGTTGTGCGCGCGTTTCATGCGATGGTGGCGGGCGAACCGGTCGAGCAGACCATGCACCATCACATCCTCTGGCCGGACGGCACGCATCACTGGCTGGAGATCAGTGGCAGCCTGGCGCCGGACAAGGCAGGCCGGCCGCGCATGATGGGTGTGATCCGCGAAACCACTTATCAGCGCGAGCGCAAGCACGCCCTCAAAGACAGCCGCGCGCGCCTGTACCGGGATGAACACGGCGCACCGCAGCGCATGGCCGGCACCCTGCTGGGCATCACCGACCAGATCGAGCGCGAGCAGCGGCTCAGCGCCTCGGAAGAAAAATTTGCCAGTGTGTTCCAGGCCAGCCCCGACGCTATTTCCATCACCGAGCGCGACACTGGCCGCTACGTGGAGGTCAACGATGGGTTCTGCCGCCTGACCGGCTATCGCGCCGAAGAAGCGATTGGCCTGACGCTTTACCAGATCGGTATCTGGGCCGATGAAAACCAGCGCGCCGCGCTGTTGTCCGAACTGCAGATCAAGGGCCGCATTCAGCATCGGGAAATGCTCTGGCACAACACGCGCGGTGAGGTTCTGGCCGTGGAAGTTTCAGTCGAACCGATCACCTTGAATGAAACGCCGTGCCTGCTGATGACCGCGCGGGACGTGAGCCTGCTGAAAAACGCTCAGGCGCAGATTCGCCACTTGGCTTATCACGACCCGCTGACCAACCTGCCCAATCGCGCGTTGCTGATGGACCGCCTGAGCCAGCAGATCGCCCTGCTAAAGCGCCATGACTTACGCGGCGCGTTGCTGTTCCTCGACCTCGACCACTTCAAGCACATCAACGATTCGCTCGGCCACCCGGTGGGCGACACCGTGCTGAAAATCGTCACCGCGCGCCTGGAAGCCAGCGTGCGCATGGAAGACACGGTGGCGCGCCTGGGCGGTGATGAATTTGTGGTACTGCTCAGCGGCCTGCAAGGTACCCGCACGCACGTCAGCGCCCATGTGCAGGAACTGGCGGACACGCTGCGCTGGCTGCTCTCGGAACCGATGTTCCTTGATGGTCACCGCTTGCACGTCACACCGAGTATTGGCGTGGCGCTGATTCCCGATCACGGCTCCACACCGGCTGACCTGCTCAAGCGCGCCGACATTGCCCTGTATAGGGCCAAGGACTCAGGGCGCAACACCACGCAGATGTTCCACAACAGCATGCAAAAAACCGCCAGCGAGCGCCTGCGCATGGAGACCGACCTGCGCCTGGCACTGGGCCGCGGCGAGTTCAGCGTGCATTACCAACCCCAAGTGGATGCGCGTGGCAACCATATCGTCGGTGCCGAAGCCTTGGTGCGCTGGCAGCACCCGCAACTGGGCGCGCAGTCACCGGCCACGTTTATCAAGGTGCTGGAGGACAGCGGCCTGATCCTGGAAATCGGCACCTGGATTCTCGATGAGGCGTGTGGCGCTTTTGCGCAGTTGATTGGCGAAGGGCTGGTGGACCCGCTGAACTTCAGCTTGTGTGTGAATATCAGCCCCCGACAGTTTCGCCAAAATGACTTTGTAGAGCGCGTGGCGCGCAGCCTCAAACGGCATAAGCTGCCCTTTAGCCTGCTGAAACTTGAGATCACCGAGGGCATCGTGATCCAGGACCTCGACGACACCGTGGCCAAGATGCGCCGACTGAAAAAACTCGGGGTCAGTTTTGCCATGGATGATTTCGGCACAGGCTACTCGTCGCTGACCTACCTCAAGCGCCTGCCGGTGGATGCGCTGAAGATCGACCAATCGTTTGTGCGCGACGCAACCCACGACCCCAACGACGCGGAGATCATCCGCGCCATCGTGGCCATGGCGTGCAGTCTGAACCTGGACGTGATTGCCGAGGGCGTGGAAACCCCGGAGCAACTGGCGTTCCTGCAAAAGCTGGGCTGCCATTTGTTCCAGGGTTATTTGCACAGCCGGCCATTACCGATCGATGGGTTCAGGCGGTTGCTGGGCTAAGCCTGTGTGTGATCACACCAGCTTGAGGACACGATACCCGCTGTTCGTCCATTCCAATGCAGCCAGGTCGTACTTTTCGCCGTAGTAGTCCAACACGCCGTCGATAACCGCCATCGAATGGCCAAAGCCAGCCACCGTTCCGATTGCGCCGTTTAACAGTTCATGGACATCCGAATCACGTACATAGGCATGCAACCCCAGCCTGCGCAGGGCTTCGCCAGGGTATTCGCCATCGTTCAAGGTTTCCATGGCGACCTCAAAGCTCTCGCTGCCACGAAAATCGTTATTCTCCGTTTGTGCACGCTTGGCGCTCACCGCAAACAGGAAGTTGGCGTTGTCCAGCAACCCTTGGTCACTGCCGTAGAAGTGGGAGGCGCCTTTAGCCAAACGAAGTTCGGCGTGAGTCAGGTGCAGACTAAAACCATCCCTCATCATCACGTGGTAACCGTCGGCAGTGGCCGTCACTTGCTTGTAGACGCCCTCCGGGTTTTGCCCGAACTTCGTCATCGCGGCCTTGATCGCCGACACCGTGACACAGTTGCCCTCAAGCCCTTGATAGAAGCCACTCCAGATGTCCATTGGCCGAACCGGCGGCGTTTGGCTGGAGGGCGAGCGCAGGCATGCCGCAGCCGGGTCATTAAACAGCTTGTACCCATAGCCACGATCAACCCTGCGCTGTTTACCGTAGCTATGACTGACGCCATCCAGCACCAGCGCACTGCCCACATTGTGAGTTTCCAGCACACCGAATTCACCCGCCCCCACTAATTCACTGGCGGGCACAGACTGCGACATGCCGTACACACCCATACTCTTCAAGCATCTCAAGGTGGTCTCGCCGCGCAAGCTTTCGGCCAGCGCTGTATCAAAATCGGCGTGGCCTTTAACGCTCTGCTGACGCTTGACGAAAGCAGCCAAGACCACGTTGGCGCTCCCCACCAAGCCCTGATCATCGCCCGCGAATGTCGAAGCCCGAGCCGCCAGTTGCAACTCCTGATGCGACACGTGAACCTTGAACTCATCTTTCATCGTGATTTCATAACCATCGCCGGAAGGCTGGATCTGCTCAAACATATCCGCCGGGCTTTGGCCAAAGGTCATCATCATCATTTTAATCACAGCCGCGTGGGTGCTGCCGTCAAAGTCCTCGCCAAATCGACGCTCGCGGACGTTAAACCCATTAACAATGTCTACGGGTTTCTCGCCTTTGCCTTCCAATGCCGGCCCTGCCTGTTGCAGTGCCATGACAGCCCACGGGCTGCGGACCATTGAGATACTCATACACAGTTTATCCTTTAAAATTCGCGGCGATTAAATCAAAGCGATAGCGTTACCGCGTGTCGGCGAGCGCCCTTCCCTGCCCCATAGCTCTTCATGCCCATTGATCACCGCAACCGAATGACCGGTGCGATTGCACATACCCACCATGCCGTTGGCGAGGTCACGGACAGACACCGTGCGCATGTGTTTTTGCAACCCCAAGCGCTTGAATCCTTCCCCTGGGCCGGACTCATCTTCGCCATCATTCAAGCTACGGACCGCCGCATTGAAACTTTTGCCTGCCGTACGGTCGTTATTTTCCATGTACGCGCGCTTGGCGCTGACCGCAAACAGAAACTGCGCATCCTTGAGCATGCCTTTGTCCTGACCGACAAACTTGGCACCCCGCGCGCCATCAACTAACTCGCGGTCACTGAGGGTGACAACCACGTCATCGCGCATGGTGACTCGGTAGCCAGTGCCGTCCTTTTTTACGTCCTTGTAGATGTCGGTCGGGCTTTGACCAAATTTATGCATCGCCGCTTTTATCGCCGAGACCGTGACGCAATTGCCGTCAGGCCCCTGGCGGAACCCGCTCCAAATATTGGCTGGCTTGGCGCCGTTACGTTTGTCCGACAGGCCCGCAATGGTTGCATTGGAGCCAGGCTTAAACGGCTCCGGTAAAACACCGGGCGTCACTTGCGGCTGTACTTTCGGTTGTGGTTTTGGTTGCGGAGGGACGAGCGGAAGAGTCTGGTCTTTTTTATCCGAAACCAGCGTCATCATCTGCGTAAAAAGCGAGTTAACCAATGCAATCAGCATACTGACTGCGCCTGTTTCGTCCCCCGCAGCTTTCACCGAGCTACGCCTGGGAAGTGTCGGGGTGTGCTGAACAAAAGTGACTTCTGCTGTTGTTTTGTGAGGGGCGGAGTAGTTGCCAGCCCTCACACTCTCCAATGGCTGGACAGGAATCACCGGTATAACGCGTGCACTGTTATTAATCGGACAAGAAGACATCACAACCTCCACGAACAGCTACCTCCCGAGCATGAATGCCCGGGAAGGTAGTGTTTTTATCAAAGGGTTTGAGAAGCGAATTAACGAATCAATTGCCCGACCTTGATCGGTTGATGAAACCCTGGCGCCTCAAGCTGGTTTGGTATTCAGCAGGTGCAGGGCTGGTCAAATCGGGGGACGGCAGAGGAAGGTCAGGCTTCACCTCAGGCGTTGGAACAGTATTTTCTGGATGCTTGAAATGAGGCGCTACATGGAAGGGGATCGGCCCATGCTGCAGGTCAGTGTTCGGCAATACGCTGGTATCAATCTTGCGATTAATAGGTGGCACGTGCGGCAAGACACGCGGGGTAATCGTGACCCGTGGTGGTACAGCTTTGTCATGAATTACACCGGTGTCGGGGCAGGGGCAATGGTTGATGTTGACTTCTACGTGTACCTGCGCATTTGAGTCGTTGGTCACATTTATTTCTGGCCGCGGCATCGGATATAAAGGCGTCGGCGTGACGACACTGAGGGGACTTGCATCCGGCTGAACCTTCGGCTGATTAGCATTATCGGGCATCACTTTAGGCAATAGACCTGCATCCGGCTTCACCTTCAGCGGGTCAGCTTTATCCGGCATTACCTTCGGCAACAGACCTGCATCCGGCTTTACTTTCAGCGGGTCAGCTTTATCCGGCATCACCTTCGGCAACAGACCTGCATCCGGCTTGACCTTCAGCGGGTCGGCTTTATCGGGCATCACCTTCGGCAACAGACCTGCATCCG
This sequence comes from Pseudomonas kitaguniensis, assembly GCF_049199985.1. Taxonomy (NCBI): domain Bacteria; kingdom Pseudomonadati; phylum Pseudomonadota; class Gammaproteobacteria; order Pseudomonadales; family Pseudomonadaceae; genus Pseudomonas; species Pseudomonas kitaguniensis. The sequence goes on from NZ_JBLZPT010000001.1 coordinate 794,066, forward strand.
GCTTGACCTTCAGCGGGTCAGCTTTATCCGGCATCACCTTCGGCAACAGACCTGCATCCGGCTTGACCATCAGCGGGTCAGCTTTATCGGGCATCACCTTCGGCAACAGACCCGCATCTGGCTTGACCTTCAGTGGGTCAGCTTTATCCGGCATTACCTTCGGCAACAGACCTGCATCCGGCTTGACCTTCAGCGGGTCAGCTTTATCCGGCATTATCTTCGGCAACAGACCTGTATCCGGTTTAACCTTAGTTTGGTCCGCACCATCGACCTTAACCTTCGGTGACAGATCGATATCGACTTTAATCTTCGGCTGGTCTGCACCGTCGACCTTCACCTTCGGTAGTAGACCAACATCCGCTTTAACTTTCGATTGGTCTGCACCGTCGACCTTTACCTTCGGTAGTAGACCGACATCCGCTTTAACTTTCGATTGGTCTGCGCCGTCAACTTTTACCTTCGGCAAGAGGCCGACATCGGCTTTAACTTTCGGCTGGTCCGCGCCGTCGACCTTCAACTTCGGCACTTTATCAGCACCGGGCAATACGTCAGGTGTTATATCCTTACCTGCAAACATCTCTCGCATTGTTTTAAACATCTGCTCCAGCATGTCAAACAATTTGGAAAGCGAACTAGCGCTAATCGTTACATTACCCTGCGACACCTGCAGGGCATCTTGCCGCGGCGCAATGGGGGCAGCCTGTGAGCTCGCCGTCGGAACATTTGAACCTGAGGTCTTCACTGGAAGTGCAGCCGGGGTGGCCATCGGTGCGGTATCAAACTTTACAAAGGCCGGAGTATTAATTGATAGCGTCATTAGTGATTCCTCAGTAAGCACTGCCTGCCTTATGAACTTGGCCAGACAAGGGATAATAGTGATTCGCTGGAAACCCACCGAGTGGCTTCACAGTCCCTACATTCGTGGAACTTCGCGCTGTCGAGTTCCAGTTATCCCTGCTCATATAAGGACATCAATAAGATTCTTCAGACTTTACCCCCTGTTTTTTTAGAGAAACCCATTAATAGAGCGGCCGCGCAACGTCTGCACTGGACACAACTATTAATAAACTGCTAATCCAGCAACCCACTGTCATACTTCAGCAAATGAAGCCACGGCCGGGTGTGATATTCCCGCGACTGGAGACACTTTCAATCTGACACTGTCGGCTTAAAGCCAACTTCGCTTAAACAATAACCAACCTTACATATCGACCCATTAATGCAGGGAACTAAACACGTCTTTCCGCATGTTACCTACTGCCAGCCGTCAGGTCTTATCGCCCTACCACGAGCGCTCTATTCCAGGCATCGGTGTTGCTCTATGCCCGCGTCAAAAACGCAAAATGCTCCCTATCTTTCGATAGCGAGCATTTTGTTGAAACAGCTGGCCCACTGACACACTCCTCGAACGCCGTCCAAGCGTTACAACGGATGAATCAGTGTGGCGCAACCATGGCTTGCCTTGGGTGGGCCATGCGCAACAAACGGCTGACGTTCTGCAGGTCGGTTTCCCGGCGCATCGCGGTAAACAGCTCCACCGCTTCGGGGTAGTTGCGGGTCAACATCGCCAGCCATTGCTTCAAGCGGCCCGGTGCCTGACGCTCAGTGAGCTGGGCCACCGACTGGGTCCAGAATTCCTGGAGCATCGGCTGCAGCTGCGCCCACGTCATTTCCACCACCGCCTCGCCCGCCCGTGCGGCCGCAATCTGCCGCGCCAGGTCAGGGCGTGCCACCAGGCCGCGACCGAGCATGATGTCTTCGACACCACTGATTTCGCGGCAACGCCGCCAGTCTTCAACACTCCAAATATCACCGTTGGCAAACACCGGCACCTTGACCACGTCCTGCACGCGCGGAATCCACTCCCAGTGGGCCGGCGGCTTGTAACCATCGGTTTTGGTGCGCGCATGCACCACGATATGTGCAGCACCGCCTTCGGCCAGGGCCGTGGCGCACACCAGCGCGCCATCCGGGCTGTCGAAACCCAGGCGCATCTTGGCGGTCACCGGTATATGCGCCGGAACGGCACGCCGCACATGTTCGACAATCCGGTTGAGCAGCTCAGGCTCCTTGAGCAATACCGCACCGCCACGCGATTTGTTGACGGTCTTGGCCGGGCAGCCGAAATTAAGGTCGATCACTTGCGAACCCAGCTCGCAGGCCAGCGCGGCGTTTTCCGCCAGGCATACCGGGTCCGAGCCAAGCAACTGCACGCGCAGCGGCACGCCCGCCGCCGTGTGGGCACCGTGCAGCAGCTCCGGGGCAAGCTTGTGAAAATAGGCGGGCGTGAGCAGGCGTTCGTTGACGCGGATGAACTCGGTCACGCACCAGTCAATACCGCCGACGCGGGTCAACACGTCGCGCAGGATGTTGTCGACCAACCCCTCCATGGGCGCCAAAGCAATTTGCATGGAAAACACTCAACAAAAATCGTGGCGCAGTTTACTGGGTTTCCCGCCTTAAACGTTAACCCCCCGTCAGCGCGGGGGCGTAGCCATCGATAAACTCAACGGGCATGCGCTTGGGCTTGCCGGTCGACAGCTCGATGCACACAAAAGTGGTGTGCGCGCGCAGCAGGGTCGCGCCGTCGCTGGGGCGTATCAACTGGAAACGGCGGGTCATTTTAAGGCGCTGGTCCCAGTCGACAATCCACGTGGCAAGCTGCAGGTCGTCGCCCTCGTAGCCGGCGGCCAGGTAGTCGATCTCGTGGCGCACCACGGCCATGGCGCGGTCAAGCCTGCGGTACTCGGTAAGGTCCAGCCCCAGGCACTGGGAATGGCGCCAGGCGCAACGCTCCAGCCAAGTCACATACACCGCATTATTGGCGTGCCCCAGGCCGTCGATGTCTTCAGCGGCGACCTGCAAGTCGATGATAAACGGCGTTGCCAAATCCCAGCCCATGCCTTGCTCCAGTCGATTAATGTCGGCGGGGCAGTGTATCAGGCGGGTTGCCGCGCCTGTAAATCAGCGCCTGCCAGGTGAATGCACCCATCATGCGACTCCTGTTCAGCGCACCGCCGATTTGGCTGCGCGTAGTACGCGGTCCGACAACTCGCCAGGCCCGAGGGCACGCGCCAACGCCAACCCGCCAATCATCAAGGCCATATCAGCCAGGGCTTTATCGGCGTCCTCGGGGCTGGCAGACAACTGTACGACCATCAGCTCGGTATGCTCGTTGAGCGCCTGGCGAAATTCGTCCGGCAGGCGGCTCATCTCACCCACGGTGGCGGGTATCGGGCACGCCTGGTCCGTTGAGTCGCGGTGCTTGCGTGACAGGTAAAACGCCGCCACCAGCCCGCGGCGTTCCTCACCGGTGAGTTGCGCGTCCATGTCGGCAATCAACGCACGACGCCGCGCGAGTAACTCGGTGAAGGCTTCCAGCATCAACGCGTCTTTGCTTTCAAAGTGCGCGTAAAAACCACCGACCGTCAGCCCTGCCGCGCCCATGACTTCGCCCACACTGGGTTCGGCCGGGCCGCGCTGAACCAGCGCAGCGCTGGCGGCTTGCAGAATGCGCTCACGGGTGTGTGCTTTTTTATCGTTCATCGCGTGCCTCCGACTCTCATGAGTCGAATATTATTACCATAATAATATTCTGCAAGCGACAAGCATGAGCGTTGATCAAAGGCTGGGGGAATGAAAAGAGGATTGGCCAAACGCCAGACAAACAAAAGGGCCATTCAATAATTGAATGACCCTTAAAAATCCCGCAGAGCGGGTAATCGTGGCGTCCCCTAGGGGACTCGAACCCCTGTTACCGCCGTGAAAGGGCGGTGTCCTAGGCCACTAGACGAAGGGGACACAAACCTTCTATACAACCTGATCAAGCTGAGCCTGATCAATTCAAGGGCGGTGTGGCCAACCCTTGAACGTGTAAATTGGTGGAGCTAAACGGGATCGAACCGTTGACCTCTTGCATGCCATGCAAGCGCTCTCCCAGCTGAGCTATAGCCCCGGATTTTTCGCCTCGCGGCGCAGCAGCCTTATCGAGCTGCTTGTTGAAAATGGCGTCCCCTAGGGGACTCGAACCCCTGTTACCGCCGTGAAAGGGCGGTGTCCTAGGCCACTAGACGAAGGGGACAAAACCTTCTGTACAACGTGACCAGATTAAATCTGATCAATTCAAAACCGGTGTGGCCAGGCCTTGAACGTGCAAATTGGTGGAGCTAAACGGGATCGAACCGTTGACCTCTTGCATGCCATGCAAGCGCTCTCCCAGCTGAGCTATAGCCCCTCATCGGTGAGGACGGGGCGAATCTTAATGGCGCTTTGGAAGGCTGTCAAATTTATTTTCAACATTTTTCAAAGTTTTTTGCCGGGATAACAATCACTTACCGATCAAACCCCGGAAAACCGGGGTTTGATCGTTACAGCACGTTGCTTAAGCGATAGCGCCCAGCAGCTTTTCCCATTCCTTGTTTTCTTTCTTCGACACACCACCAAGCAAATCAAGGGCTTGGCGCAGACGGAAACGCGTCAGGTCGGGGCCGAGAATTTCCATCGCATCAAGTACCGACACCGAACTGGCCTGCCCGGTGATCGCGGCAAACATCAACGGCATGGCATCGCGCAATTTCAGCTCCAGCGACTCCACCACCGCCTGAATCGTCGCGGTGATCGCATCCTTCTCCCACTGGCGCAGGCTTTCGAGCTTCCACAAGATCAACTGCATCAACTGGCGAACCTGATCGCCCGAGAGTTTCTTCGATTCAAACAGCTTGGCATCCGGGCTCACGCCGCCGGCAAAGAAGAAGCTGGCCAACGGTGCGACCTGGCTGAACGTCTCCACCCTGCCCTGCACCAGCGGTGCAATCTTCATCATGTACTCGGGGTTCAACGCCCACTGCTGCACGCGGCTGGCGAATTCTTCCACCGGCAGGTCACGCAGCCATTGGCCGTTGAGCCACGACAGCTTCTCGATGTCGAAGATCGGCCCGCCGAGGGAGACGCGCGACAAGTCGAAGTTGTCGACCATTTCCTGCAGCGAGAACTTCTCGCGCTCGTCCGGCATCGACCAACCCATGCGGCCCAGGTAGTTGAGCATCGCTTCGGGCATGAAGCCCATGCGCTCGTAAAAGGTCACCGAAGTCGGGTTCTTGCGCTTGGACAGCTTGCTCTTGTCCGGGTTACGCAGCAGTGGCATGTAGCACAGTTGCGGCTGTTCCCAGCCGAAGTACTCGTAGAGCAGGATCAGTTTTGGCGCCGATGGCAGCCATTCTTCGCCGCGCAGTACATGAGTGATGCCCATCAGGTGGTCGTCGACCACGTTGGCCAGGAAGTACGTCGGCAGACCGTCGGTCTTCATCAGCACTTGCATGTCCATGCGGTCCCACGGGATCTCGACGTCACCGCGCAGCATGTCCGGCACCACGCACACGCCCTCGCTCGGCACCTTCATGCGGATCACATGCGGTTCGCCGGCGGCCAGGCGCTGCGCCACTTCTTCGGGCGACAACAGCAATGCGCGGCCATCGTAACGCGGGGTTTCGCCACGCGCCTGTTGCTCGGCGCGCATCTGGTCCAACTCTTCGCTGGTGCAGAAACACGGGAACGCATGGCCCATGTCGACCAGTTGCTGGGTGTACTGCTTATAGATGTCGCTGCGTTCGCTTTGACGATACGGGCCATGCGGGCCGCCTACGTCCGGGCCTTCCGCCCAGGTAATGCCCAACCAGCGCAAGGCGTCGAAGATCTGCTGTTCCGACTCACGGGTGGAACGCACCTGGTCGGTGTCTTCGATCCGCAGGATGAATTCACCGCCGTGCTGCTTGGCAAAGCAGTAGTTGAACAAGGCGATGTAAGCAGTACCGACGTGGGGATCCCCAGTAGGCGATGGCGCAATGCGCGTGCGGACGGTGGTCATGGCAGGTCTCGAATGGGCGATAAAGCTGAAAATTCAAACAAGGGGCGAATGGTAACAGCCCCAGGTGGTCAGGCTCCAGCGCGGGTGAACACGGTCACAGTGTGGGAGCGGGCGTGCTCGCGATACGGCAAGCCCGGTCACCGCAGATCAAACGGCCAACAAGCGCTCACGCAACTTGCCGATCTCGTCACGCGTTTGCGCCGCCGCCTCAAACTCAAGATCGCGCGCCAGTTGGTACATCTTCTCTTCCAACTGGCGGATACGCTTGGTGATCTCACTCGGCGAACGCAGCTCGTTTTCGTACTTGGCGCTCTCTTCGGCGGCCTTGGCCATGCCTTTGCGCTTCTTGCTGCGCGAGCCAGGCACGGTGGCGCCTTCCATGATGTCGGCGACGTCCTTGAACACACCCTTTGGGGTAATGCCATTGGCCAGGTTAAACGCGATCTGCTTGTCGCGCCGCCGATCGGTCTCGCCAATCGCGCGCTCCATGGAGCCGGTGATGCGGTCGGCGTAGAGAATCGCCCGACCATTGAGGTTACGCGCCGCACGGCCGATGGTCTGGATCAGCGAACGCTCGGAGCGCAGGAAGCCTTCCTTGTCGGCATCCAGAATCGCCACCAGCGACACTTCCGGCATGTCCAAACCTTCACGCAGCAGGTTGATCCCCACCAACACGTCAAAGGTACCGAGGCGCAGGTCGCGGATAATCTCGACGCGCTCCACGGTGTCGATGTCCGAGTGCAAATAACGCACGCGCACGCCGTGGTCGGCCAGGTAGTCGGTCAAGTCTTCGGACATGCGCTTGGTCAGCGTGGTGACCAGCACGCGCTCTTCGAGCGCCACACGCTTGTGGATTTCCGACAGCAAGTCGTCCACCTGCGTCAACGCCGGGCGAATCTCGATTTGCGGGTCTACCAGGCCAGTCGGCCGCACCACTTGCTCAATCACACGGCCGGCATGCTCGGCTTCATAGTTGCCGGGCGTGGCAGATACAAAAATCGTCTGCGGGCTGATGGCTTCCCACTCGTCAAAGCGCATCGGCCGGTTGTCCAGCGCCGACGGCAGGCGAAAGCCGTACTCCACCAGCGTCTCTTTACGCGAACGGTCGCCCTTATACATCGCGCCGACTTGCGGCACGCTGACGTGCGACTCGTCGATCACCAGCAAGGCGTCTGGCGGCAGGTAATCGTAAAGCGTCGGCGGAGGCGCCCCGGACTCGCGGCCCGAGAGGTAGCGCGAATAGTTTTCGATGCCGTTGCAGTAACCCAGTTCGAGGATCATCTCCAGGTCGAAGCGCGTGCGTTGCTCAAGGCGCTGGGCTTCTACCAGTTTGTTATTGGAACGCAGGTATTCCAGGCGTTCGGCCAACTCGACCTTGATGCCCTCGATGGCGCCCATCAGGGTTTCACGCGGGGTCACGTAGTGGCTTTTCGGATAGAAGGTGAAGCGCGGCAGCTTGCGGATGACTTCGCCGGTCAACGGGTCGAAGGCCGACAGGCTCTCGACTTCATCGTCAAACAGCTCGATGCGGATCGCTTCCAGGTCGGATTCCGCCGGGTAGATGTCGATCACATCGCCGCGCACACGAAAGGTCGCACGGGCGAAGTCCATGTCGTTGCGCGTGTACTGCAAACTGGTCAGGCGGCGCAGCAGTTCGCGCTGGTCGAGTTTGTCGCCGCGGTCGACGTGCAGCACCATCTTCAAATAGGTTTCCGGGCTGCCCAGGCCATAGATGCACGACACCGTGGTCACGATGATCGCGTCTTTGCGCTCCAGCAACGCCTTGGTCGCCGACAACCGCATCTGCTCGATGTGGTCGTTGATCGACGCATCCTTCTCGATAAAGGTATCGGAGGACGGCACATAGGCTTCGGGCTGGTAGTAGTCGTAATAAGAAACGAAATACTCCACCGCGTTGTTCGGGAAGAACGCCTTGAACTCGCCGTAAAGCTGCGCAGCCAGGGTTTTGTTCGGCGCCAGCACCAGCGTGGGGCGGTTGATCTGCGCAATCACGTTGGCGATGCTGAAGGTCTTGCCCGACCCGGTCACCCCGAGCAGCGTCTGATGCGCCAGGCCGGCTTCGATGCCTTCGACCATCTGGCGAATGGCTTCGGGTTGATCGCCGGCGGGTTCAAAACGGGTGACGAGCTGGAAATCCGACATAACGTACCTCTTTCAAGTCACCCCAGGCTGGACACCGCCGAGGACGAAAAAAGCTCAGCGACCCGCGAATAGTCATCGCAGGTTGCAGGAAAAAACCATGATAGCTGTAGAAGTGGAGGCGAATGTGACGGGTTTCAAGGCAATCGTCCTACTTGCCGTCTACGATCAAGGTGGCAGTGAGGCTAACCGTCGGCAAATAAACCGAAAAACTTGGCCTAAAAGCCGTTTCGGTGGTCGCCCTGCGCGGTGCGGGCCTCTATACTAGCTCCCCGTTTGTGCACCGCTCTAGTGCATTCGGCTGGAGCGCGACACGTCCCTCCCTTCCCCCATAGAGCTGCCGCAAAAATGAGCCTGTTCTCCGCTGTCGAAATGGCACCACGCGATCCAATCCTGGGCCTCAACGAAGCATTCAACGCCGACACACGAACCACCAAGGTCAACCTTGGCGTGGGCGTTTACTGCAACGAAGAGGGGAAGATTCCACTCTTGCGTGCCGTTGCCGAAGCGGAAGCCGTTCGCGTGGCGCAACACGCCGCCCGTGGCTACCTGCCGATCGACGGCATCGTGGCTTACGACCAAGCCGTGCAAACGCTGCTGTTCGGTGCTGACTCGCCGCTGCTGAGCGCTGGCCGCGTGATCACTGCCCAAGCCGTGGGCGGCACCGGCGCGCTGAAAATCGGCGCCGACTTCCTCAAGCAACTGCTGCCGAACGCCGTGGTGGCCATCAGCGACCCGAGCTGGGAAAACCACCGCGCGCTGTTCGAAACCGCCGGTTTCCCGGTGCAGAACTATCGCTACTACGACGCTGCCACCCACGACGTCAACCGTGCCGGCCTGCTCGAAGACCTCAACGCCCTGCCGCCACAGTCCATCGTGGTGCTGCACGCCTGCTGCCATAACCCGACCGGCGTCGACCTGAGCCCGGCCGACTGGCAAGACGTGCTGAATGTGGTCAAGGCGAAGAACCTGGTGCCGTTCCTCGACATGGCCTATCAAGGCTTTGGCGACGGCATCCACGAAGACGCCGCTGCCGTGCGCCTGTTCGCTGAATCGGGCCTGACCTTCTTTGTGTCCAGCTCGTTCTCCAAGTCGTTCTCGCTGTACGGCGAACGCGTGGGCGCGCTGTCGATCGTCAGCGAATCCAAAGAAGAAAGCGCGCGCATCCTGTCGCAGGTCAAGCGTGTGATCCGCACCAACTACTCCAACCCGCCCACCCACGGTGCGGCGATCGTGGCGGCGGTGTTGAACAACCCCGAGCTGCGCGCCCAGTGGGAAGCCGAACTGGCCGAAATGCGCCTGCGCATCCGTGGCATGCGTGAGCAGATGGTCGCCGAACTGGCCAAGGCCGCACCGGGCCACGACTTCAGCTTCGTCGGCCGCCAGCGCGGGATGTTCTCCTACTCCGGCCTGAGCGTTGAGCAAGTGACGCGCTTGCGCAGCGAGTTTGGTATCTACGCGCTCGACACCGGGCGTATTTGTGTGGCGGCGCTGAACCAGTCGAACATTGGCGCTGTGACCCAGGCGATTGTTCAAGTGCTGTAAGCCTGCAAGGCTGTACGAAGGGGAAGCCAATGGCTTCCCCTTTTTTTGTTGTGGGCCACAACAACCCGTTAGACTGCCCCCCCGACTGCCCCTTTGCTGTGAGAACCCTATGAGAGACGACGACCTGGACCTGCGTGCCGACCGCGACGAACTGCACGACTTTACCCCGCGCGCGCCGCAACCCAAGCGCCAGAAAAGCCTGGTGCTGCAAGTGGCGCTCGGGGTGTTCCTCGGCGGATTGGCCTTGTGGCTGGTGCAATTGGGCGCGACCGCGATAATGGCCAAGCTGGCAATGGGCACCTTTCAGTTCGGCGGCTGAACACACGCCCACAGGCGTTTTATGGGGTTTCCAGACCCCGTTCCTCAAGCAACTTCACAAAGCTGTTCAAACTCTGCGACACGGTGCCCCGGCGCCAGATCAGCCACGTGTGCAACGTGCGAAAATTGTCGGCCAACGGCCACACACTTACCGCGGTAAACCCCGGCATGCTTTCCAGCATGCTGCGCGGCATCAGCGCCAGACCGGCGCCCGCGCTGACGCAGGCGAGCATGCCGTGGTAAGACTCCATCTCGCAGATTTTGCCCGGCACCGCACCGTCCTGTGAAAACCAGCGCTCGAAGTGATGCCGGTACGAGCAATTGGAACGAAAGGTGTAAATGCTCTCCCCCGCCACATCCTGGCCGCGGGTAATGGGCGCGTGATGCAGCGGTGCGATCACCACCATTTCCTCTTCAAACACCGCCACCCCTTCCAGCGTCGCATGCAACACCGGGCCATCGACGAACGCCGCCGCCAGCCGCCCCGATAACACGCCTTCGATCATCGTGCCCGACGGCCCGGTGCTCAGGTCCAGCTCGACCTTGGTGTGTTTTTGGTTGTAAGCCGCGAGCAACGCGGGAATTCGCACCGCCGCCGTGCTCTCCAGTGACCCCAACGCGAATGCGCCCTGAGGCTCATCCCCCGCCACTGTCGCGCGGGCTTCTTGGACCAGGTCGAGAATACGCCGCGTATAGCCGAGGAAATTCCACCCGGCTGGCGACAGGCGCAGGCGGCTCTTCTCGCGGATAAACAATTGCACGCCCAAGTCCTCCTCCAGTTGCTTGATGCGCGTGGTCAGGTTCGACGGCACGCGATGAATCAACTGCGCGGCGGCGCTGATGCTGCCTTGCTCGGCAACGGCCTTGAAGATTTCCAGCTGCACCAGATCCAAGTCATTCTCCAATCGTGAACGTATTGCTTAATATTATTCAGTTTCCAGAAAACATGCACCCCCGTAGGCTGACTCCATTCCAGTCATTCAGCAGGACGGTGCCATGAACGCTATTTCTCAGCAGACCCACGCCTTATCGATCAACCCCGCCAACGGCGAAACCGTCGGCAGCTACCCCTACGAAACCGAGGCGCAACTGGACGCCACCCTCAACCGCGCCACCGGCGCATTCCGCACCTGGCGCCGCCAGCCGGTCAGCCAGCGCGCCGAATTGCTCTTGGCCTTGGCCGGTGCGCTGCGTGAGCAAGCCGAAGAAATGGCGCAGATGATCACCCTGGAAATGGGCAAGCCCATCGCTCAGGCGCGTGCCGAAATCGAAAAATGCGCACACCTCAGCGAATGGTACGCCGCCCACGGCCCGGCCATGCTTGCGCCGGAACCGACTCTGGTGGACAACGGCACCGCGCACATCGAATACCGCCCGCTAGGCCCGATACTCGCCGTAATGCCGTGGAATTTTCCGGTATGGCAAGTGCTGCGCGGCGCCGTGCCGACCCTGCTCGCCGGCAATACTTATGTGCTCAAACATGCACCAAACGTGATGGGCAGCGCGTACCTGATGAAAGCAGCGTTCCAAAAAGCCGGCTTCGCTGAAGGCCTGTTCGAAGTGCTCAACGTGACCCAGGACGGCGTGTCCAACGCCATCGCCGACCCACGCATCGCCGCCGTCACCCTCACCGGCAGCGTGCGCGCCGGCATGGCCATCGGCTCGCAGGCGGGTGCCGCGTTGAAAAAATGCGTGCTCGAACTGGGCGGCTCCGACCCGTTTATCGTACTCAATGACGCCGACCTCGACGCCGCCGTGCAGGCCGCGGTGATCGGCCGCTTCCAGAACAGCGGCCAAGTCTGCGCCGCCGCCAAACGCCTGATCATCGAAGCCGGCGTGGTCGAAGCGTTCACTGCTAAATTCCTTGAAGCCAGCCGCGCGCTGGTAATGGGCGACCCGACCGCCACCCGCACTTACATCGGCCCCATGGCCCGCTTTGACCTGCGCGACGAGTTGCACGGCCAGGTGCAGGCCACCCTGGAAGAAGGCGCGAGCCTGCTGCTGGGCGGCGACAAAGTACCCGGCGCCGGCAATTACTATGCACCGACCGTGCTGGCGAATGTCACCGACCAAATGACCTCGTTCAAACAGGAGCTGTTTGGCCCGGTGGCCTCGATCATCACCGCCCGCGACGCCGACCACGCGGTGGCCCTGGCCAACGACAGCGAGTTCGGCCTCACCGCCAGCATCTTCACCACTGATTCGGCGAAGGCACACGACATCGCCAACCAGCTGGAAACCGGCGGCGTGTTCGTCAACGCCTTCAGCGTGTCCGACCCGCGTGTGGCCTTTGGTGGTGTGAAAAAGAGCGGGTTCGGGCGTGAACTGTCGCACTTTGGTGTGCGCGAATTCTGCAACGCGCAAACGGTGTGGTTGGACCGCAGCTAAGCCAGGCGCCGTGGCGACACGGCCTCAGCTGCGAATGTGCCGCCTCACGCACTGCACCAGCCCGTCCAGTGCCTGCGATTTCACCGGCGCTTCCATGCACACCGTGTGTTCACGCTCGCCTTCGGTGACGGTCAGGGTGTAATGCACCTGGCCTGGCTTGCAGCGGTCCGGGGCTGTGCTTTGCGGCAACTGAAAGAAGTTTGAGGCTTCGATCAGTTGCCGCAATTCCTGCTGGTCCGGCTCGGGCAGCGCGTCCAGGCGCACCGTACGAGGTTTAGCCAAACCCGGAAAAAACGCCGGGCCGCCGTTTTCCTTGATCGAAATTTGCATGGCTATACCTCATTGCCCACGTGGTGTGTCAGACATTAATGCCAACCGCCGCCCAGCCTTCCTTGACCGCCTTCTGCTCCGCCTTGTTCACGCCGTAAAGTTGACCGGCAATATCGTGGGTAATGCGTGCAAAACGCAAAAAACCCGAGTTCGGCCGCAGCCGCGAATCACGCAAGGTGTCATACCAGATACGCCCGGCTTTCTCCCAGGCGAAACCGCCAATCCTGGTGGCGACTTGATAGAACGCATGGTTGGGGATACCGGAATTAATATGCACGCCGCCATTGTCGTCGTAGGTGTGCACAAAATCATCCATATGCCCCGGCTGCGGGTCCTTGCCCAACAGCTTGTCGTCAAACGCGGTGCCGGGGGCCTTCATCGAGCGCAGCGCGACGCCGTTGATTTTTGGGGTAAACAGCCCTTTGCCGACCAACCAATCGGCGTCCTGGGCTTTTTCCTTCAACGCATATTGCTTGATCAGTGAGCCGAACACGTCCGACACGGACTCGTTCAACGCGCCCGACTGATTAAAATACATCAGCTTGGCCTCATCCTCGGTGACGCCATGCGTCAACTCATGGCCGATCACTTCGAGCGCGATGGTGAACCGGTTGAATAACTGCCCATCCCCATCACCAAAAACCATCTGGGTCGAATTCCAGAAAGCGTTGTTGTAATTCTTGCCAAAGTGCACGGTAGCGTCCAGCGCCATACCGGCATCGTCGATGGAATTGCGGTCGAACACCTCGTCAAAAAAATCGAACGTGGCGCCCAACCCATCGTAGGCCTCGTCGACCGCGGCGTCACCCTTGGCTGGCTGGCCTTCGCCGCGCATCAGGGTGCCCGGCAGTGCTTCGCTGCCGTCGGCGCTGTAGATCGAGCGCCGTTTGCTCGCCCCTGCAGCCAGCAGCATGCGCGCCTGGCCTTTGGCCGGCACCGCGGCCATGCGTAATGATCGGAACGTGCTGTCTTTGGCGCGTGTACGCAAGGCAATTTCGCGTTGAGCCTTGTCACCGTTGCGCATGATTTGCTCAAGAATATAAGGCGGGATCAAGCAGAAAACCGGGTTGCGGGGGTGGCGAACACACATTGGCTGACTCCATTTTTGCGAATGACTACTGTTCGGGTGGTTCTTTCAGGGTAGTCGGCCGATGGGTTATGTGTACCCATTAATGTCATCAAATTGTGTTGCAGTTGTGTGGATTCGAGCCCCGTGAGGAACGTCCGATGCCCGCCCGTAAAGCCACTGTCGACCTGTTACACCGCCCCAGACTCGCCGATCTGCGCCCGCTGATCGCGGCCAACCCGGCAATCGCCAACCTTGAGGCCCGTGCGTCCCAACCACGTGTCACCCCTGCCAAAGAGCTGCAGAACCGGCGCGGTTATGCGCAAGACTTTCTCGGCAGCTTTGCGGTGCCGTGGCCCACGGTGGCTGATTCAATCGCCGAGGACGTGCAGCCGCTGGAAGGCGGCGGCGAGCGTCTGGACTACACGCATTTCTCGGTGACGATGTCGCGTTCGCGGCGCCTGGCGCTTTACGTGGGCGTCAATATCGACGGTGGCCAACAGGTCGATATTATTCGCAGCAATGACGTCTGGGCATACGATGGCCGTTTGCCCATCACCGCCCAGATAGGCGAAGAGCTTTACACCAGCAATGGCCTGGACCGCGGCCACCTGGTGCGCCGACAAGACCCCAATTGGGGCGAGGAGGCGAAAACCGCCAACGCCGACACCTTCCATTTCACCAACTGCTCGCCGCAGATGAGCGCCTTCAACCAGAAGACCTGGCTGGAACTTGAGGACTACATTCTTGACAACACCCGCCGCTGGAAAGCACGCGCAACGGTGTTTACCGGGCCGGTGTTGGCCGACGACGACCGCGTGTACCGTGGGGTTAAAATTCCCAAAGCATTCTGGAAAGTGGTCGCCTACCTCAGCGACGACGGCAAGCCATCCGCCAGCGCTTACATGATTGACCAAAGCCGCGAGCTGGGTGAGCTTGACCTGATATTTGGCCAGCTCAGAACCTACCAGCGCAGCGTGATTCAGATAGAGCAACTGACCGGTATCCGTTTTGCCAACCTGGCCGACTACGACGGGTTCAGCAACGAGGAGCGCGCCACCGGCACACGCATTGAAGCGCTTATCCAGGGCCCTGCGGATATTCGTGTTTAACCGCGCCAACCGGTAAGGCATCCACGATGCCTTACATCAGGTTCGCCCGCGCCCGCGCAATCGACTACCATACCGCGCCGGTTCCCAAACGGGACTAACAGGGAATCCAACGCGCGGTACACCGCGCCAATCGGAACTGCCCCCGCAACTGTAGATGCCGAGCCTGCTCCCAACTGCCACTGGACCGCGTCCGGGAAGGCGTGAGCAAGGCCGCGACGCATCAGTCAGGAGACCTGCCGGCCAAGCAAAAAAGACTAACCGGCGGGGTGTCCGGGAAGGACCTCCTTGCCCTGCAAAACCTGCAGCCTTCAAGGGCGTATTTCCAAGCCGTACCTCCCCTGCTTCGCCTACGGTTCACACGGAGATTGCGCCATGCTTTTACGCGTCACAGCCTTGATCACCGGCATGGGTTTCTGCGCCCTGGCCCACGCCACCACCTACCCGCTGACGCTGCAGAACTGCGGCAGCACTTTGACCTTCGAGCACGCACCCGCGCGCAGTGTGACCATCGGCCAGTCTGCTACCGAAATGCTCTACGCCCTGGGCGTGGGCGATAAAGTGGTTGGCACCTCGCTGTGGTTCAACAGCGTATCGCCGCCATTCAAGGCGCAGAACGACAGCATCGAACGCTTGGCCGACAACGAGCCGAGCTTCGAAGCGGTGATCGCCAAGCGCCCGCAACTGGTGGCCGCGGAGCTGGAATGGGTGGTTGGCCCGCAAGGCGTGGTTGGCACCCGCGAGCAGTTTCACGAACTGAAAATCCCGACCTACCTGCTGCCGTCCGACTGCGAAGCCAAGGACAACCTGGTGGGCGCCGACGGCACGCGGCTGGCGCCGTTCCGCATCGACACCGTTTATAAGAGCATCAGCCAACTGGCCGAAATCTTCGACGTACAAGCGCGCGGCCAGCAACTGACTGACGCGCTCAAGGCCCGCTTGGCCAACGCGGTCGCCACCGTGCAGAGCAAAGGCCTCAAACACGCCAGCGCAGTGGTGTGGTTCTCCAGCGCCGAGCTGAACAGCGACCCGTACGTGGCCGGCCACAAGGGCGTTCCCGAGTTCATGCTGCAAACGCTGGGCCTGCACAACGTGGTGCAGTCCGACGAAGAGTGGCCAGCCGTCGGCTGGGAAACCATCGCCAAGGCCAACCCGACCTTCCTGATCATCGCCCGCATGGATCGCCGCCGCTACCCGGCTGACGACCATGAAAAGAAACTCGCGTTCCTGCGCAGCGACCCGGTCACGCGCAACATGGACGCCGTGAAAAACAACCGCATCATCGTCCTCGACGCCCTCGCATTACAGGCCAGCGTGCGCACCTTTGATGGCCTTGAACAACTGGCCAGCGCCATCGACGGCTACGACCTGCGCAAATGATACGCAGCCTACTCGCCCTGGCGCTGCTGTTGATCGCCGTACTCGCCGGGGCAGCCATCGGCGAAACCAACATCGAACCGCAAGTGGTGTTGCAGGTACTCGCCAACAAACTGTGGGCGGCGGGCTACGTGCTCGACCCGATCGACGAAGGCGTGGTGTGGAACTACCGCCTGACCCGCGCCCTGGTGGCCGCAGCCTGTGGCGCGGGGCTGGCCACGTGCGGGGTGATTTTGCAATCGTTGCTGCGTAACCCGTTGGCCGATCCGTACTTGCTGGGCATCAGTGCGGGCGCCTCGACCGGTGCGGTACTGGTGGCGTTGATCGGCATCGGCGGCGGTTTGATTTCGTTGTCGGCCGGTGCATTTGCTGGCGCCATGGCAGCCTTTGCACTGGTGATTTTGCTGGCGCGCGTGAGCGGTTCGTCCAGCGCCACCGGGCAGGTAATTTTGGCGGGCATCGCCGGCTCGCAGTTGTTCAACGCCCTTACGGCGTTCCTGATTACCAAGTCGGCCAGCTCCGAGCAGGCACGCGGCATCATGTTCTGGCTGCTCGGCAACCTCAGCGGCGTGCGCTGGCCTTCCGTGTGGCTGGCGGTGCCGGTGGCAGTCGCGGGCTTGGCGGTTTGCCTGTTGCACCGTCGCGCGCTGGATGCGTTTACCTTCGGCACAGACTCGGCGGCTTCACTGGGCATCCCGGTGCGGCGTGTGCAAATTGTGCTGGTGGGCTGCGCGGCGTTGGTCACGGCGGTGATGGTGTCGATTGTCGGCTCCATCGGCTTTGTCGGCCTGGTGATCCCGCACGCCGCGCGACTGCTGCTCGGCACCGGGCATTCGCGATTGCTGCCGGCCAGCGCCTTGGGCGGCGCGTTGTTTTTGATTGCCGCCGATGTGCTGTCGCGCACGTTGGTCAAAGGCCAGGTGATTCCGGTGGGCGTGGTCACCGCGCTGGTCGGCGCGCCAGTGTTTGCACTGATTTTGATCGGCCGGAGAAACGCCCGATGAGCGCGCCGGTACTGAGCTGCCACGGGCTGGGCTTCAAGGTGCGTGAGACCGCGTTGCTGCGTGACATTCACCTGGAGGTTCAGCGCGGCGAAACCTTGGGCATTGTCGGCCCGAACGGCTCCGGCAAATCCACCTTGCTGAAACTGCTCGCAGGTTTGCGCACGCCTGCGGCCGGCGAAGTGCAACTGGGCGGCCAGCGCCTGCGTGCATTGTCGCGCCGCGGAATTGCGCAAACGCTCGCAGTGGTGGAGCAACAAGCCGACACCTGCGACGCCATCCGCGTGTTCGACGCCGTGGCCTTGGGCCGCACACCGTGGCTGTCGGCGCTCAGCCCGTGGTCCAGCGCTGACGATGCCATCGTGCGCCAAGCCCTGCATGACGTCGACGCCACGCACTTGAGCAGCCGTGCCTGGCACAGCCTTTCCGGGGGTGAACGCCAACGCGTGCACATTGCCCGCGCACTGGCGCAACGGCCGCAGATTTTGCTGCTGGATGAACCGACCAATCACCTGGATATTCAGCACCAACTGGGGATTTTGAAAGGCGTGCACGCCTTGCCCGTGACCACCTTGATTGCGTTGCATGACCTCAATCAAGCGTTGACCTGCGATCGCTTGGCCGTGCTGGACAAGGGCCGGCTGGTGGCACTCGGCAAGCCGCTGGAGGTGCTGACACCGCAGCGGTTGCTGGACACGTTTGGGGTGCAGGCGCATTACCTGAGCGACCCGTTTGACGGCGCGCTGATCTTGCGGCTGCGCCCCCACTAGCTGATGAAACAATCCCGTTTAAAGCCGAACACGGTCAACTGTGGGAGCGGGCTTGCTCGCGATTGCGGTGTGTCAGGTAAGTATTTTTCAACTGACACACCGCAATCG
>NZ_JBLZPT010000010.1:0-4313 GCF_049199985.1 Pseudomonas kitaguniensis
GCTTGCTCGCGATTGCGGTATGTCAGATAAGTATTTTTCAACTGACACACCGTAATCGCGAGCAAGCCCGCTCCCACAGGTTGACCATATTCTGCCTGTGGGATTGGGCCGGCTTCCGCCTCTATCAGCTTGCTCGCGATTGCGGTATGTCAGATAAGTATTTTTCAACTGACACACCGTAATCGCGAGCAAGCCCGCTCCCACAGGTTGACCATATTCTGCCTGTGGGATTGGGCCGGCTTCCGCCTCTATCAGCTTGCTCGCGATTGCGGTATGTCAGATAAGTATTTTTCAACTGACACACCGTAATCGCGAGCAAGCCCGCTCCCACAGGTTGACCAGATTCTGCCTGTGGGATTGGGCCGGCTTCCGCTCTATCAAATACGGTTTTACAGATTCAGCGGTTCTTGCGTGGCATACATCCACCGCAACAACGAATGCCTTCCGCTGATCCCCAGCTTGATCGCCGCGCGCTTGAGGTAACTCTCGACGGTGTTGACCTTCAACGCCAGTTGCTCCGCCAACTGCGGCCCGGTGAGCCCGCCCAGCAGGCCTACGCACACCTCAAATTCACGCGTGGACAGGGTCAGCCCCGACTGCACCAGGCGTTCTTCAATACGCCGACGCAGGGTTTCGATGCCTTGGTTTTTCGCTACCGCCGCGTCGCTGTTCTGGCGGGACGGCTGGATCGCGGTGATGTGTTTTTCGACCATCGGCAGCAACAGCGTGGAAAAGTCCTGCAGCATGCTGCGTTCCTGCGGCGAAAAGCTTTGCGACTGGTGTGAGCGGTACACCGACAGCACGTAGCGCAGGTCGTCTGTGCGACGGGTAAGGTGCAATTGTGCGGCGGGTTGTTCTTCGCCCAGAGCCACCGCCGAATCGGTGTAGACCGGGCTGATGCGGCGTCGGGTGTGCCCTTTGGCGTTCACTCGCATTTGCGTGATATGTGTGGCGTCCACTGCCAGTTGGGTGAGGATCAGGTCATGCAGCATGCGCGGAAAATGGCGACTTCCGGTGCTGGCAATGACCTTCCCTATATGAGGGAACAGGTGTGAGTTCATCGTTTCATCCATGAAATTCGAGTGTGGGTGTTCAAGCCTGTGGCAACGGGATTTGACATGGGTCACCAGGGTAATAACCTGGAGAGGTGATCTCTCCCGCTGAGACGTATGCTAGTACAGCATTGGGGGGTGAGGGGGATCCAATCTGGAAATAAATCATTAAAAAAAACGTGTAAAGGTGGTCGGACCGGTCTTACCGGTGGTTTGGCCATGCTCAAGGCGCGGCTCAGGTCTTATCTCACACGGTGTGTTGCAGTTTGGTGGCCTGGTTGACGGTGTGCGCATAGCCCAGGCTCAGAAGTTGACCGACGCACTCAAGCGCGCTGTCAACGGCGCGCCCTGGAACAAATAGTCATCGCCCATATACTCACCCGCATCACGCCAGTAGCGTGTGTCGAACAGGTTGTCGACGCTCAGGCGAAACACCGTTTCATGGCCGTCAACCCGGGTCGTATAGCGACCACCGACATTCACCACGGCATAATCGCCCACCTCAACATTGCCGGTGCGGTTGGCGTACTTTTTGGCGCTGTATTGCACCCCGCCCAGCACTGCTAACCCATTCACCCACGGCAACGCATAGTCGGCGTACACGCTGGCGCGAAAGGTCGGCACGTTGATCGTCTGATGGCCTTCGTACGCGGGCGTGCCGCTGTCGCTGACCCGCGCACGAATCGCCGCCGCGCTGGTCGAGATTTGCAGACGGTCAGTGGCCCAGCCGTTGGCCGAGACTTCGAGCCCGGTGTTTTTTTGCTCACCTTGTTGCACGTAGGTGAAATTGCCGGCGCCGTCGGGCTTGGCGTACTGATAGGCCTGGCGGGTCTGGAACACGGCGGCGGCGAAGCTGATGCGGCGCCAGTCGTACTTCACGCCGGCTTCGAGCTGTCGTGATGTGGTCGGCGCCAGCGTTTCATCGGCGTTGCTTGCGTACCACGGCGCCGTGCCACCCAAGGACACGCCCTTGCTGTAACTAGTGTAAAGCGAGATATTTTCAAGCGGTTTATAGATCAGCGCCGCCTGCGGCAAAAACACGTATTGCCGGGTGTGCCGTGCCTGATTGCCTTGGCTGTCGAAGGCGTGTTCATCCAGGCGCACTTCGCGGCCACCGAGGATGGTTTGCCATTGCTCGTTGAAGCGGATGCGGTCGGTGACAAACACGCCGTACTGACGGCTGTCGAGGTTGCGGTGGCTGTCGTTCAACGGCTTGTCGGTGGGGGTTAAGGTCGGCGCGTCGGTGTCGATATTGCCGCTGCCGATCCATTCATTCAGCGCCAGGCGCTTATCGATCACCCGGCGAAACGCGCTGGTGCCGAAGGTCAATTCGTGGCCCAGGCCTGCGCTATCGAACACGCCGGTCATGGCCGCTTGCACTTCATCGTCGCGGCGCGTGTCGTCGGGGCTGCGGTAATCGTAGATGTCGTAATTGCCTTCGGGGCTGAAGTAGTTGCCGACACCGCGGGTGTCGCCACCCCAGGCGAACGCGCTGTAGTCGTCGATCACCACTTTGCTGCGGGCCGCGCTCACGCTGCCTTGCCACTGATCGCTGAAGCGGTAGTCAAATTTGCCGTTGAGGTTCAGCGAATCAATGCCGACCTGATGCGTGCCGCTCTGGTGCCCCAAGAGTTTTTTCGGCGACGCGTCATGCGGCACTTCAGTGCCACCGAGCAACTGATAACCCGGCACCGAGCGCTGCTGCCGGGTCTGGTATTCCGCATCCAGTTGCAGCACGGCATCCGGGCTGATGTTCCAGTCGAACGCCAGCGATACAAAGTCGCGCTGGCCGTTGGCATGTTCTACATACGCGTTAAGGTCTTCGTGCGCCACGTTGGCGCGCAGGCCAAACTGCTGCTCGCTGCCAAACCAGCCGCCGACATCGGTGGCGATGTAGGCGCTGCCGCGAGCATCGCTCGACACCGTCACCGAGCGTACGTCTTCCGGGCGCTTGGTCACGTAGTTGATCACGCCGCTGGGCTCGGAAATGCCGCTCTGCAAACCGGCCAGGCCCTTGAGCACTTCGACCTGCTGTTTGTTTTCGAGGGCGACGTTCTGCTCGCCGGTGATGGTGCGCCCGTTGATCTTGTAACTGCTGGCGGCGTTCAGCGAGAAGCCGCGCACTACAAAATTCTCGTAATAGCCGATGGGCGCGTAACTGTCGCCCACCGACGCATCGTTGCGCAGCACTTCACTCAGCAACCGGGCTTGCTGGTCCTTGATCAGCGCCGCGTTGAGCACCGTGATCGAGGCTGGCGTGTCCAACAGCGGCGCTTCATTGAAGCCGCCGACCGAGGCGCTGCCTGCGCGGTAACCTGCGTCATCCTGACCCTGGACCTGCACCGTCGGCAGTTCAATTTCAGCCGCGAGGCTGCTACCGATGCCGCCGCTGAGCAGCAAGCCGAGGGCGAAACGTGACGTGACGACGGGACGAAAACGCAAAACCATGGGGCAAGGCCTTAAAGCGCAGGGCAGGGGGGGCGCATAAGCTAGGCATAACGGTGCGGTTTTACAAGGTCTTGAATCACGGCCCGGGCTAATGTGGCAGGGCGCTTGCTCCCGATAGCCGTGTGTCAGCCGCCAGGATTATCGACGGTGGCGCCGCCAGCGGCAGCACGCCGCCGCCCACAGAGTTGATGCATTGATGCGCTGAGCGTGGCAGGCTGGGCAACGTTTTCCTTTGGTTTCTGGAGATTTACCGTGCCAAAAGCATCTGCTGTGATTGAAATCCCGGTGTCGGCCGAACAGGCCTGGCAATTGATCGGCGGCTTCAACGCGCTGCCGGACTGGTTGCCGTTAATCGTCAAAAGCGAGGCGGGCGACGGTGGCCGCCTGCGCCATTTGGAAACGGCGGATGGCAGTGTGATCGTCGAGCGTTTGCAGAGCTTTGATAACGTGTTGCGCAGCTACAGCTACACCATCGAGCAGTCACCGTTTCCGGTCAGTGCCTACCTTGCGACGGTGCAGGTTGAAGCCTTGACCGATGCGTCCGCGAAAGTCACCTGGTCCGGCGTATTCAGCCCGGCGCCGGGCACCACTGATGAGCAGGTAGAAACGCTGTTTACCGGCGTGTACAGCGACGGGCTCGAAGCGTTGCGCGCCAACTTCCCGGCTTGATAAGCCGGTGTGGGAGGTCGCTCGTTGCCGACAGCGGTGTATCTGGCTGAATCCCTAAAGTAGAAATGCAGTAACTGTGGGAGCGGGCTTACTCGCGATTGCGGTGTGTCAGTTGACAAATGCTTAGCTGACACACCGCAATCG
>NZ_JBLZPT010000010.1:4323-92695 GCF_049199985.1 Pseudomonas kitaguniensis
AAAAAACCAAAACCCACCTCCGGGGGGGCCGGCCCATCCCGGTTGGGGGGTGGCTCAAATAAAACCCCCCCACCCCCCCCCCCCCCCCCCCCCCCCCCCCCCCCCCCCCACAACAGCCCTTTTGATCTGCTTTAACCACTCAAGCCTGGTCTATTCGGGCATCAATTGCTGCCGGCATTCCAGCACCAGGCGCGCACCGCCGCGCTGGCTGCTGCCGACCACCAGCTTGAAGCCGTGCAAGTTGATGATCGCCGCCACAATCGACAACCCCAAACCGAAGCCGCCTTGTTGGTCGCTTTCATCCACGCGATAAAAACGCTGGAACACCGCATCGCGCTCCGCCGCCGGAATGCCCGGGCCGGAGTCGTGCACTTCGATGCGCGTGCTACCGGCATCATTGACCCCGCGCAAGATCACTTCACCGCCGGCTGGCGAAAACTTGATTGAGTTGCTCAACAGGTTCGACAGCGCTTCAAATAACAGCGCGCGGTCGCCGGTGATCCATGGCAGCGACTCGGGCACTTCGAGCAGCAATTGCAATTCGCCTTCTTCGGCCAAGGGCAGGTAGAAGTCATGCAGCTCGCGCAACAGCGGCAGCGGGTCCATCACCAAAAAGCCTGAGCGGCGCTGATGGTCTTCGAGTTCCGAGATGCGCAACAGCCCGCGAAAACGCGCCATCAGCGTGTCGGTTTCGGCAATCGCGTCGTCGAGTTTTACCGCGTAGACCGAATCTTCCTCGGCCTGTTGCTTGATGCGGTAGAGCTGCGCACGCAAGCGCGTGAGCGGTGTGCGCAGGTCATGGGCGATGTTGTCGCACACACCCTTGACCTCGTTCATCAGCTTCTCGATGCGGTCGAGCATGGCGTTGACGATCGCCGCGAGCATGTCCAGTTCGTCACGCCGGTCCGACAGCGGCAGGCGATGAGTCAGGTCCCCGGCGACGATTGCCTCGGCGCTGGCTTGTATCCCGCGAATACGCCGCAGCGGGCGGCGGCGTAATAAATGCCAGCCGGCAGCGCCCGGAATAATCGTCAGCGACAGTGCCCACAACAGCGCGTGCCAGATAATGCGGGTCACACCGAACAATGAACCGTTGGCGCGCACCAGTACCAGCCAGCGGCCGTCTTCGGTGTGGGTGGCCACGGCGTCGCAGCTGTCCTTGGGCAGTTTTGGGTCGTCGGAGTCGACGCAGTTGGCCAGCGCGTGGATCTTGCCGTCCAGCGGCAAGTCGGGCGGCACCGCGCGGATCGGCCCGCTGATAGGGCGAAATTGCTCGTCGAACAGGCCGTAAGCGTCTACGCCCTTCATGTCGAAGGTCATGCTGGTGGTCAGCGCTTCCACCAGTTCTTCGCCGTCGAAACGCTGGAACAAGTGCTGGCGCTGCAGCAGCGAGTGGCGCGACAAGTCGCTCAAGTAGCCGGATACTTCGTAGTACAGCACCCCCATGAGGATGCAGCTCCACGCTACAAACAGCGAACTGTACAGCGCCAGCAAGCGGCTACTGGAGGAACGCCAGCCTTTAGAGGGGTTCAGCAATGACATAACCGGAACCTCGTACCGTGCGAATCAGCGGCGTGAGGCCCGGCGGGTCGATTTTTTTGCGCAGGCGGCCGATGTGCACGTCGATCAGGTTGGTGCCGGGGTCAAAGTGATACCCCCAGACCTCCTCGAATATCATCATCCGCGAGAGGATCTGCCCGGTGTTGCGCATCAAGAATTCGAGCAGTTTGTATTCGGTGGGCAGCAGGGTCAGCGGTTGGTCGGCGCGGCTGGCTTCGCGGCTGATCAGGTTCAGTTCGAGGTCGGCCACGCGCAAGGCGGTTTCGAATTCCTTGACCGTGCTTTTGCGCCGCAACAGCACTTCGACGCGTGCGGCCATTTCATCCGAGGCAAACGGCTTGGTCAGGTAGTCGTCACCGCCAGCGCGCAGGCCGCGTACGCGCTCGTCGACGTCGGAGAGGGCGCTGATCATCAGGATCGGCGTCGACACACCGATGGTGCGCAGGGTGGTGACGATGGCCAAGCCATCGAGTTCGGGCAGCATGCGGTCGAGGGTGATGAGGTCGTAATCACCACTCACGGCACGCACCAGGCCTTCACGGCCGTTGTCTACCCAGTCTACGTCCAGTCCATGGCTGCTCAGCTCCGCGACAATCTCGCGGGCGGTTACGGCGTCATCCTCGATGGTCAAAATACGGGTCATAGGATTACCTGGTGAGCGATTCACACTAGAAGTAAGTGCATTTTGCCAATAAATCCCTGAACGCTTCCTAAATTAAACTTCATCTTGGCAAAACCGCTACACAGGATCGTCCCCACGCTGTGCCCGGGGAGGCCGCCTTGGACGCTCTGCGTCCAATGGTGGAGGCTGACGCGCAGCGTCACGGGGTGCGTTACCCACGCAGAGGTGGGAGCGATCTGTTTACCCACGCAGCGAGATTGCATAACGCCCGCTCCGATCAGGCATTTCTTGCATCTTGCATGGTTTAACTAAGTTCAATTTACTTAACTTGTTGAAATACAACGATTTTAATTTTTACCCCGGCTGGCACGCCGCCTGCACTGTCCTTTTTGAGACTTGTAACACTATTTTTCCTGCCGGGAGCAAAACAACAATGATCACCTCATCATCCACGCTACAAGAGTCGAGCACGCTCTCCGGGGTTTCCTGGGGGGCGATCTTTGCTGGCGCCGCCGCCGCCGCCGCATTGTCGCTCATTCTGGTATTGCTCGGCTTCGGCCTGGGCTTTTCCGCAGTATCGCCATGGGCCGACAGCGGCATCAGCGCCAAGGGCCTTGGCATTTCCACGATTATCTGGCTGGCATTCACCCAGATCGTTGCATCCGGCCTGGGCGGTTACATCGCCGGTCGTCTGCGCGTGAAATGGGCCAACATGCACGGCGATGAAGTGTACTTTCGCGACACTGCGCATGGTTTCCTCGCTTGGGCCGTCGCCACGCTGGTTACCGCAGTACTGGTAGTGGGTTCCGTCAGCAGCGTGGTCAGCGGCGGCGTTAAAGCCGGTGCAGGTGTTGCTTCAAGCGCCGCCAGTGGCCTCACTCAAGCCGCCGGCAGTGCCGCTCAAGGCGCCAACAGTGGCGACTTCGGCTACTACGTCGACAGCCTGTTCCGTGATGACCGCCCAGCCGCCGTCAGCGATGACGCTGTGCACGGTGTAGTGGCGCGCATCTTCACGCGCACCCTGAGCAACGATGGCCAATTGGCCGCCGAAGACCGTACCTACCTGGCCCAGTTGATCAGCCAGCGCACCAACCTGAGCCAAGCTGATGCCGAAGCGCGGATTGACAAGGTGTACGGCGATGCCAAAAAAGCCATCGAAGACGCCAAGCTTAAAGCCAAGCAAGCCGCCGATACCGCTGCGAAAGTCGCTGCTTACACCTCGCTGTGGACCTTCGTTGCGCTGTTGATCGGTGCGTTCTTCGCAAGCTTCGCTGCGACCTTCGGCGGTCGCCGCCGCGATGCGGTGGTGTATGTCGAAACCGAACACTTTACCCGTTAATTCCAGGCCCCTAATTTAAGGAAAACATCATGCGCTCATTACTGCTTTGGTTCCTCGGCGTACCGATCCCGCTGATCATCCTGATCGCGATCTTCATGCACTAAGCCCGAGCCTCGCTCGGTCCAATGTGGGAGGGGGCTGCCCCCGATAGCAACTGCTATCGGGAGCAAGCCCCCTCCCACTTTTTTTGCGCGTTTAATCGTCGAAGCCGACCTGCTCGTGAATCTCATCCACCTTCAATTCCAACCGGTACGCCACCGCAATAAACAGCGCCTGGCAAAGGCACAAGGTGGCGCTCAACGAGCGGAAGGCAAACGACGAACCCTCATTGACCAACAGCACTGCATTCGCGCGCTTGGCCAGTGGCGACAAGTTGCTGTCAGTAATGATCAAGGTTTTAGCCTGGTGGTGCTGGGCGATGCGCAGGCAGTGCTGGGTCTCTTTGCCGTAGGGCGTAAAGCTGATCGCAATCACCAGGTCATTCGCGCGCACGCTGCGCATCTGCTCGCGGTAGCTGCCGCCCAGGCCCGAGATCAGGTGGATACGCTTGTTGGTGTGTTGCAGGTTGTAGACCAGGTAGTCGGCCACCGCAAACGAGCGGCGCACGCCGACCACGTAGATATTGTCGGCGTTGACCACCAGGTCCACGGCTTTCTCGAAGGCTACGTCATCCAACTCCAGCCCCAAGCGCTCGATGCCCGAGAGGGTCGCGTTGACGCATTCGCGCGCGAGGTCGCCGCCGCTGGCCTTCTGCGATTTGTTGGCGATCATGCTGCGGATGCGCTGCTGGTAGTTCTGCACCGGCGTGGTTTTGTGGGTGTAGGCCTCGCGAAACAGCGCCTGCATTTCGCTGAACCCGCTGAAGCCGAAACGCTGCGAAAACCGCACGATGGCTGACGGGTGCACTTCGCATTCGCGAGCGATGTCGCTGATGCGGTCGACCATGATCCGGTCGCTTTGCTGGCTCATGTAGCTGGCAATGCGTTTGAGCTGGCGCGGCAGGCTTTCGTATTCGTCGGTGATCAGCTGCAACAAGCGCTCGGCATTGATCGGGGGGCTGGCGAGAGCGTCCTGCTGGGTGGTCTCGGGCGTGGCCGGCTGATCGGTGCTGGGCATGGGCAATCCTTCTGACGGGTTGTTCTGGTGCGCTGATAATGGGCGCAAGTCTACAGGGTAGGCGCAAAAAAATACCCCGGCATCACGGCGCGGGTGGCCTGCTGAAACGATCCACCCGGGTTGGCATGCCATTATGCCGAGGTATTGGAAAAAATATTCCACTAAAAATAATTATGGAATAAATATTGATTGGCGCCGCTGAACGTTCTAGTCTGCTTTCACCAAGAGCGTGTGCCGTCACCACGGTGGCACCACGCAGGCTGATAAAAATAACAGGAGCCAGCATGGGCCAGACTCGTTTTGCCAGTGGGCGTCAATTGGATCTGATTTGCCTCGGGCGCCTGGGCGTCGACCTCTACGCACAACAAGTGGGTGCGCGGCTTGAGGACGTGACCAGCTTTGCCAAATACCTCGGCGGGTCCTCCGCCAACATCGCCTTCGGCACCGCGCGGCTGGGGCTTAAGTCGGCAATGTTGAGCCGCGTGGGCGACGACCATATGGGCCGTTTCCTGGTGGAATCGCTGGCCCGCGAAGGCTGCGATGTCAGCGCCATCAAGGTCGACCCGGAACGCCTCACCGCGTTGGTGCTGCTGGGCCTCAAAGACCGCGAAACCTTCCCCTTGGTGTTCTATCGCGAAAACTGCGCCGACATGGCGTTGCGCGCCGAAGACATCAGCGAAGCCTTTATTGCCTCCAGCAAAGCCTTGCTGATCACCGGCACGCATTTCTCCACCGACGGCGTCTACACCGCGAGCATCAAGGCGCTGGACTATGCCGCCAAGCACAACGTCAAACGCGTGCTGGATATTGATTACCGCCCGGTACTGTGGGGCCTCGCGGGCAAGGCGGATGGCGAAACGCGGTTCGTCGCCGACCAGAACGTCAGCCAGCATGTGCAGAAAATCCTGCCGCGCTTCGACCTGATCGTCGGCACCGAAGAAGAGTTTTTGATCGCCGGCGGCAGTGAAGACTTGCTCACCGCGTTGCGCACCGTGCGCGAACTGACCCCGGCCACGCTGGTGCTCAAGCTCGGCCCGCAGGGTTGCACGGTGCTCCACGGCGCGATTCCCGCGCGGTTGGAAGACGGCGCGATCTACCCGGGCGTGCGCGTTGAAGTGCTCAACGTGCTGGGTGCCGGCGATGCATTCATGTCGGGTTTTCTCAGTGGCTGGCTGAATGACGCCGACGATGAGCGCTGCAGCCAACTCGCGAATGCCTGCGGCGGCCTGGTGGTGTCGCGCCACGCGTGCGCGCCGGCCATGCCCACGCCTGCCGAACTGGATTACCTGTTTAATAGCCCGGTGCCGATCACCCGGCCTGACCAGGACGCAACCCTGCAACGCCTGCACCGCGTCACGGTGCCGCGCAAACGCTGGAAGCAGTTGTTTGTGTTTGCCTTCGACCACCGCTGGCAACTGGTGGAGCTGGCGCAAAAAGGCGGCCAGGCCCCGGCGCGCATCAGCGACATCAAGCAGTTGTTTATTCAGGCCATCGAACGTGTCGAAAGCAAGCTGCGCGAGCAGGGTGTTGAAGCCGATGTGGGCCTGCTGGCCGACCAGCGTTTTGGTCAGGACGCGCTGAATGCCGCCAGCGGTCGTGGCTGGTGGATCGCGCGCCCGGTAGAAGTGCAGAACTCGCGGCCGCTGGCGTTTGAACACGGCCGCTCGATTGGCAGCAACCTCATCGCCTGGCCGCAGGAGCAAATCATCAAGTGCCTGGTGCAATTTCACCCGGACGATGAGCCGATGCTGCGCCTGGAACAAGAAGCGCAATTTAAGGCGGTGTACGAGGCCTCGCTGGTCAGCGGGCATGAACTGCTGCTGGAAGTCATCCCGCCCAAGGATCACCCGTCGACTTATCCCGACGTGCTCTATCGCAGCCTCAAGCGCTTGTACAACCTGGGCATCTACCCGGCGTGGTGGAAGATCGAAGCGCAGTCGGCTGAGGAGTGGAAAAAGCTCGACGCGCTGATCCACGAGCGCGACCCGTATTGCCGTGGCGTGGTGTTGCTGGGCCTGAACGCTTCGGCTGAATGCCTCGCCGAAGGGTTTCGCCAAGCCAGCCAGAGCAGTACGTGCCGAGGGTTTGCCGTGGGCCGCACGATCTTCCACGAACCGAGCCGCGCGTGGATGGCCGGGGAGATCGATGATGAGCGGCTGATTCAGCACGTGCAGGCTACCTTCGAACAGCTCATCACTGCCTGG
Organism: Pseudomonas kitaguniensis; assembly: GCF_049199985.1. Lineage (NCBI taxonomy): Bacteria > Pseudomonadati > Pseudomonadota > Gammaproteobacteria > Pseudomonadales > Pseudomonadaceae > Pseudomonas > Pseudomonas kitaguniensis. Next base: position 11,165 of record NZ_JBLZPT010000010.1, read on the forward strand.
CGCAGTGCCCGAAGCTAGACGCCGGTCCACATCTTAAGTCAGATAAAAACAAAAAGGTGCAGCCATGCCCGCAATCCGAATTGGCATCAACCCGATCTCCTGGAGTAACGACGACCTGCCGGCACTGGGCGGTGAGACGCCGCTGAGCACCGCCCTGAGCGAAGGCAAGGACATCGGCTACGAAGGGTTTGAACTCAACGGTAAATTCCCCAAAGACGCCAAAGGTGTTGGCGATGTGTTGCGCCCCTACGACCTGGCGCTGGTCTCCGGCTGGTACTCCAGCCGCCTCGCGCAGCGCTCGGTGGCCGAAGAAATCGAGGCCATCGCCGGCCACGTCGAGTTGCTCAAACACAACGGCGCCAACGTGCTGGTGTACGGTGAAGTCGCCGACTCGATCCAGGGTTCACACGTTCGCCTGATCGAACGCCCGCGCTTTCACAGCGAACACGCCTGGCAGGACTACGCCGACAAACTTACCGAACTGGCGCGCTTCACGCTGTCGCAAGGCGTGCGTTTGGCCTATCACCACCATATGGGCGCCTACGTTGAATCCCCGGAAGACATCGACCAGCTGATGCGCCGTACCGGCCCGGAAGTCGGCCTGTTGTTTGACTCGGGCCATTGCTACATGGGCGGCGGCGAACCTATCGAGGTGCTGCGCCGGCATATCGAGCGCATCTGCCACGTGCATTTCAAGGACGTGCGCAAGCCGGTGGTGCAGCTCGCGCGCAACCAGATGTGGAGCTTTCCCGACTGCATCGTCAACGGCACCTTCACCGTGCCCGGTGATGGCGACATCGACTTTGCCGCGTTGCTCGACGTATTGCTGGCCGCCCATTACAGCGGCTGGCTGGTGGTCGAAGCCGAGCAAGACCCTGCCGTGGCGCCCAGCTATGCCTATGCGAAAAAAGGCTATGACACCTTGCGGGCGCTGCTCAACCAGAGGACTAAGTGATGAGCTTGTTGGTAAAAAGCAGCAAACGCGGGCAAACCATGGTCGCGCTCGAAGCCGGGCGCCTGGAGTACGTGGGTTTTGCCGCCTACCGCTTGAGCCTCGGCGAAACCTTGCCGGTCACCGCAGGCGATCAAGAACTGTGCCTGGTGCTGCTGAGCGGCCGGGTGAATATCCAGGGCGAGGGTTTCAACTGGCAAAACCTCGGTGATCGCCAGTCGGTGTTCGAAGATAAATCACCCTTCGCCGCCTACCTGCCGCAGGGCACCGATGCCGAGGTTACGGCCTTGAGCGACGTGCAAATAGCCGTGTGCGCCGCGCCCGGTGCAGCGGGCTACGAACCCCGCTTGATTCGCCCGCAAGACTGCAAGCGCAGCGTGCGCGGCAAAGGCGCCAACACCCGCTATGTGTGCGACATTTTGCCCGACAGCGAACCCGCGCATTCGCTGTTGGTGGTGGAAGTGCGCACGCCCTCCGGGCATTCGTCGAGCTACCCGCCGCACAAGCACGACACCGACGATTTGCCGCATCAAAGCTTTCTTGAAGAAACCTACTACCACCAGATCAACCCGCCGCAGGGCTTCGTGTTCCAGCGCGTGTACACCGACGACCGCAGCATCGACCAGGCCATGGCCGTGGAACACAGCGACCTGGTGGTCGTGCCCAAGGGCTACCACCCGGTCAGCGTGCCGTACGGCTACGAGTCTTATTACCTGAACGTGATGGCCGGGCCAACGCGCGCCTGGCATTTCCATAACGACCCGCAGCACAGCTGGCTGCTGGACCTCTAACTGGTTTGAACGGAGAACAATAACAATGAAGTCGCCGCTACGTTTTGCCCTTAACCGTATGGTCGCGCCCAACCTGTCCTTGCCGGATTTCATCCAGTTGGCGGTGGCCCTCAAATGCGACGCCATCGAGATCCGCAATGATCTCAAGGGCAACCAAATCGAATACGGCACCCCGGCCAGCCGCGTGCGTGAGTTGTGCGCGGTGCAGGGCATCAGCGTGCTGTCGATCAACGCGCTGTACCCGTTTGATGTATGGAACGACGAGCGCCGCGCGCAAGCGGTCAACCTCGCCAGCTATGCGCGTGAATGCGGCGCACAAGGCCTGGTGATGTGCCCGCTGAACGAGCGTGGTGATACGCGCACCGAAGCCCAGCGCGCCGCCGGTTTGCGCACCGCGTTGAGCGAGTTGGCGCCGATCCTGCGTGAGCACGGCATTCTGGGGTTTATCGAACCTTTGGGCTTTGAAGAATGTGCGCTGCGCCGCAAGCGCGTGGCGGTCGACGCGATCCAGTCGATTGGCGGCCTGGACGTGTTTCGCCTGGTGCATGACACCTTCCACCATCACCTGGCCAGCGAGCATGAGTTCTTCCCGGAACTGACCGGGCTGGTGCATATCTCCGGCGTCGAGGATGCCGCCGCGCCGCTGAATTCGATTCGCGACGGCCACCGCGTGCTGGTGGGCGAGGGCGATATTCTCGGCAATGCAGCGCAAATCGACACCTTGCTCAGCACCGGCTACAACGGCTACCTGTCGTTCGAACCGTTTGCCGAAAGCGTGCACGCGCTGCCCGATATTCAGCAGGCCATTGGCGCAAGCATCGCCCACCTGCAACGCTCCCGAACCTGACGCCGCCCAACCTGTGGGAGCGGGCTTGCTCGCGATAGCGGTGTGTCAGTCACCTGATTCATTTACTGACCCAGCGCAATCGCGAGCAAGCCCGCTCCCACATTGGGTGGGGGTTGATCGACGGATTTGCATTCATACAAGGTGCGAACATGACCACGACAAGATTGACCATGGCCCAGGCCCTGGTGAAGTTTTTGGACAATCAATACATCGAAGTGGATGGCGTGCAGAGCAAGTTTGTCGCCGGCATATTCACGATTTTCGGCCACGGCAATGTGCTGGGGCTGGGCCAGGCGCTGGAACAGGACAGCGGCGACCTGGTGGTGCATCAGGGCCGTAACGAGCAGGGCATGGCCCACGCTGCGATTGGCTTTGCCAAGCAGCACCTGCGCCGCAAAATCTACGCGTGCACCTCGTCGGTTGGCCCCGGTGCGGCGAACATGCTGACCGCGGCGGCGACCGCCACGGCTAACCGCATTCCGTTATTGCTGTTGCCGGGCGATGTCTACGCCAGCCGCCAGCCCGACCCGGTGTTGCAGCAGATCGAACAGTTCCACGACCTCAGCATCAGCACCAACGATGCCTTCCGCGCCGTGAGCAAATACTGGGACCGCATCAACCGCCCCGAGCAGTTAATGACCGCCGCGATCCACGCCATGCGCGTGCTGACCGACCCTGCGGAAACCGGCGCGGTAACCCTGGCCTTGCCACAGGACGTGCAGGCCGAAGCCTGGGACTATCCCGATTACTTCCTGCAAAAGCGTGTGCACCGTATCGACCGGCGCCCACCCACCGAAGCGATGCTCGGCGATGCGTTGGCAGCCTTCAAGGGCAAGCGCAAGCCGCTGATTATCTGCGGCGGCGGGGTCAAGTACGCCGGTGCGAATGCCGCCCTGCAAGCCTTCGCCGAGCGTTTTGAGATTCCCTTTGCAGAAACCCAGGCGGGCAAAAGTGCGGTGGTCTCCAGCCACCCGCTGAACCTCGGCGGTATCGGCGAAACCGGTTGCCTGGCCGCGAACCTGCTGGCGCCCGAGGCCGACCTGATTATCGGCATCGGCACGCGTTACACCGACTTCACCACCTCATCCAAGTCACTGTTCAAACACCCAGAGGTGCAGTTTCTCAACCTCAATATCAGCCCGTGCGACGCGCTGAAACTCGACGGCGTTCAGTTACTCGCCGATGCCAAAGTGGGCCTGGAAGCGCTGGCGAACGCGTTGGGTGACTATCGCTCGGGCTGGGCCGAGCAGCCACGTAACGCCAAGGCGCAACTGGATGCCGAGGTGGACCGCATCTACCAGGCCGATTACCAGACCGAGAATTTTGTACCGGAAATCAACGACCACATGGACCCGGCCGTGCTGCGCGAATTCATCGAGCTGACCGGTTCGTGCCTGACCCAAAGCCGCGTGCTCGGCGTGCTGAATGAAAGCCTGGCGGATGACGCGATCATCGTCGCCGCTGCGGGCAGCCTGCCGGGTGATTTGCAGCGCAGCTGGCGCAGCAAAGGCGTGAATACCTACCACGTCGAGTACGGTTATTCGTGCATGGGCTACGAGGTCAACGCTGCGCTGGGCGTGAAGCTCGCAGAACCCGCGCGTGAGGTCTACGCGCTGGTCGGTGACGGCTCCTACATGATGCTGCACTCGGAGCTGGCCACGTCTATTCAGGAGCGGCGCAAGATCAACGTGGTGCTGCTCGACAACATGACGTTTGGCTGCATCAACAACCTGCAGATGGAACACGGCATGGACAGCTTCGGCACCGAGTTCCGTTTCCGTAACCCGCAAACCGGCAAGCTTGACGGTGGTTTCGTGCCGGTGGATTTCGCCATGAGCGCGGCGGCCTATGGCTGCAAGACCTACAAGGTCAGCAACGTCGAGCAACTGCACGCGGCGCTGGCCGATGCGCGCACGCAAACGGTGTCGACGCTGATCGATATCAAAGTGCTGCCCAAAACCATGATCCACAAATACCTGTCGTGGTGGCGGGTCGGTGTGGCGCAAGTCTCTACCAGCGCGCGGACTGACGCGGTGGCCAAACAACTCAATGAACGCCTGGCCAAGGCTCGGCAGTACTAATAACAAGAGGAGTGTTTGTATGTCTTTTCAATCAAGTTCGTTGCGCCTGGGCGTCATTGGTACGGGCGCTATTGGCCGTGACCATATTCGTCGTTGCAGCCAAACCCTGCTCAATAGCCAGGTGGTGGCGGTGACCGACATCAACCTTGAGCAAGCGGCCAAGGTGGTTGCAGATTTGCAGCTCAGCGCCGAGGTGTATGCGGACGGCCACGCGCTGATCAATTCGCCGCAGGTGGATGCGATTCTGGTCACTTCCTGGGGGCCGAGCCACGAAGAATTCGTGCTCGCCGCCATTGCCGCCGGCAAGCCGGTGTTTTGCGAAAAGCCACTGGCGGTGACGGCTGAGGGCTGCCGCAAAATCGTCGACGCCGAGGTGGCGCACGGCAAGCGCCTGGTGCAAGTCGGCTTCATGCGCCCATATGACCACGGTTATCGCGCGCTCAAAGCGGTGATCGACAGTGGCCAGATCGGCGAGCCGCTGATGCTGCACTGCGCGCACCGCAACCCGACGGTGGGCGAGAACTACAAGACCGACATGGCGATCACCGACACGCTTATCCACGAATTGGATGTGTTGCGCTGGTTGCTCAACGACGACTATGTGTCGGTGCAAGTGGTGTTCCCGCGCAAGACCAGCAAAGCCTTGGCGCACCTGCGTGACCCGCAGATCGTGCTGCTGGAAACCGCCAAGGGCACGCGCATCGATGTGGAAGTGTTTGTGAACTGCCAATACGGCTACGACATTCAGTGCGAAGTGGTTGGCGAGACAGGCATCGCCAAGCTGCCGGAGCCGTCGCACGTGCAATTGCGCAGCGAGGCGAAGCTGTCGAATGCGATTTTGATGGATTGGAAAGACCGCTTTATCGGCGCGTATGACGTTGAGTTGCAGGCGTTTATCGACAGCGTGCGCGCCGGCCAGGTCGGTGGGCCATCGGCGTGGGACGGGTTTGCCGCAGCAGTGGCAGCGGACGCGTGCATTGAAGCGCAAAGCAGCGAGCAGATCGTAAAGGTCAGCCTGCCACCACGCCCGCACTTCTACGGCTAACGCCCAACCCACTGACGGAACGCGTTCAGTGTGGAAGGGGGAGCAAGCCCCCTCCCACAGTAGATTGCATTCCAGCAGCAGATCCGGGAGGTTCTGAACATGCGTATCGCACTTGATCCTTAACCGTCACTTGCCACAACGTAACACCCAACCCACTGACGGAATGTGGCCAGTGTGGGAGGGGGCTTGCTCCCGATGGCGGCATAACAGTCAAACATTTTCCGACTGACCCACCGCTATCGGGAGCAAGCCCCCTCCCACAGTAGATTGTATTCCAACAGCAGATCCGTGAGGTTTGAACATGCGTATCGCACTTGATCCTTATATGTACCGTCACTTGCCGCTCGGCCAAATGGTCGACAAGGCCGCCGAGCTTGGCTACCAGCATATCGAGCTGTCACCGCGCGAAGACTTCCTGCCGTTCTACAAGGCCGCGCGCGTCGACCGTGCGCGCATCAAGGAGTTTCGCAAGGCCTTGAGCGATGCCGGCGTGCAACTCTCCTCGCTGCTGCCGATGTACCACTGGGCCGCTGCCGACGAAGGCCTGCGCGTGGCCGCGGTGCGCAACTGGAAACGCGCGATCCAGATCGCCGTGGAAATGGACTGCGAGTTGGTCAATACCGAATTCACCGGCCAGTCCGACAACCCGCTGGTCTGCGAAAACCAGTTCATGCGCTCGATGGACGAGCTGATGCCGGAGTTCGAACGCGAGGGCGTCAAGCTGGATATTCAGGCGCACCCCTACGACTTTTGCGAGCGTAACAACGAGTCGGTGGACATTATCCGCGGGCTCGACCGCGACTGGATCAACTACCTCTACGCCGCGCCGCACACGTTCTTTTATGACGATGGCAAAGGCGATATTGCCGCAATGCTCAAGTACGCCGGTTCCAAGCTCAGCCATCTGATCATCGCCGACACGTATAACCATCGCGCGTCGTCCAACCTGCGTTATATCGTCAACCCGCCGGGCGTGACCGCGACCGTGCACCAGCACTTGGACATCGGCCAGGGCGAGGTCAACTGGGACGTGTTTTTCGGCACCTTGCGCGAGATCAAGTTCGACGGCATCGCCACCGTCTCGGTGTTCGCCTGGGAAGACCGGCCGGACCAATCCAGCCGAATGATGCTGGAGCGGGTTACCCGTGAGCTGTGCCAGTAAGGCGCTAATTCAAACAAGGAGAATGTATGCGAATCGGACTAGTCGGCTACGGCCACGGTGGCCGGTTTTTTCACGCACCGTTGATAGCCACCCTGGCAGGCGCAACGTTTGTTGGCGTGGTAACGCGCTCGCCCGAGCGGCGCCAACAACTGGCGACTGATCACCCGGGCCTCAAGGCTTTTGATTCAATCGCCCAGATCGTCGCGGCGGGTGTCGATGCCCTGGTGATTTCCACCACCCTTAAAGGCCGCCCGGCGCTGGTGCTGGAAGCCATCGAGCATGGGGTTGCGGTGGTCAGCGACAAACCTTTTGCCAGCAACGCCGAACAAGCCCACGCCTTGATCACCGCCGCCGAGCGCCAGGGCGTGCTGCTCAGCGTCTACCAGAACCGGCGCTGGGACTCGGATTTTTTGACCTTGCGCAAACTGATCGACGCCGGTGCCTTGGGCGCTGTCACGCGTTTTGAGTCGCGCGTAGAACGCTTCAACCCGCAAGCGGTGGGCAATGCCAGCGGTGGCGGCTGGCTGCGTGACCTCGGCAGCCACCTCGTGGACCAGGCGCTGCAACTGTTCGGCCCGGTGGACCGGGTGTTCGCGCAATTGCAGTTCAGCGCCGAACACCCGACCCTCGACCATGCTTTTTTCGTCTCGCTGACCCACGCCAACGGGGTGGTTTCGCACCTGTGGGGCAGTGCGCTGCAAAACAGCCAGGGCCCGCGCTTTCGCGTCAGCGGCACGCTGGGATGCTACACGGTGGAGGGCCTGGACGGTCAGGAAGACGCGCTGATGGCCGGCAAGTCGCCGAAAACCGAAGGCGAACACTGGGGCGCAGAAGAACATCGGCGCTGGGGCTGGTTTGAACAAGGCGCAGAGCGCGAGCGCGTACCCTCCGAGAAAGGTTGCTGGACGCAGTTCTATCGCCAGTTGCAAAGTGCTGTGAACGGGCAGGGGCCGCTGCCGGTAGACGCCTATGATGCGCTGGAAACCACCCGTATATTGGACGCCGCACGCCTCAGTAATGAGCGCCAGCAGGTGGTTTCTACAAAAATAGAATAAAATTCTAAAATAGGTTGATATGGAAATTATTTTCCAATAAAGTCTTTTCCAGGTTGCATAAAGTACGTTCGAACTCGATTCGCGCGACTCAACAAAAACAAGATCAAAAACAACCAGGTACCGTCAGATGAAAATCTTCAACGCTGTACTGCGAGTTTTACGCCCTGCCCAAGCGCCACGCGGTCTGCCCCGCGCCCGGCCGTTCTACTTCTCCTTCCTTAATGTGCTGTGCGTCGAAAACCAGGGCGCGCTGGTCTGCTGCATTCCAGGCGCACCGATCGTTCGATTACCGTCTTCGCACACCCCGCTCTGATAAACGCAACGTCCAAAAAACCAACAATAATGTGGAGACAGACCGTTCATGAAGACTCCGATCCGTTTTACCGCGCTGGCCTTGTCCATGCTGCTTGCCAGCGGCGTTGCCGGCGCCGCCGACATCAAGGTGGGCGTGAGCATGTCCGCTTTCGATGACACCTTTTTGACCTACTTGCGCGAGGACATGGACAAGCAAGCCAAGTCCTACCCCAAGGGCGACGGCGTGCAACTGCAGTTTGAAGATGCCCGCGCCGACGTGGTCAAGCAACTGAGCCAGGTCGAGAACTTTATCAGCCAAAAAGTCGACGCCATCATCATCAACCCGGTCGATACCGCCTCGACCAAAAACATCATCAATGCCGCGACCAAGGCCGGCATTCCATTGGTGTTCGTCAACCGCCGCCCCGATCAGAAAGATTTGCCCAAGGGCGTGGTCGCCGTGACCTCGGATGATATTGAAGCCGGTCGCCTGCAAATGCAGTACATCGCCGAAAAACTCGGCGGCAAGGGCAAGATTGTGATCTTGCTCGGTGACCTCGCGAACAACGCCACCACCAACCGCACCAAGGGCGTTAAGGAGGTGCTGGCCAAATACCCCGGCATCACCATCGAGCAGGAGCAGACCGGCGTTTGGCTGCGTGACAAAGGCATGACCCTGGTCAACGATTGGCTGACCCAGGGGCGTGAGTTTAATGCGGTGGTGGCCAACAACGATGAGATGGCGATTGGCGCATCAATGGCGCTGAAGTCGGCAGGCACCAAGCCTGGCAGCGTATTGATTGCGGGCGTGGACGGCACACCGGACGGTTTGAACGCGATTACCAAGGGCGACATGGCCGTGTCGGCGTTCCAGGACGCCAAGGGCCAGGCGGTCGGTTCGGTTGAAGCCGCGCGCAAGATGGCCAGGCACGAGCCGGTTGAGCAGAACGTGATTATTCCGTTCCGGCTGATCACCCCGGACAACGTCAAAGACTTCAAATAGCCTTTCATAACAACAATAAGCGGGCAGGGTGGCCACGCACGGTCGCCCTTCCGATGGAGTACCCCCTATGCTTGCTCAAGCCACTGTCTCGCAGCCGCCCGGTGTGCAGCCGTTGCCGCTGGAAGAACCCTACCTGCTGGAAATCGTCAACATCAGCAAAGGCTTTCCCGGCGTCGTGGCCCTCGCCGACGTGCAACTGCGCGTGCGCCCAGGTTCAGTGCTGGCGCTGATGGGCGAGAACGGTGCGGGCAAGTCGACGCTGATGAAAATCATCGCCGGTATCTACCAGCCCGACGCCGGGGAAATTCGCCTGCGTGGCAAGCCCATCGTATTTGAATCACCGCTGGCGGCACAAAAGGCCGGGATCGCGATGATCCACCAGGAACTCAACCTGATGCCGCACATGAGCATCGCCGAAAATATCTGGATCGGCCGTGAGCAGCTCAACAGCTTGCACATGGTCAACCACCGCGAAATGCACCGCTGCACCGCCGAGTTGCTGGCGCGCTTGCGCATCAACCTGGACCCCGAGGAACACGTCGGCAACCTGAGCATCGCCGAGCGGCAGATGGTCGAGATTGCCAAGGCTGTGTCCTACGACTCTGACATCCTGATCATGGATGAGCCGACCTCGGCCATCACCGAAAAGGAAGTGGCCCACCTGTTTTCGATCATTGCCGACCTCAAGTCGCAAGGCAAAGGCATCGTTTACATCACCCACAAAATGAATGAAGTGTTCGCCATCGCCGATGAAGTCGCGGTGTTTCGTGACGGCCACTATATCGGCTTGCAGCGCGCCGACAGCATGAACAGCGACAGCCTGATTTCAATGATGGTGGGGCGTGAACTGAGCCAGTTGTTCCCGGTGCGCGAGACGCCGATCGGTGAGCTGTTGCTGTCGGTGCGCGACCTGTGCCTGGACGGCGTGTTCAAGGACGTGTCGTTTGACCTGCATGCCGGTGAAATTCTCGGCATTGCAGGCTTGATGGGCTCGGGCCGCACCAACGTTGCGGAAACCATTTTTGGCATCACCCCCAGCAGCAGCGGGCACATCACCCTCGACGGCACACCGGTACGCATCAGCGACCCGCACATGGCCATCGAGAAGGGTTTTGCCCTGTTGACCGAAGACCGCAAGCTCAGCGGGCTGTTCCCGTGCCTGTCGGTACTGGAAAACATGGAAATGGCGGTGCTGCCGCATTATTCCGGCAACGGCTTTATCCAGCAGAAAGCCCTGCGCGCGCTGTGCGAAGACATGTGCAAGAAGCTACGGGTGAAAACCCCCTCGCTTGAGCAGTGCATCGACACCTTGTCCGGTGGTAACCAGCAAAAAGCCCTGTTGGCGCGCTGGCTGATGACCAACCCACGCTTGCTGATCCTCGACGAACCGACCCGTGGCATCGACGTGGGCGCCAAGGCCGAGATTTACCGTTTGATTGCCTTCCTCGCCAGCGAAGGCATGGCGGTGATCATGATTTCCTCCGAGCTGCCCGAAGTGCTGGGCATGAGTGACCGGGTGATGGTGATGCACGAGGGTGAGCTGATGGGCACCCTGGACCGTGCGGAGGCGACCCAGGAAAAAGTCATGCAGTTGGCGTCCGGTATGTCCGCAGTCCACTGACGAACCGCCGCGCGGGCCTGCGGTTGGCCCGTGCCACAGAATAAGAAGGTGATTGGCTATGAACGCAATAACAGACAACAAGCCGGCCACGGCACCGGTCAAGCAGCGTCGGCGCTTGCCGACCGAACTGAGCATCTTTTTGGTACTGATCGGCATCGGCCTGGTGTTTGAACTGTTCGGCTGGATCGTGCGTGACCAGAGCTTTTTGATGAACTCGCAGCGGCTGGTGCTGATGATCCTGCAAGTGTCGATCATCGGCCTGCTGGCAATCGGCGTGACGCAAGTGATCATCACCACCGGTATCGACCTGTCATCCGGCTCGGTGCTCGCGTTATCGGCGATGATCGCTGCGAGCCTGGCACAAACTTCTGATTTTTCGCGGGCGGTGTTTCCCGGCCTGACTGACTTGCCGGTATGGATTCCGGTAGCGATGGGCCTTGGCGTCGGGCTGTTGGCGGGGGCGATCAACGGCAGCATCATCGCCGTCACCGGCATCCCGCCGTTTATCGCAACGCTGGGCATGATGGTCTCGGCCCGTGGCCTGGCGCGTTACTACACCGAAGGCCAGCCGGTGAGCATGCTCTCGGACTCCTACACGGCGATCGGCCACGGCGCGATGCCGGTGATCATCTTCCTGGTGGTGGCGGTGATCTTCCACATTGCCCTGCGCTACACCAAATACGGCAAGTACACCTACGCCATCGGCGGCAACATGCAGGCGGCGCGCACCTCGGGTATCAACGTCAAGCGCCACCTGATCATCGTCTACAGCATCGCAGGCTTGCTCGCGGGCCTCGCCGGTGTGGTGGCATCGGCACGCGCCGCGACCGGCCAGGCCGGCATGGGCATGTCGTATGAGCTGGACGCGATTGCCGCAGCCGTCATCGGCGGCACCAGCCTGGCGGGCGGAGTAGGGCGCATCACCGGTACGGTGATCGGTGCACTGATCCTCGGCGTGATGGCCAGCGGGTTTACCTTTGTCGGTGTGGACGCGTACATCCAGGACATCATCAAAGGATTGATCATCGTGGTCGCGGTGGTGATCGACCAGTATCGCAACAAGCGCAAGCTTAAGCGCTAACGCGCAGCGACAAGCTATAAGCTATAAGCTATAAGCGGCAAGCGACAAGCGACAAGCTATAAGCGGCAAGCTACAAGCTACAAGCTACAAGCTGTGAAACACAACTGGCTTGCAGCTTGTCGCTTGCAGCTTGCCGCTTATAGCTGCTTTCCGAACTTTCCTGCTATAAACGCACTCCGATAACCATTCGCCAAGCCCGTCCTGGTGCTTTTGGGGGTTAATTGGGAAAAATGCCTGTCATTTCAGTTGCTGAGCCCTCAAGTCGGCCTTAGACTGCCGCCCCTCGTAAATTGAGTGCCGAGTGGCGCTTGAAATGGACGGCGCCCTTCCGAGACCTGCAAAGGCCTGCCGGAACGCTCCCTTATTCGCCTTAATGCACGTATTTTTTAAGAGATATAAATGACAAAGGAAAAGTTGCTGGCCATGCCGGCGGATGACTACATGAATGCCGAACAGCACGCTTTTTTCGAGCAGTTGCTGCAAGACATGAAAGTGGAACACCACGCCCGCATTGAACAGAACCGCATCGCCATTGAAAGCCTGGACACCCCGGCTGACCCGGCTGACGCTGCTTCCGTGGAAGAAGAACGCACCTGGCTGGTAAATGCCATCGACCGCGACCAGCGTATGCTGCCGCAGCTTGAGCGTGCACTGGAACGCATCAAGGAAGATTCCTTCGGCTGGTGCGACGACAGCGGCGAGCCTATCGGCCTCAAGCGCCTGCTGATCAGCCCGACCACCAAGTACTGCATCGAAGCGCAAGAGCGCCACGAGCAGATCGACAAGCACCAGCGTCAAGCGTGATGCCGTAAAAATTGAGCGCCGTGCAGACGGCGCTCAAAGAAATACCGTTTACCCCGCCTGTTTATTGTCCGGTTGCACGCTACCCCACTAAAGGCCCATGGATAATGGCCCAATAGTGGCGTTTAATGCAGGAACAATAACGACAAGCAGTGGGGTGATGACAATGGCTGGAGACGGACCTCTGATGGGCGCAGCAGTACCGCCGCAAACGGTGGTGCGCGTGCTGCCCGGCTGGCTGACGCCGCTTATGCAGAGCATCGCCTTGGCGGTTTTACTGCCGGGCCTGACGTTTGCCAGCTTGCCGATGTACCTCTGCCTGCCACTGGCCTTGCTGGTGATCTGGCTACCTTCCCTTAAGTCTCGAACCTCTCGCGCAGTGCCACCCCCGGCCGCCGATGCGCTTGGCGACCTGACCCGCGACCTGTCTTACACCACCAGTCATAACGCGCTGTCCGCTGCGGGCGTGGCCTATTCGGTCAAGCAATTGGCGGCCCGGTTGCAGTCGCAACTGAGTGCAGCCAAGCAAATCGTCAGCAGCGCCGAAGTCATGATTGGCACCGAAAAGATCAATTCGCAGCTTGGCCGCCAAGCCTTGGGCGCGGCCAGCCAAGCCCATCAGCGCAGCACGCAGGGGCGTGAAGTACTGGCCCAGTCGATCACCCGCATGCACCAGCTCAGCGAGCGCGCCAATGCCAGCCGCCAGTTGATCGAGGCCTTGAGCCAGCGCAGCGAAGAAATCCAGCGCGTGACCCTGGTGATCCAGTCCATCGCCAGCCAGACCAACTTGCTTGCGCTGAACGCCGCCATCGAGGCGGCGCGCGCCGGCGAGCACGGGCGCGGGTTTGCGGTGGTCGCCGATGAAGTGCGTGGCCTGGCCGGCCGCACAGCGACGGCCACCGATGAAGTCGGGGTAATGGTCGCTGACATTCAGCAGCGCACCGCGCAAGTGGTGGAGCAAATTCGCCAACTGTCGACGGACCTGCACCTCGGCGTCGAGCAGGTCGAACACGCTGGCGAGCACCTGGAGAGCATTGCCAGCCTGGCGGCGGATGTGGAAGGGCAGGTGAGTGAAATTGCGCAGGGCACCGACACCAACCGTGCGCAGCTCGATAGCCTGTTCCATGCCGTAGAGCAGATGCGCAGCGATTTGTCGGTGAGCGACCAGCAGACCCGCCAACTTGCCGACGTCGCCGTGCAAATGGAAGGGCAGGCAGAAACCATCAGCGAACGCCTGGCGGAAGTCGGCTTGGACGATTATCACCAGCGCATCTACGACCTGGCCCGCGAAGGGGCCAGCCGGATTGCTGAACAGTTCGAGGCCGATGTACTGCAAAACCGTATCAGCCTGGATGACTTGTTCGACCGCAGCTACACGCTGATCCCGAACACTCGCCCGAGCAAATACCACACACGGTTCGATGGCTACACCGACCAAGTGTTGCCGGCGATCCAGGAGGCGCTGCTGCCGCGTCACGAAGGGCTGGTGTTTGCGATTGCCTGCACGCCGCAGGGCTACGTGCCGACGCACAACAAGGCGTTCTCTCATGCTCTGACCGGTGATGCGCAAACCGACGCGGTACAGAACCGCACCAAGCGCAAGTTTGACGACCGCACCGGTATTCGGTGCGGCAGCCATCAGCAAGCGGTGTTGTTGCAAACCTACACCCGCGACACCGGCGAGCTGATGCACGATTTGTCAGTGCCGATCATGGTCAAGGGGCGGCATTGGGGCGGGTTGCGCCTGGGCTACAAACCGGAAGAAGCAAGGAATGCACGCTAGGGATTGTTGCGGTTTATGCAATGGAGCTATTCAGCCGATAGCTTTTTCCGAGGGCTGGAAAACCGTAATATCGCAATTATTGTTAGCAGGCTAACTAAATGTTCGGAGAGGCTCCATGCAAAACAAAGTCGACGTGGCGGTGATGATCGGCAGTGGCGTACCCCAAGCGTTGCGTGCGCTCGGGCAGAAGGCTTGCTGGGTGGTGCTGTTGAATGGCGAGCAACGCGGCACGGCATTCGCCAGCCGCGGTGAAGCAGAGGAGTGCAGAACTGCCTGGGAATCCATGATGCAACTGGAGCGGCCAGCCAGCCTGCATTGAGTCGGCTTAGTGGGGCTGATGCAGGCGCTGGTTCAGCTCGTCGACGGGAATTGCCCATTCGGCGTCGTCACGCAGTTCTTCTTTCAAAAACGCCGCTTGTTGCGGCGTCCAGAACGGTGCATCGATCAACTTAACGTCTTCGGTCAGCGGGTGTGCGCCGATGAATGCGTCGATTGCCTCGGGTGTCGAGTCCAGGCCGAGCTGTTCGAACAGGGTTTCAAGCGTAGGGATGGGCGCGTCCATAGTGGGTTCTCCATGCAGGTTGATAGGTCTTGTGCATGTGAGGCTTGGGGCGCGGCAGAGTTCTACTGGATTTGTTCTATTGAATGAAGTGTTCTATCGGATGAGGCGAGCAATCGGCGTGTCAGGAATTCAGCGCACCAGCGTCCACTTCGCTTTTCAGGGCTTTGGCCGAATCTTTTGCAGCGATGGCGGCGGCTTCGGCAGTTTTGAACCAACGATCTTTTTCTACCTGGTGCGTTATGATCTTGGTCAGCGGTGGTTTGGCCCGCATGATGATGACCGCTTGAAACTCGCCGTCTACTTCCCTCGCATCGCCATGGATGAAATATTCGCCAATATCAAATTCCGTCACGTATCGCCTTCCCTTCAAGGTAACTGCTCAAGGTAACTGCACTGATGAAACCTGACCCACAGCGGGGCAAACCTCAATCGACGGTTCAGTATGGCAGTAGTTGAGGGACGGTGGCGCAGTAAAGTTATTCGGCAGCCGAAACCACGCCGCCGTACTGGTCGTGCAAGCTGGCTTCGAGCATTTTGGCCAATTCGCAGGCGCGGCTATGATGACTGCGAAAACCTTTGATCCTGCCGCTGGTCACTTCCAGGATATGAAAAAAATTGCGGCCGGCGGGTACCACTTGGTAAAGAACTGAATTGGAGTACCCGTTCAGGCGGGGCAGGCAGTAGTATTGGCGCTCGTGTTGACGTGGTTGCATGGTCAGCTCCTGTCGATCGATCCTGTTGACCCACCAGCAGCGTTTCGGGTGGTTTTGAACCCTGCTGCTGTTTTAGTATTGTCGTCGGCAGTCGAAGCCTGGTTCCAGGCCAAGTATTTTGTTATGTGTTGGTTGTCGGAAACTGCGTTTTTATTTGGGTTATTCTCTGAAGCTCATCGGTCCGTATTCTCGGGCCGTTGAACCTGTGTTTTCCTGTAACGCCGGATGACCTGCAACAGGCCCATCGCGCGGGTCTGTACTAGTCTTGCAGCGCAACAGTGGGTTCTATTCAGTTTTTTAACGACTGTGTGATCGTGCCGTTAAGGCCGTTTTTTTGTGCTGTCCGCTCAGGCGGTCAGTGCTTTTTTTGATGTGGGGGCGTTTCCTTGGCAGTCAGTAATCTGGATATGCACGCGTTGTTCGTGCTGGGTGATTTGCGCGCAAAGTTGGTCAAACAGTTTCAATCTCGCTTCGTTTACATCACTGAACAGACGCCGGAAGGCATCTACATCGCCGAGATCGATACCGAAACGTCGTTGGTTGTGGATGACAAGCCGCGCCTGGAGCTCAAGGTCGGCGACCATTTTCGCGCCGCCGTGTTGCCCAGCCGTGAAGGCGGCAAGTTCGAACTGAAGTTTCGCGATATAAAGTTGACCGTGTACGGTCTGGGCGATTATGCCTTTGTCTCTTCGACCGAAGGCCAGGGCATCGTGTTCAAGGAAGGCCACAGCGTGATGCTGGTGTTTGCCGCCAATGAACAATTGCAGGAAGGCCTGACCAAAACCCTCAAAGCCGTCACCGGCAAGGCCGCCAAGTGGCGCAAGGGTGAGCTGGTGACCTTCAAGGCCAGCGAGTAATCGATGAACCCGTTGTGTGTTTTTGCTCTCCCGGAACCTCTACTACAGTTGAGTTGACTTAACCAATGCGGGGTTTCGCGCATCAGCAGCAAAGCCGTCCGCCAGTGCTGTGAAAACGCGAGGTGCAAAGGCATGAAAGGATTGAGATTGCTGTTGGCCGCGTCGCTGACGACCTGGGGGTTGTCGGTGGCCTCATTGCCGGTATCGGCTGCCCAGGCACCGGTGCATTTCGCCGACCTGAACTGGGAAAGCGGCAGCCTGATTACCGAGGTGTTGCGCTTTATCGTCGAGAAGGGCTATGACCTGCCCACCGATACCTTGCCCGGCACCACCATCACCCTCGAAACCGCGCTGTCGAAAAATGACATCCAGGTGATCGGCGAAGAATGGGCCGGCCGCAGCCCGGTATGGATCAAGGCCGAGGCCGAGGGCAAAGTGGTGGGCCTGGGCGACACGGTCAAGGGTGCCACCGAAGGCTGGTGGGTACCGGAATACGTGATCAAGGGCGACCCCGCGAAAGGCCTCAAACCACTGGCCCCCGACCTCAAAAGCGTGCAAGACCTTGTGCGCTACAAGGACGTGTTCAAAGACCCCGAGTCACCAGGCAAGGGGCGCTTTCTCAACAGCCCCATTGGCTGGACCTCCGAAGTGGTCAACAAGCAGAAGCTCAAGGCTTACGGCCTGGATGACAGCTATGTGAATTTTCGCAGCGGCTCGGGCGCGGCCCTGGATGCCGAAATCGCGTCGTCGATCCGTCGCGGCAAACCGGTGTTGTTCTACTACTGGTCGCCGACGCCGCTGATGGGCCGCTACAAACTGATCCAGCTCGAAGAACCGCCGTTTGACGCCGATGCCTGGAAGACCCTGACCGACGCGGATAACCCCAACCCCCGGCCGACCCGCTCGCTGGCATCGAAGTTGAGCATTGGCGTGTCGACGCCGTTCCAGCAGGCCCATCCGCAGATTGCCGACTTTTTCACCAAGGTGCAGTTTCCCATCGAACCGCTTAACAAAGCTCTGGCTTCGATGAGCGAGCATCACACCGCGCCACGTGAGGTTGCACAGGTGTTTCTCAAGGAACACCCTGAGGTGTGGAAGGCCTGGCTGACCGCCGACGTGGCGCAAAAAGTCGAGGCAAGCCTCAAGTAAAATGCGGGAGCGAGCGCGCTCCCACATTTGTTTGCATTCCAGCCGAAATTACCCACGAAAAATCTCATTGCAAGAAAGTTTCTTAAATAAAAACGACTCGCATGCTTGCCCGATTTGCGCACTTGGCCGTCTTCGTTAATAGAACCTTTATTACGCAGGATTTCCCATGTCGCGCCTTGCTCGTCCCTTGCATCCGCTGGCCCTTTCGGTGGCGATGGCATTTGCCGCCGTGCCGTTGTTGACCGTCCAGTCGTCCTTCGCTGAAGAAAGCAGCAGCGCGTTGCGCGGTTTCTCGATTCCTGCCGGTGATTTGAGCCAAGCCCTCAATAGCCTGGCCGAGCAGGCCGGCCTGGTCCTGGCGTTTGATGCAAGCTTGACGCGCGGCAAGCGCAGCCAGGCATTGAGCGGGCAATACGACACCGACGCAGCGCTGACCCAATTGCTCGCCGGCAGCGGTTTGCAGGCGCTGAAAATCGGCACCGACCGCTACCGCCTCGAAGCGCTGCCGGATAACGGCGGCGCCATGGAGTTGCAGGCCACCAACATCAGCGCTGCGTACGCCAGCGAAAGCCCCACCGGGCCGGTCGCCGGTTATGTCGCGACCCGCAGCCTGTCGGGCACCAAGACCGATACCGCGCTGATCGAAACCCCGCAGTCGATCTCTATCGTCACCAAGGACCAGATGCGCGCGCAGAACGCCGAAAGCCTCAACCAGATTCTGCGTTACAGCGCCGCCGTCGTGCCGGAGACCCGTGGCGCCACGGCGTCGCGTCTCGACCAGCTAACCATCCGAGGCTTTGCGCCTGCCACCTACCTTGACGGCCTGCGTATGCCTTCAAGCCGTGACGCCTTGCCACAAAAAGACGCCTTTGACCTGGAGCGCGTTGAAGTGCTGCGCGGCCCGGCGTCGGTGCTGTACGGGCAGGGCACGCCCAGCGGGGTGATCAACATGGTCACCAAGCGCCCGCTGGATACAGCGTTTCATGAAGTCGGCGTTGAATACGGCACCTTCAACAAAAAGCGCACCACCTTCGACCTGAGCGGCCCGATGGACGACCAGGGCGTTTATTCCTACCGCCTGGCGGGGTTGTTCGACGACGCCGATGGCCAGGTCGAACACACCGAGACCCGTCGCCAATCGCTGTCGAGCGCCTTCACCTGGCGCCCGGACGATGCCACTTCGCTGACCCTGCTCGGGCATTATCAGAAGGACCCCAAAGGCGCGTCCTACGGCTCGGTGCCCGCGTGGGGCTCGGTGTTGCACAGCCCCACCGGGCGCAAGATCGACGTGGATTTTTACGACGGTGAAAAGAACTTCGAAAAAAGTAACCGTGAGTATTATTCGGTCGGCTACGCGTTCGAACATCACTTCAACGATGTGTGGACCGTGCGCCAGAACGCGCGCTACCTGCGCGCCGAGGGCGTCTACCGGAGCATTTACAACAGCAACCTGAAGGCTGATTACCGCACCTCCAAGCGTTCGACCATCGCCACCGATGTCGACATGGACGCCTACACCCTCGACAACCAGTTACAAGCCAAATTCGACACTGGCCCGTTGCAGCACACGCTGTTGATGGGCCTCGATTACCAGAACACCAGCACCGACACCAAAGCCGGTTATGGCAATGGGACTGACCTGGACATCTTCGATCCGGTCTACGGCGCGCCCGTTACCACACCGGATTTCACCACCGACGCCACGTCGCGCAGCGAGCAGACCGGCGCTTACCTGCAAGAGCAAATGAAGTGGAATCAGTGGGTGCTGCTGCTGGGCGGTCGTTATGACTGGGCCAGCACCGACAGCACCACCACAACTATAAAATCCGGCGCCAAGAGCAAGTCGTCGCTGGACAGCAAGGCGTTTACCGGCCGTGTGGGCCTGGTTTACCTGTTCGACAATGGCCTGGCGCCGTACGCCAGCTATGCCGAATCGTTCAACCCGCAATCAGGCACCGGTTACGGCGGTTCGGTGTTCAAGCCCACCGAAGGCAAGCAATACGAAATAGGCATCAAGTACCAGCCACCGGGCAGCAACAGCTTTATTACCGCGGCGATTTTTGACCTGCGCCAGAGCAACGTGCCGACGCTGGACCCGGACCCAAGCCACCTGTGCGGCAACGGCCGTTGCAGTATCCAGGACGGCGAACAACAGTCGCGTGGCTTTGAGCTGGAAGGCAAAGCCAGCCTCAACGACAACCTCGACATTACGGCGGCCTACGCCTACCTGGACAACCGCGCCAGCAAGTCCAACAGCACCGTGCAATACGCGCCCATCAGCGACATCGGCACCGGCCCGGCCATTCCCGTCGAAGGCACCACCACCTATGGCGTGCCGCGCCATACGGCGTCGGCGTGGGCCGACTACACCTTCCACGACGGCCAGCTCAAAGGCTTTGGCGTGGGCGCGGGTGCGCGCTATGTCGGTTCGTCCTGGGGCGATACCGCCAATACCTTGAAGGTGCCGGGCTACACCTTGGTCGATGCGGCCGTGCACTACGACATCCCGAATATCGCCAACCCCAAAGACAATCTGCGCCTGGCGCTGAACGCCACCAACTTGGCGAATAAAGAGTATGTCGCGTCGTGCTACTCGTATTCGTGGTGCTGGTATGGCTCGCAGCGCACTGTGCAGGCGAGCGCAACCTACCAGTGGTGACACGCCACCGATAAGGCAATTTAATGGCCCCTTTGTAAGCAAATTCTCGCCAGAATCACTTTTATTTTCAGGTGGTTAGGCGGGAATGCTGATGCGCAATGTTGGAATCATGCTGATTGCTTGTTCCCTGGCCGGCGGCGCGGCTGCCGTGCAAGCGCGCGAATTGCGCGAGGGTGACAAGTACATGTGCAGCTGGGGCGCAGGCACTGCCGCGAGGGCACAGGAACTCAAGTTATCGGGCGTGTCGCTGTACGCGGCGCGGCAGAAGATTCAAACCATAAAGTTTAACAAGTCGTGGATGCGCATGATGGCCATGGGCATTACCGAACAGACCTATGACAGTAGCTCGCGGCTTAAACCCGAGGCGATTCGCACAAGCTTTTATCAGGATTGCCTGCGCTACAAAGTGGCGCGTAAATAATCGACTGCCTGAACGGCATGCAGTTGCAAGGGTTCATAGGCGCCGCACAAACGCTTTGACGATGTGCCGGGTGGCGTCGGTCGTGTCCAGCTCGTCCATGGCGCCGTAGGCGTGCCAGCGGCAATCAACGATCTCGTTGCGCGGCCGCGCGTCAGCAATATTGACCACCGAGGCTTCGAACACATGGTGCACGGTGTCGCGTGCTTTCAACTCCTGCAAGTACAGCAAGCCGTCTACGTTCAACCCGGTTTCTTCTTCGAGCTCGCGTTCAGCCGCGCCGACCGGGCGCTCGTTGCGCTCGACCCTGCCGCCCGGCAACGCCCATTTTGATCTGGCCTTGCGCACAAACAGGATATGCCCCTCGTGTTCGCAAATCACCGTTGCCCTAATTTTCATCGTGTGTGCCCTCACAACGGCATGACTGTCATAAAAGTGTAATGCAATTGTCATGCTTGATGCGGCTGGCGTACCCCCGTTTTGATGTGGATACTGACCGATTGATAGAAACGGACGAGGACTACAGATGAACACCGTACGTTGGGGCATGATCGGCTGTGGCAGTGTCACTGAAGTCAAGAGTGGACCCGCATTCTACAAAGCGCCAGGTTCGGCGCTGGTTGCGGTGATGGGGCGCCGTGAGGAGGCTGTGCGCGATTATGCGGCACGCCACGGCATCGCGCGTTTCTACACCGACGCCCAGGCATTGATCGACGACCCCGAAGTAGACGCGGTGTACATCGCCACACCGCCCGACAGCCACCTTGAATACAGCCTGATGGTGGCGGCGGCGGGCAAGCATTGCTGCGTCGAGAAACCCATGTCACTCAACGCCGAGCAAAGCGCGTTGATGCAGCGCACATTCGAACGTGCCGGGCTGCATTTGTTTGTGTCCTACTACCGCCGTTCGTTGCCGCGCTTCCAGCAAGTGCGCGACTGGCTGCGCGAAGGGCGCATCGGTGAATTGCGTCAGGTGAGCTGGACCCTGTGCAAGCCCCCGGGCGCCGCAGACGCGAGTGCCGCCAATTGGCGCACCGACCCCGCCATCGCCGGCGGCGGCTACTTTGCCGACCTGGCCAGCCACGGCTTTGACCTGTTCCAGTTCCTTGCCGGCGACATTGTTGAGGTCACCGGGTTTACCGCGCGACAGGTTGGGAATTATGCGGCGGAGGATGCGGTAACGGCGTGCTGGACCTTCGGTTCCGGCGCGCTCGGCATGGGCTGCTGGAACTTTGTGGCGGACCGCCGCGAAGACCGCGTCGAGCTGATCGGCAGCCGCGGGCGCATTACCTTCGCGGTGTTCGAAGACCAGCCGCTGCGCCTGGAAGGCGAGGTTGACGAGGTACTTGAAGTGCCTTGCCATGCCCATATCCAGTGGCACCACGTGCTGGCCATGAACGCGCACATACGTGGGGACGCCGAGCATCCTTCACTGGCGATCGAGGCGTTGAAGACTGACCGGATTCTGGACAAGGTGCTGCTGCGCAATCCGAACCTTCCCGGGTAGCTTTCCACGCCGATGGGTTGCAGTTGGCTGCTGGCGGACACGGCCACTGTTCTCGACAATGCTGGCTTGTTTTTTTCAAGGAACAAACGGATGAAACACACGGCAGCCTGGAGTGCACTTTGGCTGGTGCTGGCCTGTACGGGGACGCAGGCGGCGCCACGCGAGCAGCGCCCGGCAGGCGATTTTGATTTTTATGTGCTGTCGCTGTCGTGGTCGCCGACCTTTTGCCTGACACACCCGAACAATGAGCAGTGCTCGGGCAAAGGCTACGGTTTTGTGCTGCATGGTCTGTGGCCTCAATACGCCAAAGGTGGGTGGCCGGCGTCGTGTGATGCGCAATCGCGGCTGTCTGCGGATGAGCTGGCCAAGGGCGCGTTGATGTTCCCCACACAAGCGTTGCTCAAGCATGAGTGGGCCAAGCATGGCACCTGTAGCGGGCTTGGCGCTTCGGGCTATCTGGACGCGACCGATGAGGCATTGGCGACCGTGCACATTCCGCAGCAACTGCAGCCGTTCAACGTACCGACTTACCTGGCGGCACGCGACATCGAGAAGCTGTTTCGTGAGAGCAACCCGGGCATGGGTGACCATGGTGTGGCGGTCATCTGCAAGGGCAAGGTGCTGTCCGAAGTGCGCGTGTGCCTGAGCAAAGAGCTGCGCTTTGCGGGCTGCCCCAAGAGTGTCAAAACCCAGTGCCGTGCGGGAGATATTCGCGTTCCGGTACAACGCTGAAAAGCGCGTTTGACCTACACAGCCAATGTGCTTTCTGTGGGAGCGACAACCCCACGTGTCGCTTAGTCCACACAAATCGCCCGGCCCAGCGTGCCTTTTTCAACCCTTGCCGAACACCCGAAGTGGCTGTTATCCACCTGGCACGCGCCCGTCACCGGCCCGTTACCAGACTGCGTGTTAACGCTGGTCTGGCACTCACCCTGGCACTGGCTCGAGTCGGTGCAGGCCTTGCCGGCATCCTTGTACGGCGTGATGCACTTCCAGCTCTGCAACCTGCCAACCTGCTTCATCGTGCCGCCGCCCGCCAGACAGGTCGACGCGGCAGCGTTCTGTGCAGGTGCAGGCGCAGGGGCGTGAGTGGTAGTCGTGCACGCCGATACCAACAGCAGGGCGGTCAAGCCAATCATCAATTTCATGCAGCGGTCCTCAAAGAGTAAGCACAGCGCTGCAGTGTACGGGCAATTGGGTGGGGCGCGCGCGCCGGGTGGTCGAGATAGGCTGGGGCTTTCGCGCGCATTGAAGTATCCTCCGCGGCCCGCTATCACTGATTCAACGACACATGACCGGACAAGACATGCAGGCGCTGTTAGAGTCGATCCTCGACGAAGTTCGTCCACTGATCGGCCAGGGCAAAGTCGCCGACTACATCCCCGCACTGGCCGATGTACCCGCCCACCAACTCGGCATCGCCGTGTACGGCAACGACGGCTCGGCCTACTGCGCAGGTGACGCCGATACACTGTTCTCGGTGCAAAGCATCTCCAAAGTGTTCAGCCTGGTGCAGGCCATCGACCACGGCGGCGAAACCATCTGGGAGCGCCTCGGCCACGAGCCTTCAGGGCAACCGTTCAACTCGATGGTGCAGCTTGAATTCGAGCGCGGCCGCCCGCGCAACCCCTTCATCAACGCCGGTGCGCTGGTGATTTGCGACATCAACCAGTCGCGCTTTGCCGTGCCGATTCTGTCGATGCGCGACTTCGTGCGGCGCCTGTCGGGCAACCCGCAGATCCTCGTCAACAGTGTGGTCGCCGACTCCGAAGCCCAGCACGGCGCGCGCAACGCGGCCATGGCGTACCTGATGAAATCCTTCGGCAACTTCCACAACGAAGTCGACGCCGTGTTGCACAGCTACTTCAACTACTGCGCGCTGCAAATGAGCTGCCTGGATTTGGCCCGGGCGTTCAGCTTCCTCGCCAATGAGGGCGTGAGCGCGCACAGCGGCGAGCACGTCTTGACCGCGCGCCAGACCAAGCAAGTCAATTCGATCATGGCCACCAGCGGGCTGTACGACGAGGCGGGCAACTTTGCGTATCGCGTTGGGTTGCCGGGCAAGAGTGGGGTAGGCGGCGGGATTGTCGCGGTGGTGCCGGGGCAGTTTACGGTGTGTGTGTGGTCGCCGGAGTTGAATGCGGCGGGGAACTCGCTGGCGGGGATGAAGGCGTTGGAGTTGTTGAGTGAGCGGATTGGGTGGTCGGTGTTTTAGCGGGGCATTTTTTATCGTTCCCAGGCTCTGAGTGGGAATGCCGCTTGGGACGCTCTGAGTCCGGCTGTAGACGCCGTTCTGGAGTCTTGCGCATTGGTGACGCTGAGCGTCACGGGATGCATTCCCACGCGGAGCGTGGGAATGAGCTTAGAGCTTTAGGCTGCGGGGTGGGCTACGTTCAGTGCCTTGTCTACCAGCAGTTGCACGCCTTCGAGCATTCGGCAGATGCCGAGCGCGACGTTGCGTTGCGAGCCTTCGATTTCAAATGCCAGGTGGTTGGCGATGTCGCAGATGGACGCCAGGTCCTGGGATGCGTTGACCAGCAAGGTTTCTGTGCCGAGGTCGGCGCGCACGGTGAACAGCCCGTCGCTGGGTTCTGGTAGGGGTTTGCCGGGATTGAGGTAGTGGTTGATCGCGCGGTAGGCCACTTCGTGCAGGGTACTGGTGTCGAAGTCTGAGTAGCTTGGGGGATTTGGACTGTCTTTGATCATGATGTAATTCCGTTGACAAGTGAAGCTGCCAAGGCTCGCGGTCAAGCGGGTTAAGGTGGCAGCTGTACGCGGGTTGACCGACCGGTCGTCAACGAACCCGGCATACCCAAAGGTATCCCGCGCACAACTGCCGCGACACAATACCTCAGGCATAAAAAAAGCGCCTGAGATTGAGGCAGGGCATAGCGATTCGTTAACAAGGTCGGACGGTCAAATCCGGTCGCTGAATTGGCAGCGACGGCACAGAGGTTAGACAGCCGAGTTCCGAGCCACAACCTGAAACGGTCGTGGGAAATGTCCGAGAGCAGGGCGCGCACGGCATTCAATTGTGGGAGGGGGCTTGCTCCCGATAGCAGTCTGTCAGCTAGCATCTCTGGTACTGACACATCGCCATCGGGAGCAAGCCCCCTCCCACAGTTTGATCTTCACTAGTCTTGCGGGTTTGTGTTTGACCAAATAAAAGTGCGCCGATTCGGTCAGTTGGAAAAACATCTGAATGGGCACAGTACCTGTGAGGTGGGGCTTGCTCCCACAGTTTGATCTTCACTAGTCTTGCGGGTTTGTGTTTGACCAAATAAAAGTGCACCGATTCGGTCAGTTGGAAAAACATCTGAATGGGCACTGTCCCTGTGGGAGGGGGCTTGCTCCCGATAGCAGTCTGTCAGCCAGCATCTCTGGTACTGACACACCGCCATCGGGAGCAAGCCCCCTCCCACAGTTTTTGTTCGGTCTGCTATCGCCTGTCAGGCAATTGCATCCCAGGCACGGTCGCCGTTCTCGTCTTTAATCCGAGTCGGCAAGCCCATCACGTCCAGCGCTTTGAGGAACGGCTTAGCCGGCAGCTCCTCGACGTTGGCCATGTGTTTCACGTCCCACTCGCCACGTGCAACCAGCAGCGCGGCGGCTACCGGTGGTACGCCTGCGGTGTAGGAGATGCCCTGGCTGTCGGTTTCAGCGAAGGCTTCTTCGTGATCCGCCACGTTGTAGATGAACATCTCGCGCGGCTGGCCGTTTTTGCTGCCTTTGACCAAATCGCCGATGCAGGTTTTGCCGGTGTAGCCGGGGGCGAGCGAAGACGGGTCGGGCAGTACGGCCTTGACCACTTTCAACGGCACGACTTCCAGGCCTTCGGCGGTTTTGACCGGCTTTTCAGAGAGCAGGCCGAGGTTTTTCAGTACCGTGAACACGTTGATGTAGTGTTCGCCGAAGCTCATCCAGAAGCGCACGTTGGGCACGTCGAGGTTTTTCGACAGCGAGTGCACTTCATCGTGGCCGGTGAGGTACAGGTTCTGCGAACCGACTACCGGCAGGTCGTCGGTGCGTTTGACTTCGAACATGGTGTTGCTGGTCCACTGGCTGTTCTGCCAGCTCCACACCTGCCCGGTGAACTCGCGGAAGTTGATTTCCGGGTCGAAGTTGGTGGCAAAATATTTGCCATGGCTGCCGGCATTGACGTCGAGAATGTCGATCGAATCAATACGGTCGAAATGCTGTTGCTGCGCCAGCGCGGCATACGCGTTGACCACACCCGGGTCGAAGCCCACGCCAAGAATGGCGGTGATGTTCTTCTGTTTGCACTCTTCCAGGTGGTTCCATTCGTAGTTGCCGTACCACGGCGGGGTCTCGCAGACCTTGCCCGGCTCTTCGTGGATGGCGGTGTCGAGGTACGCAACGCCGGTATCGATGCAGGCGCGCAGCACCGACATGTTGAGGAAGGCGGAACCTACGTTGATGACGATCTGCGACTCGGTCTCGCGGATCAGGGCCTTGGTCGCTTCCACGTCCAGGGCGTTCAGCGCAAAGGCCTGAATGTCGGCGGGTACCTTGAGGCTACCCTTGGCCTTGACGCTGTCGATGATGGCCTGGCATTTGGAGATGTTGCGCGACGCGATAGCAATACGACCGAGTTCGTCGTTGTGCTGCGCGCACTTGTGGGCCACCACCTTGGCGACACCTCCTGCACCAATGATAAGAACGTTCTTTTTCAATTGCTTTAGCTCTCCTATATCCGCCAGCTTACGAAAGGCTGGACAGGTAGTCTTCATAACCAAATTCACGAACCACCTCGACTGTACCGTCGAGTTGTTTCACTACGATGGACGGCATTTTCAGGCCGTTGAACCAGTTTTTCTTAACCATGGTGTAGCCTGCGGTGTCGATAAACGACAGCCGATCGCCGATGGCCAGCGGACGATCAAATTGATACTCACCGAAGATGTCGCCGGCCAGGCAAGATTTGCCGCACACCATGTAGGTGTGTTCGCCCTCGCTCGGCGCCAGCTTGGCGTTGAGGCGGTAGATCAGCAGGTCCAGCAGGTGGGCTTCGATGGAGCTGTCTACCACGGCGAGGTGTTTGCCGTTGTAGAGGGTGTCGAGTACGGTCACTTCCAGCGAGGCGCTATTGGTGATCGCGGCTTCGCCGGGTTCCAGGTAAACCTGTACGTCGTACTTTTGCGAGAAGGCTTTCAAGCGCGCGCAGAACGCATCCAGCGCATAGCCTTCGCCGGTGAAATGGATGCCGCCGCCGAGGCTGACCCAGTTGACCTTGTGCAGCAGCTCGCCGAAGCGTTCTTCGATGGTGCCGAGCATCTTGTCGAACAGGCTGAAATCGCCGTTCTCGCAGTTGTTGTGGAACATGAAGCCCGAGATGTGTTCGATCACGCTTTCGATCTTCACCGGGTCCCATTCGCCCAAACGGCTGAACGGGCGCGCCGGGTCGGCCAGCAGGTAGTCGGAGCTGCTCACTTGCGGGTTCACGCGCAGGCCGCGCGTCTTGCCTTCGGAACGTTCGGCAAAGCGCTGCAATTGGCTGATCGAGTTGAAGATGATCTTGTCGCAATTAGCCAGCATTTCTTCGATTTCATCGTCGGCCCAGGCCACGCTGTAGGCGTGCGCTTCGCCTTCGAACTTCTGGCGACCGAGCTTCAACTCATACAGCGACGACGAGGTGGTGCCGTCCATGTATTCCTGCATCAAGTCGAACACCGACCAGGTAGCAAAGCACTTCAGCGCCAGCAGGGCCTTGGCGCCGGACTGCTCGCGCACGTAAGCAATCTTCTGCATGTTGAGCAGAAGCTTCTGTTTATCGATGAGGTAGTACGGCGTTTTGATCATTTTTGAGAGCCTGCGGCGGTGCCTGCCAAAAAAGGACACGCATTGTGCCCGCACTTGGATCAGATCGAAAGGTTAGCGGGCGGAATTTGCGCGCCCGGTTTCCAAGGGTAGCGCCCGAGTATGACTTTCTTTGAATACACGCCGACCAAATGTGGGAGGGGGCTTGCTCCCGATAGCAGTCTGTCAGCCGGCACATCTGGCACTGCCACACCGCCATCGGGAGCAAGCCCCCTCCCACAGTTTGGTCTTCATCAGTCTTGGGATTTGTATTCGCCCAAATAAAAAAGTGCTGATGCAGAAGGGGCTCAACCAGCTGCAGAAACATCTGGCTGAGCACTGTCCCTGTGGGAGGGGTTTGGTCTTCATCAGTCTTGGGATTTGTGTTTACCCAAATAAAAAAGTGCTGATTCAGAAAGGGCTCAGCCAACTGCAGAAACATCTGGCTGGGCACTGTCCCTGTGGGAGAGGGCTTGCTCTCGATAGCAGTCTGTCAGCCGGCATCTCTGGCACTGACACACCGCCATCGGGAGCAAGCCCCCTCCCACAGTTTGGTCTTCATCAGTCTTGGGATTTGTGTTTGCCCAAATAAGAAAGTGCTGATGCAGAAGGGGCTCAGTCAGCTGCAGAAACATCTGACTGGGCACTGTCCCTGTGGGAGGGGGCTTGCTCCCGATAGCAGTTCAGTCAGCCGGCACATCTGGCACTGACACGCCGCCATCGGCAGCAAGCCCCCTCCCACAGTTTGATCGGTGTACATCAGGTGCGCTGCAATCAAACTGTCATCTGCTCACCACCTTCCTGCCATATTCCGCCGTTACTGTCCTCGCCAATGAGATCGATCTCAAGCGAGTAACAATGACTGATTTAAAAGACGTTGCGCGGCTGGCCGGCGTGTCCCGCGCTACCGCCGCCCGCACTTTTGCTTCCCCCGATCAGGTGCGCCCGGCCACCCGTGAACAGGTGTTTTCCGCCGCGCGTGAGCTGGGCTTTCGGCCGAATTTGCTTGGCCGCCAACTGCGCCTGCAAACCACCCAACTGATCGGCGTGGTGGTGCCCAACCTGCTCAACCCGGTGTTCGCCGAACAATTCCAGGCCATGGAACGTGCCGCGCGGTTACGCGGCTACAGCCTGTTGCTGGCGACCACCGACTACAGCAGCGAGCGCGAATGCATTGTGGTCGAAGAGCTGCTGCGCCAGCGCGTCGATGGCCTGGTGCTGACGGTCACCGATGCCGAAAGCAACAGCGTACTCAGCAGCCTGAACACCGAGCAAACCCCGTTCGTGCTGGCTTACCACCAACCGAGCAACCCCAACTACAGCGCCGTGTCGGTCGACAACCGCGCCGGTATGGCACTCGCCACGCGCTACTTGCTGGAAGCCGGGCACCGCCGCATCAGCATGGTTGCCGGCCCCGCCTTGCAGTCCGACCGGGCGCGCCTGCGCTACGCAGGTTACTGCGATGCGATGAAGGAATACGGCCTGAAAAGCCGCGCGGTAATCGAAATGCCCGCGCATACCCAGGCCGAATTCGCCGCCATCGCGCCGTACCTCAGTGGCCCCGACGCACCCACCGCGTTGGTGTGCTCCAACGATTTTTTGGCGATCAGCCTGATCGCCGAACTGCGCCGTAACGGCTGGAATGTGCCCGAGCAACTCTCGGTCATGGGCTTTGACGGCATCGCCCTCGGCACCCAGATGCACCCCACGCTGTGCAGCGTGGTGCAGCCCATCGCCTTGCTCGCCAGCACCGTGATTGACCAGTTGCTGGCGCAGATCGCCGGCAACGCTCCGATTTCCCATTGCCTGCCTTGCCACATCCGGCCAGGCGAAAGTACTCAACCCCATGAGGAGACCCTCGATGCGCGCATTCAGTAAAACCCTGGCCGCCGTGCTGCTGTGCGGCGCGGCCAGTTTGGCTCAGTCTGCAGAGACCGCGATTTGCTACAACTGCCCGCCGGATTGGGCCGATTGGGGCGCGCAGCTCAAGGCGATCAGCGCCGACACCGGCGTGCAAGTGCCGCTCGACAACAAGAACTCCGGCCAGTCGCTGGCGCAACTGGTGGCTGAAAAAGCCGCACCGGTCGCCGACGTTGTGTACTACGGCGTGACCTTCGGCTTGCAGGCGCAAAAGGCCGGCGTGGTCGAGGGCTACAAGCCCAAGGGTTGGGAGCAGATCCCCGCGGGTTTGAAAGACCCTGACGGCCACTGGTTCGCGATCCACTCCGGCACCTTGGGCATCATGGTCAACGTCGATGCGCTGGGCGGTTTGCCGGTTCCGCAAAGCTGGGCCGACCTGCTCAAGCCTGAATACAAAGGCATGGTCGGTTACCTCGACCCGTCCAGCGCGTTTGTTGGTTACGTCTCGGCGGTGGCGATCAACCGTGCCATGGGCGGCGACCTCGACAACTTTGCCCCGGCCATCGAGTACTTCCAGAAGCTCGCGAAAAACGCGCCCATCGTGCCCAAGCAAACCGCCTATGCGCGGGTGCTTTCCGGCGAGCTGCCGATACTCGTCGACTACGACTTCAACGCCTACCGCGCGCGCTATAAAGACGGCGCCAACGTGGCCTTCGTGATCCCCAAGGAAGGCAGCATCAGCGTGCCGTACGTGATGAGCCTGGTGGCCAACGCGCCGCACCGCGCGAATGGCGAAAAGGTGCTGGATTTTGTGCTCTCCGATCAAGGCCAGGCCTTGTGGGCCAAGGCGTATCTGCGCCCGGTGCGCCCGGTAAAAATGCCCGCCGAGGTCGCGGCGCAGTTCTTGCCCGACAGCGATTACGCGCGTGCCGGTGTGGTCGATTATCAAAAAATGGCCGCTGTGCAGGAAGCCTTCGCCGCCCGTTACCTGAACGAGGTCAAGTAAGTGGCCGCATCGGCAAAACACGCAGCCTGGGCCTTGGCCCCGGCGTTTGCAGTGCTGCTCGCGTTCTGGTTGTTGCCGTTGGCCCACCTGATCGTACTCGGCACTGAACGTCGCGACAGCCACGGCAGCGGCTATTGGCAGGTACTCAGCAGCGCGCAGTATTTGGGCAGCCTCGGGCAAACCCTGGTACTTGCGCTGGTGGTCACACTCGCGGCGTTATTGGTGGGTGGCATCAGCGGCGTATTCCTCGCACGCCAACAGTTTTTCGGGCGCTCGGCGCTGGTGGCGTTGCTCACGTTTCCGCTGGCGTTTCCCGGCGTGGTGGTGGGGTTTTTGGTGATTTTGTTGGCCGGGCGTCAAGGCTTGTTTGCGGCACTCGGCCTGCAGTTGGCGGGTGAGCGCTGGATCTTTGCCTACTCGCTGGCGGGGCTGTTTGTCGGCTACCTGTACTTCTCGATTCCGCGGGTAATCCTCACGGTGATGGCCGCGTGCGAAAGCCTCGACCGCAGCCTTGAAGAAGCCGCGCATTCGCTGGGGGCAGGGCACTGGCGCGTGGTCTGCGACGTGATCGTACCGGGCCTGGCGCCGGCGTTGGCATCCTGCGGGGCCATCTGTTTCGCCACCTCGATGGGCGCTTTCGGCACCGCGTTTACCTTGGGCACACGCCTGAATGTGACCCCGGTGGCCATCTATAACGTGTTCACCAACTACGCCAACTTCGCCGTCGCGGCGGCACTCTCGGTGGTGCTCGGCGCGGTAACCTGGGCGGTGTTGTTGCTGACCCGGCGCCTGGTGAAAAACGCGGGGACAGTCCTGTGAAGCGCTCATCGCTGTTTGTGCTGCAACTGCTGTTTACCTTGCTGGTGTGCGCCTTCATGCTGGTGCCGGTGCTGATGTCATTGCTTGCCGGGCTGACGCGCAACTTCTTCGTCGGTGTGTCCAGCGGCTTGACCTTCGACTGGTTGATTCAAGTGTGGCAGGCCTATTCGCCGACCGTTTGGCTGTCGCTGCAACTGGCCGTGGCGTGCGCGGTGTGCGTGTGTGTGGTCGGCGTGCCGGCGGCCTACGCCTTGGTGCGCATGAACAACCGCTTCAGTCGCGCCTTCGAGGAATTGATGGTGCTGCCGGTGGCCATGCCGGGCCTGGCCAGCGCCTTGGCGTTGCTGCTGACCTACGGCCAGTTCGGCACGTTTCGCAGCAGTTGGTTATTCATCCTGGTCGGCCATGTGCTGTTCACCTTGCCGTTTCTGGTGCGCCCGGTCATGGCGGTGATGCAGCGCCAGCAACTGCCGCTGTTGGAAGAGGCGGCGGCCAGCCTTGGTGCGGGGCCGATCAAACGCTTTTTCAGCGTGGTGGTACCGAACTGCCGCGCGGGCATTCTGGCCGGCGTGTTGATGGTGGTCACCCTGAGCCTGGGTGAATTCAACCTGACCTGGATGCTCCACACGCCCATGACCAAAACGCTGCCCGTGGGTCTGGCCGACAGCTACGCCTCGGCGCGGCTGGAAATTGCCAGCGCCTACACCCTTATCTTTTTGCTGATGATCGTGCCGCTGCTGATTGCGTTGCAGGCCATCAGCGCCCGTTTGTCCCGTGGAGAGCGTCGATGACCGCTATCACTATCCGCCTGCAAGGCTGTCGCAAGGCATTCGCCGACGGCACCGTGGCCGTGCATGACCTGAACTTGACCGTGGAGGGCGGTGAAACCCTGGCGATTCTTGGCCCGTCCGGTTGTGGCAAAACCACCACCTTGCGCCTGATTGCGGGGCTGGAACGCCCGGATGTCGGCCAGGTATTTTTTGGTGACCAGGACGTGACGCGCCTGCCCATTGAGCGCCGCGACGTGGGCATGGTGTTCCAGAATTACGCGCTGTTTCCCAACCTGGATGTGGCTGGCAACATCGTCTATGGCTTGAAGGTTCGCGGTGTGGCGGCGCAGGAGCGTAGCCGGCGCTGCGACGAATTACTAGAACTGGTAGGCCTGCGCAATCATGCCAAGCGCAGCATTCATGAGCTGTCGGGCGGCCAACGTCAACGCGTGGCACTTGCGCGTGCCCTGGCGCCGCGCCCCAAAGTGCTGTTGCTGGATGAACCACTGGCGGCGCTGGATGCGCAACTGCGCGAGCGCCTGCGCAGCGAGCTGGATCAACTGTTGCGCAGCCTCGGGATTACCGCAGTGTTTGTGACCCATGACCAGGGCGAAGCCATGGCGCTGGGCGACCGCATTCTGGTGATGGAGCAGGGGCGTGTCGCGCAACTGGCCAGCCCGCGGCAAATCTACCAGCAACCGGCTAACGCGTTCGTGGCAGGTTTTGTCGGCAACCTGAATGCCTTCGCGGTGCTTGAGCGCACTGCGCATGGCCTTAAAGTCTGCGGCGGCGAACTGCCGTGGCACGCGTTTGAGCAGCCCGCCACCGTGTACTGCCGCCCCGAACACTTGCGCGTGATGGAAGGCGAGGGGCACTTGCACGGCCACCTACTGGCGCAGTTTTTTCAGGGCGCGCAAAGCCGTTTGTTAGTGGACGTGGGCGGCCCGCAACCGCTGCTGGTGGACAGCAGCGACAACCACTTTTACGCCGTCGGTGCGCCGATTGCCTTGGCCATCGCGCCGCACATGTTGTTTACCCTGAATGCGTGAGACTTTGCTTGTGAACCGTCCATTTCTAGTTGCGCAGATCAGCGACCTGCACCTCAAAGCCGGCAACCGCCTGACCTATGGCGTGGTCGATACGCTAGGCGCGCTGCGCCGCGCCGTCGACCACTTGAACGCGAGTCACCCACGCCCTGACATCGTGGTGATCAGCGGCGACCTGGTGGATTTTGGCCGCGCTGATGAATACGCCGTGCTGCACCCCGAACTCGCGCGCCTGCACATGCCGTGCTATCTGGTGCCCGGCAACCACGATGCGCGCGCGCCGTTGCTGGCGGCGTTTGCCGATCACGCTTACTTGCCGGCGTCGGCAGACGGCCCGCTGGATTGGGTGGTGGACGACTATCCGCTGCGCCTGATCGGCCTCGACTCGACCATTCCCGGTGGCCACGGCGGGCAGTTGTTGCACAGCCAGTTGCAGTGGCTCGACCAACAGTTGGCGCTGCGCCCCGAGGCACCGACGTTGCTGGTGCTGCATCACCCGCCGTTTATCAGCGGCATCGGGCACATGGACCAGGAACCGTTTATCAACGCCGACGCGTTTGAGCACGTTGTCGCCCGCCACCCGCAAGTGGAACGCCTGCTGTGTGGGCATTTGCACCGGCCACTGCAGCGGCGTTTTGGCGGCAGTTTCAGTTGCGTGTGCCCCGGCACCTCGCACCAGATTGTGCTCGACCTGAAAGACGCTGCACCCGCGCATTTCAACCTGGAGCCGGCGGGTTATTTGTTGCACCGCTGGGATGCGCAACACGGTTTGATCAGCCACAACGGCGTGTTCGGAGAATACCCGGGGCCGTATCCGTTTTATGACGCTCATGGATTGATTGACTGAAGTTTTACGGAGGTTCACTTCGCCCAACCAAGTACTTGAACGTTAGTTAACGCACCGGCCAACTTAACGATGGCCGTGTGCTTCCTGCTGCCTGTTTTATGCGCCCGGAACTTGGATTCCGCGCCGGAGTTCGTCCTGATGAAAGCTACTTTGACTGTGTTAAGCGTACTGACTGGCGGCGTGGGCATTGCCCTGAGCCCCTTGGCCTCGGCTGATTTTTTAAGCGACAGCAAAGCCAGTGTGAACATGCGCAATTTCTACTTCAATAACGACAACCGCGATGGCGCCGCTGCGCCGTCCAAGACCGAAGAGTGGGGCCAGGCGTTTATCCTCAACTACCAATCGGGTTTTACCGACGGCACGGTTGGCGTTGGCCTCGACGCCATCGGCATGCTCGGCGTGAACCTCGACAGCGGCACCGGCCGCCATGTCGGCAGTTCGATGATCCCCACCGACGATGGCAAGGCAGCGGACAGTTGGGCACGTGCAGGGGCGACGGCCAAGGCGCGTTTTGCCAAAACCGAAGCGCGTTACGGCTACCTGCGCCCAAACCTGCCGATTCTGGTGAGCAACGATGGCCGGCTGTTGCCGCAGTCGTTTGAAGGCGCGCAAGTCACCAGTAAAGACATCGACAATCTGACACTGGTCGGCGGCCAATTGCAGCACACCACCGGGCGTGGCTCCAGCGACCGCAGCGGCCTGGCAGCGGCGGGCGGCACCCAGGAAAGCAATAAATTCAACTACGCCGGCGGCGACTATCAAGTCAACAAGGACCTGATGGTCCAGTACTACTATGCTAACCTCGAAGACTATTACACGCAGCACTTTGCCGGCTTGATCCATGTATTACCGTTGGGCGACTACGGTTCATTAAAAACCGATTTGCGTTACTTCAAAACTACGTCTGACGGCAAAAACAGCAGCGTCGCCGGCCGCGCCGAAGGTTATAAGTTGGGCGGTTATACCAAGAACGGTAATGGCGAAATCGACAACAACACCTGGAGCGCCGCATTCATTTACTCGCTGGGGCCGCACGCGATTACTGCCGGTTACCAGCAAGTCTCGGACGACAGCAACTTCGCCCAACTCAACCAGGGCGGCCTGGTCAACAAAGGCGAGGGCGGTGCCAGCCTTTACCTCTACACCGACCGCACCGTGCAAACATTCATCCAGGCCGGTGAACGCACGGCCTTCGCGCAATACGCCTACGACTTTGTCGCACTCGGCCTGCCGGGCCTGAAAGCGTCGGTGATGTACTTGAAGGGCGACCATATCCTCACCACCGCCGGCAACAATGCCAGCGAATGGGAGCGCGATATTTCGCTGGATTACGTGGTGCAAAGCGGCACGTTCAAGAACCTCGGTTTCGGCTGGCGCAACGGCGTGTCACGCAGCGAAGTGGCACGCGACCAGGACCAGAATCGGCTGTTCGTGAGTTACTCGATTCCGTTGATGTAAAAGCTCGGCGCGCTTTTGTGGGAGCGATCAACTTATCAATCAGGCACACCGAGGTGACTGCATCGCGAGCAAGCCCGCTCCCACAGTTGAGCGGGTTTGGCTTGGGGAGCTGGGGCTGCGCAGCGGCCCCAGCGCCAGGCACCGTGGCGCGCCAGGTAAAACCAGGGCGGCTTACGCCACTCGGTTGCGACCCGTACCCTTGGCTTCATACAGCTGCAAATCCGCACGCTTGAGCAGCGCCAGTGAATCCCGATCCGACGGCGTGGCCACGCCCACACCAATGCTCACGGTGACGTGGCCCACGCTTGGGAAGATTGCCGCCGCGACTGCCGCGCGGATCTTCTCGGCAACCACGTCGGGGCTGTCCGGCGCTTCGACTTCGGGCAATAACACGGCAAATTCTTCACCGCCATAACGCGCGACGAAGTCGGTGGCGCGGGTGGCGCTTTCGATCACGGCGGCGAGTTGGCACAGCACGTCATCACCGACGGCGTGGCCGTAGGTGTCGTTGACGCGCTTGAAGTAGTCGGCGTCGATCAGCAGCAGCGCGAAGGTGCGGCCGGTGCGCTGGAACAGCAGGCTGTACTCGGCGAGTTTTTCGTCGAAGCGACGGCGGTTGTACACGCCGGTCAGCGCGTCGTGAGTCGCCAGGCTCAAGAGGTCGGCGTTGGCTTGCGTCAGGTCGGCAGTGCGTTGCGCCACGGTGGCTTCCAGAGACGCGTTGGCCTCCTGCAACTCGCGCTCCTTGTTGAGCAACGATTGGGTCATGCTACTGATGGACTGGCCCAGTTGGGCGATTTCGAGCACCGCATGCTGTTGCGCGAACACGGCGCCGGGCTTCTGCTCCTGCACCTGTTTGGCGGATTTGGCTAACTGCTCGATAGGTCGGCTCAAAGTCGACGCCAGGTAGTACGCCACGAGGGCGAACACGATGGCGGCAAGCATGCCCAACACCAACAATTTGTACAGCAGCTCGCGGGCCGGGTGCAGCGCTATTGCCAGCGGCTGGCGCACCACGATGTACCACGACAGGTTGGCGTTGGAAGGGCTCGGCAGCGCGACCGCAGCAGTGACGTAGCCATCTCCGGTGCTCCAGCCCGACGGCGCGCGCAGGTTAATCTGCGGCATTTGCTCGCCCGTGAGCAGCTCGGGGTAAAGCACCTTGCCGTTGGCGTCGATGATCAGTGCTTCAAGTTTGAGTGCAGGGTTCTTTTGCATCACCGCCGAATCGACGATCTGAGTCACCCAGCGCCAGTGCGCGTGGGCACCGAGTACACCAATCGTCTCGCCCTTGGCATTGCGAATCGGCGCGGCAAAGTCGATAAAGCGCAACGGCTCGTCATTGCTGACACTCGGCAGCAGCTTGGCGAGCAACACCGCTTCATGTGGATCGCCGGTGTACTCGTTGCGCATGCCGGCCTGAAACCAGGGCCGCTGTTGCACCGATTGGTTGACCAGCATGCCATTGACTGCCTGGCGCACACGGCCCTCGGCGTCGGCCACGCCCATCCACGCATATTCGGCGCGCGATTGGGTGCGCAGCTCCATCAACGTCAGGATGTCCGGCGCATCCAAGTCGCCTTGGCGAAACCGCGGTGCCTTGCTCAGCAGCGACACTTCAAGCTGACGCTCACGCAACTCCACGGCCAATAACGCCGCGCTGGAGCGCGCGGTGCTGAGCAATGCGTTACCGCTGGCTTGCTTGACCTGCTCAGTGGCGATATGCCCGATGTAAAAGCCCACGATCAACAACGTCAGTAATGATAAACCGGCAAACCAGAGGGTCAGGTGGGTACGCAGGCTGGCTTTGATCATGGGTCACTGTCTAGGGCAGTTGAGTCTTTGCATGGTAGGCGCTATGGCAGGCAAAGTGCTAGCAGTGGCAATCACAAACGTTCAAGAATCGGCGTGATTGCGCTCAGTAGACTTGGCCGACTTCTTCTACTGCAGGTCGCTCCAACATGAAAGAAACTCGCGGTCATCTAGAGTAAAATGAGTTTGTTTCACTATCGTCGCTTGCAGACAATGGCCGTCATCAAATATCGGCATTGGAGTTGTAAGTCATGGCAGTCGCTCATTCCCTCGGATTTCCGCGCATTGGACGCGATCGTGAACTGAAAAAAGCGCAGGAAGCGTTTTGGAAGGGTGAGCTCGACGAAGCCGGCCTGCGCGCCGTTGGCCGTGACCTGCGCAAAGCGCACTGGGCGCTGCAACAGCAAGCCGGCATCGAACTGCTGCCCGCCGGCGATTTTGCCTGGTACGACCAGGTGCTGACGCACTCGCTGATGTTCGGTGTGGTGCCTGAACGTTTCCGCCCAGCGGATGGCAAGGCCACGTTGCACACCCTGTTCGGCATGGCGCGTGGCGTCAGCGACAGTTGCTGCGGCGGTGCCCATGCGCAGGAAATGACCAAGTGGTTCGACACCAACTACCACTACCTGGTGCCTGAGTTCAGCGCCGACCAGCACTTCCACCTGGGCTGGGATCAACTCTTCGAAGAGGTGCAAGAAGCCCGCGACCTCGGCCACACCGTCAAGCCGGTGGTGATCGGCCCGCTGACCTACCTGTGGCTGGGCAAGGCCAAGGGCGGCGACTTCGACAAGCTCGACCTGCTCGACCGCTTGCTGCCGCTGTACGGCCAGATCTTCCAGCGCTTGGCGGAGCTGGGCGTTGAGTGGGTGCAGATCGACGAGCCGATCCTCGCGCTGGACCTGCCGCAAGCCTGGAAAAACGCGTTTGAGCGTGCCTATAACCAGATCCAGCGTGACCCGCTGAAAAAACTCGTGGCCACCTACTTCGGCGGCCTCGAAGAAAACCTCGGCTTGGCCGCCAACCTGCCGGTGGATGGCCTGCACATCGACCTATTGCGTGCGCCGGAGCAGTACCCGACCATTCTTGACCGCCTGCCGGCGTACAAAGTGTTGTCGTTGGGCGTGGTCAACGGGCGCAACGTTTGGCGCTGCGACCTGGAAAACGCCTTGGCCACGCTGCAACACGCGCATCAAAAGTTGGGTGAGCGCCTGTGGGTTGCGCCGTCCTGTTCGCTGCTGCACAGCCCGGTAGACCTGGGCCGTGAAGACTCGCTGGATGCCGAGCTGAAAAGCTGGCTGGCGTTTGCCGTACAGAAGTGCGAAGAAGTGGCGCTACTGGCCAAGGCCGTGGGCCAGCCCGATGCGCCTGAGGTACGTGCGGCGCTGGCGCAAAGCCGCGCCGTGCACGCCGCGCGCGCCGCTTCGCCACGTATCCACAAGCCTGCGGTGCAAGCCCGCGTGGCGGCGATCAGCGCCGAGCACAGCCAACGCCAATCGCCGTTTGCGCAACGTATCCAGAAGCAGCGCGCCGGCCTTAAGTTGCCGCTGTTCCCGACCACCACCATCGGCTCGTTCCCGCAAACCGCGTCGATTCGTCTGGCGCGCCAATCGTACAAGGCCGGCAAGTTGAGCCAGGCCGACTATGTTGACGCCATGCACAGCGAGATCAAACACGCCGTCGAAGTGCAGGAAAACCTCGGCCTGGACGTGTTGGTACACGGTGAAGCCGAGCGCAACGACATGGTTGAGTACTTCGCCGAGCAACTCGACGGCTATGTATTCACCCGCTTCGGCTGGGTGCAGAGCTACGGTTCACGGTGCGTGAAACCGGCGGTGATTTTTGGCGACCTGAGCCGCCCGCAGGCCATGACTGTGGCGTGGACGCGCTACGCCCAAGGCCTCACGCACAAGGTGATGAAGGGCATGTTGACCGGCCCGGTAACGATGCTGATGTGGTCGTTCCCGCGTGAAGACGTAAGCCGTGAAGTGCAGGCCCGCCAGTTGGCCTTGGCGATTCGTGACGAGGTGCTCGACCTGGAAGCGGCGGGCATCAAGATCGTGCAGATCGACGAAGCGGCTTTTCGCGAAGGCTTGCCGCTGCGCCAGGCGCAGTGGCAGCACTACCTGAATTGGGCCACCGAAGTGTTTCGCTTGTGCGCTTCGGGTGTGCGCGATGAAACCCAGATTCATACGCACATGTGCTACAGCGAGTTTAACGATGTGATCGAGTCCATCGCGGCGATGGACGCCGATGTGATTACCATCGAAACCTCGCGTTCGGACATGCAGTTGCTGGAGGCGTTTGAGGTGTTTGCTTACCCGAATGATATTGGGCCAGGGGTGTATGACATTCACTCGCCACGGGTGCCCGAGGTTTCGCAGATGGTGAACTTGCTGCGCAAGGCGGTTAAGCGGATTCCGGCGGAGCGGTTGTGGGTGAACCCGGATTGCGGGTTGAAAACCCGGGGTTGGTTGGAGACTGAAGCGGCGTTGGTTCACATGGTAGCGGCGGCGCGTCAGTTGCGGGCTGAGGTGGCTGAGTAGATTGAGCGGTTGAAACAGGCCAAAGGCGGCTTTTGCATACACAGCAGATGCGCTTCTGCTGTTTGTGGGAGCGGGCTTGCTCGCGATAGCAGTTTTACAGTTGATACATGCGTTGACTGACCACCGCCATCGGGAGCAAGCCCCCTCCCACAGTTTGACCGAGTTCGGCTTGTGATTTTGATCCGAGAAGCGCCGCGCAACGGATAGACACCCAAAAGCCCAAACCCCATCAGGTCACAGGTATTTAAGCCATGCAAGGTCCCGACGCCGCGCTTTGAGGGCGGCAAACCAGCGTACTGGCATGTACAACGCCAGCGGCAATAACAGCGCCACCACCCAAACCCCGCCAATGCCGTCGAAACCGAAATAGTTCCCCTGATTCAGCCCAAACACCGCCACACACGCCACATACAGCACTTTAAGCACATACAGGTGCAGCAGATAAAAGAACATCGGCGCTGCCCCGAATACGCTCAACACCGCGATCCAGCGTCGATCTCCGGCGCGCTCAAACGCGCGCAACACCAGCAGCCCGATCCCCAGCGTCAACGCCAGAAACAGCAGCGAAGGCGGGTATTTGGTGACGTTGAAAAAGCTCATCACTGTGTGCACGGTGCTTTCAGACACCCGCCAGGGTTTTTCGCCATACCCATTGAGCGCGCGCAACAGCACGAACCCGAGCATTGCCCCCACGCCGGCCAACAACAGATAACGCTGACGCAACGCCGGCTGCACGCCATTGGCAAACCACGGGCCTATGCCGTAGCCCAAGGCAATCACGCCAATCCACGGCAGCACCGGGTAGGTGGTGCGCAGGCGCAGCGTGTCACCGACGCTGATCCAGCTGCGTTCATGCAGGATCGCCCACACAGTTTGCGCTAGCGAACCCGGCGCGAAGTGCACGCCGTCCAGCAGGTTGTGCCCGCCTATGATCACTGCCGCGATAGCCAGCAGCAGCGCGCGTGGCAACCACACCAGCACGGCGAGGGCGAGCATGCTGACGCCGATGGCCCAGATCACTTGCATATAGATCACGCTGGGCGGCATCTGGAAGGTCCAGGCGAAGTTGACCAGGGTGAACTCAAGCACCACCAGGAACAGCCCGCGTTTGAACAGAAACGCCGACACATCGCGGCGCCCCTGGTATTTCTGGCCGTACAGCCAGGCGGATAAACCCGTTAGCAACACAAACACCGGCGCACACAGGTGGGCGAGGGTGCGGCTGATAAACAGCGCGGGCTCGGTGTCCTGAATGCTCATCGGGTCAGTGACCTGGCGGTGCATCAAGAAGGTTTCGCGCACGTGGTCAAGCAACATAAACAGAATCACTAAACCGCGCAAAGCGTCGATGCAGAGCAGGCGTTGGCGTAAGGGAACAGCGTCATTCATGGGCAAGCACCATCGGCAACGGCGAAAATTTGACGTTATTCTATAACATTATTCGCCGTGCTGCGTGCCGCGCTATTCCCGCAAGGAATGCCCCCATAAAAACCCGGAAATTACAGCCATTCTTGAGAGACGCGGCGGTCGAGGTCTTCCCAATCGGCCATGCCCAGCACCCGGGTGGTGTTCAAGCCGCGCAAGTAACCGCGCAACTGTTGGGCGCTGGCGCTGCGCGTGGCGGCGTCGGCGGCGGCGTCCTGCAACACACTTTCATAGTCGACCAGGTAATCGGCGACCCGCTCACGAAACTCCGGCAATACGGCTTCGCGGATGCGGTCGAAGGTTTTCTGGTGGGGCTTCATGGCGTGGTCCTTATAGGTTTTATGGGGGCAGGCGGCGCGACACTATCGCTTCAGATAATAGTCACCATCATGCAACGCAAGTTCTGTTTTTACGCCAAAAGCGGACAATCGCCACATCGAAACACGGTTCAAGGAAAGGCGCGATGAGGATGATTATCCAGTTGGGTTTAATGCTGCTTATGCTTGGCACGTCGGTGCTGGCCACCCCGGCAATCGCGGATGAACTGCGCACGGGCCATTTTCTGCCACTCGCCGGTAGCGTAGACTCCCTGCGGCGCGAGCAGTCGGTGGGGGTGTTGTACAGCGAAAATACCCGCGAAAACCTCAGTTACCTTGAGCGCTACCACGCGATGGCCATGCAGGGCGCCAAGGGTGCCCTCGATGGGCGCATCCGCGATGCGTTCGTCAACAGCTCCGACCCGGAACTGGCGATTGACTGGTTAATGAGCTCGCTGCAAAGCAATTTTCGCAGCGTGACGTTCTATCGCAGCCTGGATGAGCTGATGCAGGCGCATCCCGATGTGGTGGTCATGCTCGATGCGCATAACCAATTGCTCACCCAGCATAACGACCAAGTGGATGCGCGTTTTGTTGCGCGTTTCTATGACGCAAACCTGCAGTACATCGCCAAGGCTGAAGGCTCGGTACACAAGCAGGTGTCGTCGGTGTGGGTGCATGGCAAGGCGGCGCCCGGGATTGCCGCGCAGATTGAACAGCAGCGTGATGTACAGCAAGGTGCCTTGAAGCAGTTTGATGCGTCGCTCAAGGCGCTTGTCCGCGCAGGATGACGCGCGGATTGATGTGAACCCTATTGGTTATTTTCAGGAATGTTTATGCGCTCTTTTTTCGTCCCGGCCCTGGCGTTTGCCAGTGTGTTACTGACCGGTTGTATGACGGCTCCCAATGCTCCGACCTTGACCCTGCTGACTGACAAAACCCCTGAAGGCTATGTGCAATGCGTCGTGCCCAAGCTCGAAAAGCACCGCATTACCTCGACCGTGACGCAGAACTCGCGCCACGCCAAGGTGCTGTTGACCAGCAAGATTGCCGCGGATGATGTGCTGGAGGCTTATAAGTCGCAGGACGGCACCAAGGTCTTTGTGTATGAGCGCAAGCCGTTGGCTTCGGCGATCAAACCGTCGCGGCTTGAGCAAGCAGCGCAGGATTGCAAGTAGGCTGGGCTGACACCGCTTTAAGTGCGGGCTTGCTCGCGATAGCGGTAGATCAGTCGGTAAATATATCAACTGATACACCGTTATCGCGAGCAAGCCCTCACCCACATTTGGCTAGGTGCAGGGCTTAACGTGTTGGCTCGTTGCTGAAGCTGTTCACGGTCTTGACCAGCCCTTTGGCCGCCAACGCTACCAATTCACCGCCTTTTTCCACCGTCGCCAGGGCCGGGTCCGACCCCATGCGCCCATCGGGGAAGCGTGCGCGAAAATCCAGCGCTTCACGGATCGGCCCGGTGTTGGCAATTTGGGGCGAATAGTCGGCTGACTTGATCGCGTGCGGATATGCCCACTGCGTCACCGCGATTTCCGAGGGTGTGGCATGGCTGCCGTGGCCGACCGGGAATTGACGGTGGGCCAGGTCGGTGACGCCTTCCAGGTCCCACCAGTTCACCAGCTTCAGCGCGAACCCGGCCGGGCGGCGGGCGAAGCTGGCCTCGGCGTACAGTTCGGAAAACGCCGCTTCGATGGTCGCAATGTTGCCGCCGTGGCCATTCAGAAACAGGATTTTTTCGAAACCGTGCCCGGCCAACGAGCGCACCCAGTCGCCAATTGCGGCGATGAAGGTGGAAGGGCGCAACGAAATGGTGCCGGGAAAACCCAAATGGTGCTGGGCCATGCCGATATTGAAGGTCGGGCCGATCAGGATGTCGGCGTTCTTCTGCGCCTCATGGGCGATGATCTCCGG
This sequence comes from Pseudomonas kitaguniensis, assembly GCF_049199985.1. Classification (NCBI taxonomy): domain Bacteria; kingdom Pseudomonadati; phylum Pseudomonadota; class Gammaproteobacteria; order Pseudomonadales; family Pseudomonadaceae; genus Pseudomonas; species Pseudomonas kitaguniensis. The sequence continues at coordinate 55,186 of NZ_JBLZPT010000010.1, forward strand.
GCACATCCAGTCGGTGCCCAACAGGCCGGTGGGGCCGTGTTGTTCGTTGGAACCGATGGGGATCACCACCGTGCGGCTGCGTTCCAGAAACTGCCCGATCTCGATCCAGGTGGAGGTGTGTAAAAGCATGCGGCGCTCTCTTTTATCTGTGGGGACAGGCTAACCACCACGGAGTGTACGACTAGTTGCCACCTGTTGGGGTTTGCAGTTGAGGTACGTCGATGACTTCAACCAGCGCTGGTCCGGGTACCAGGAAAACATGAATTGCCCATCCTTGAGTTTATCCACCACCTGACGCGCCACCTGCGGGCGTACGGCCGGGCAACCCTGGCTGCGGCCGATACGGCCTTCGCGCTTGCTCCAGGCGGAGTTGACGTAGTCGGCGGCGTGAATCACCAACGCGCGGTCGCGGGCCAGGTCGTTGAAGCCGGGCTCCAGGCCGTCCATGCGCAACGAATAGCCGTGGGTGCCGAGGTAACTTTCCTGGGTGCGGAACAGGCCGAGGCTGGATTGGTGGCTGCCTTCGAGGTTGGAGAACTGGGTGGCGAAGTTTTCCCCGGAGTTTGCGCCGTGCGCCACCAAGTCGCGTAACACCAGGGTCTTTTTGCGCAAATCGAAAATCCACAGCCGACGGGCGGTCGAGGGCTGCGAGTAGTCAATAACCGCTAGGCGATCGGAGCGTTCCTCGCCGTTATTAACCGCGCACTGCACTGCATTCAGAGCGCTTTTCAGTACAGTGGGATTGAGTTCTGGAGCCGAGCGCGCCAGGCTGCTATATAAGTTAGGCGTAGTGCGATTGGCGGCGAGCGCAAGATTGCTCAGCATCGCCAGGGTCAAGGTGATCAAGCCGAGACGGCGCATTAAAGTCAGCATCTGCGGTACTTCCCCCGGCCGTGGATTGGAGCCAAGTCAATTGTTCAAAAAACACGCATGTTACTTGAGCCTTTGCCTGCTCGTTGCACCACTGGTCGCCACAGCGGATGAGTTGCCGCTGGGCGAGGTTGCGGTTATTCCTGCCAGCCCTGTGCAACAGGCGCTCGCGCAGTTGGCCAGCGTTTGCCCCGGCCTTGCCCCGCCTATCGATGCGGCGGCGCAATTGCGTTTGCAAGCGCTGTACCAGCAGCAGGGTGATGTACCGCTGTGGTCTGACGAAGATCGGCGCCAGGCATTGCATGCGCAGTTGCTGATGCTGGCCGATGATGGCCTGGACCCGGCGAGTTACAGCCTGCCGAACCCGGACGCCACGGGCAACGTGCTGTGCGCCGACATCAGCACCAGCCAGCATTACCTGCAAGCCTTGCAAGACCTGCATTACGGGCGTTTGCAGCAATCGCGTTTCGAGCCACTGTGGCATTCGCAGCCGCCCGTGCGCGACCCGAATACCGAGGTGCTGGCTTTTGCCGCGAGCGGCCTGCAAAACATGGCCCAGGCGTTCGATCAAGCGCGCCCCAGCGCCGATCTTTACCGTAGTTTGCGCAACGCCTATTCCAGCGTGCGCCTGCAACCGTTGCCGCATTGGGGGGCCGTCGCCGCCGGCCCGTTACTGCGCCCTGGCATGGAAGACCCGCGCGTGCCGGAGCTGGCGCAGCGTTTGTACAGCGGCGGCTATTTGGCCAAGGCGCCCACCGGCAACGGCAAGCAGTATCAGGATGAACTGGTCAAGGCGGTCAAGGCCTTCCAGCTCAGCCACTCGTTGCAAGCTGACGGCGTGATCGGTGTGGGCACGGTGGCCGAGCTCAACATCAGCCCGGCGATGCGCCGCGACCAGTTGCGCATCAACCTTGAGCGGTTCCGTTGGCTGGCCCAGGACCTGGAGCCCGAAGGCGTGCTGGTCAACGTCGCCGCCGCGCAACTCAGCGTTTACCAGAGCGGCATTCCGGTGTGGCAAACGCGCCTGCAAGTCGGGCGTGCCGAACGCCAGACGCCGTTGCTCAAATCACGCATCACGCGGCTGACCCTCAACCCGACCTGGACGATTCCGCCGACGATCATGCGCGAGGATAAACTGCCGGCCATCCGTTTGAACCCGGAATACCTGCGCCAGCAGAACCTGCAGGTGCTCGACGCCGAAGGCAATGCGCTGGCGCCGGAGCAGATCGACTGGGCGCGCCCCGGCAACATTCTATTGCGCCAGGAAGCTGGCCCGCGCAACCCGCTGGGCAAGATCGTGATGCGCTTTCCCAACCCGTACTCGGTGTACTTGCACGACACGCCGAGCCAGCCGCTGTTTACCAAGGGGCCGCGTGCGTTCAGTTCAGGCTGCGTGCGGGTTGAGCAGCCATTGCTGTTACGCGACCTGCTGGTGACCCCGGCCGAACGCGCACGCACCGATGAGCTGTTGGCCACGGGCGTGACCCACGAATTCAGGCTGGCCACGCCCGTGCCGGTGCTGTTGGGTTACTGGACGGTGGAAGTCGATCGTCAGGGCGAGTTGGTGTACGCGCCGGATATTTATGGGCGCGACCTGGTATTGATGAAGGCCATGGGCACAGTGCTTTGAGGCGTAAGCTGTAATCTGTGCGGTGGCAAGCGGGCTGTTGTGGGGCGCGGGCTCGCCACACAAACCCGGCCCATTACCCAAGGCTAACCCGCGCCAAAATCAGTGCAACAGCCTCTTGCGCCGTCAGCAGCGCCGTATCAACCGTCAACGGCGTCTCATCCCAAACCTCATACTCATGCGCTGCTACAGATTGCCAACTCGGCGGCACCAGCCCGGGAATATCACCCGCGCGGCTTTCCACGCGGCGTTGGTGTTCTTGCCGATCAGAGCAAATCACCTGAATACCCAGCAATTCAACACCCGCCTGCTGGGCGACCACTGCCCACGCCTCGCGGCTCTCGCGCACAGGGTTCACACAATCGGCGATCACCGCGCGACCCAAGCGCAAATTGCTCAGCGCCACTGCATTCGCCACGGCATAACCGCTGGCGCCGACATCGCCAGCCAATACACCCGAACCGCGCAGCGCCTGCTCTATCACATCAATGCGCAGATAAACCGCGCCCGTTCGGCGCGCCAGTTCGCTGGCAATCGTGGTCTTGCCGGTGCCGGGCAGGCCGCTGAAGACAATAAGCATCATTAATCCTTTAAGACGAGGCCGGTCAGTCTAGCCGTGCTGACTTCAAATAGCAGGCGCTGATCCAATCCGCTGGCTGGGCCGCCAATTGCTTGGCCACCGGCAAATAACGCGGGTTCAACTGCGCCGCCAGCCAAAACAGCGTCGCGCTGCTTTTGGGCTCCCACGTACCGCTGTAGCCGGCTTCGCCAACGCCTGCGCGGGCTTTGTCGAATGGCACGTGGGTGTGCACGAATTCCTGGTGGCTGCGTTGCCCATTGGCATACGGCACCAGCCAATCCAGGGCGGCGCCCAACGAGGCGCCATTCGCAGTGATGTTCAGCCAGTCGCCGCCGATGCCGTAGGGTTTGGCTGCCAAGGCGGCTTGCACCAACGGCTCCAGGTCATACACCACATAATGCAGGGCATCGCGGTCGTGGAAGTCGGTCACCGAGCCGTCGGCCAGGATGTTATCGGCGACCTGCTGTTTAAACAGTTGGTAAGCCTGCTCCAGCATGGCCCGATCGCCCAATGCGGCGGCGGCCACGCTGATCAATTTGACGCGATGGCTCTGCCAATTATTGGTTTGAGTGGTTTTTTTTGGCCCATGCACTTGCTGAATATGCGCGATGTAGCCGTTGCCCAGCGTGCTGATCAATCGACGGCTGGCGTCGCGGGTTTGCGCGCGCAAACTGTCGGCCGTGAGTGCATAGGCCGTGATCAGCATGTCGAGGTTGGTTTCGTCGATCGGGTTGAAGTCCGGCTGATACACCTCGGCCCACGCGGCGAGGTAGTCGTCAACTTGCTTGAGGTAACGCGGGTCGCCACTCAAGCGCCAGGCCAGCGCCGCCTGACGCATCACCGGCCAGTCCTTTTCGGCGGCAATACTGGCGTCGCGAATGCCCTGGTGAGGCAGCGTGCCTTCGGTGTGCACATGCGGCAGCGGCGCCGGCTGATCGGCCACATGCCGTTGGGCAGCGGCCAGAAAGGCTTTGGCCGCCGGGTTCGAGGCCGCCGGTTGGCACAGGCTGGGCGGTTGCGCAGCCGCGGTGGCCGCCTGGTAAAACGCAGCCAGCAGAGCGGCCAGCGCGAGGTTGGTTTTTTTCATCGCAAAGTCTGCCGAACGAGGTCGCGCCCACGCTAGCACAGGGCCGAATCGGCGTTGATGAAACTGCCGTATGCTTAGCGTTCCATTCAGCTCGCCGCCGCGCGCATCAAGTTCTAGAATTTTACGGTAAACGTGGTGCCGTTGGTCGCGCAGGAACTCACCGCCACATCGCCGCCATGCACCCTGGCCAGCTCGCGCACGATATACAAACCCAAGCCCACGCTGCGCACATCGCTGCCTTGGTCGGTGCCACGTGTCATCGGCTCGAACAGCACCGCTATCAGCGCTGCGGGGATCACCGCGCCATGGTTGTGTACCGAGATTTCGCAGCCGCCGGCGCCCAGACGCGAGGTGATGGTGATCGGCCTGAGCAGGTCGCCATACGCCACACTGTTGGCCACCAGGTTGCCGATAATTTGCTGCACACGGTCGGCGTCCAGGCAAGCCTGGCCAGTGCCTTCGGCTTGATGCTCAAGCATGGCCTTGGGAAACGCCACGCGCAGTTCGTCTACAGCGCGCTGAATCACCTCGTGCAAGTCCAGCGCCGCCGCCTTGATCGTGATGCCGTGGCCAACGCGCGCCTGGGTGAAGTCCAGCAGGTCGGCGATCATGCGCTGGGCGCGTTCGGAGGACTGGGCGATATGGCCCAGTAATTGGCTCTCTTTGGCGGTGCGTTGGTCACGGCTGAGAAAGTCCGACGCCATGCGGATGGCCGTGAGCGGATTCTTCAAGTCGTGACTGACGATTGCCACCATCTGCTCGGCAAACAACGCGCGGCGCTGGGCGATGGCATACGCCTCGCTCAACTCGGCCTGGGCCTGTTGCAAGGCGATTTCAGTGGCGGTTCGTTCCTGCAAGCGGGCTTCGGCCAGGTTGCGCGCGTTAAGCAACTCGCGTTCGTACTTGTCGCGGTCGGTGGTACCGAACAGCGCCAGGTCGTAGACCACGGCGCCAGCCTGTTCGCGCTTGTTGCCATTGAGCAGCACGGTCACCTTGCGCCCGTCGCTGTGCAGCATGTCGAGCTTCACTTCGCTGACGCCGCCGCGCAGGCGCAGCATCGGCGCCAGGTGGGTCTGGTGGAAAATCCGCCCGCCCATCGTCAGCAGGTCTTGAAAGCGCCGCCCACACAGCTCGGCAGCACTGAACCCGAACCATTCGCTGAACCGCGCATTGGCTTGCAGGATCGTGCCGTCTTCTGCCGTGACGGCGAGGGCACAGGCGGCGCTGTCGAACAGCTCAGACGGCATCGGCGATAGCCCACGGGGCCAGGAAGGTTTCCATCGCCGCCGCGCACGCGTGCGGAACGCTCATGTGCGGGCAATGACCGACGTTGTCGAGCAGGCAATACGTGCTGTTGGGCAGCACACGGTGCAGGTATTCGCCCACCGCCACCGGGGCAATCAGGTCGTCGCTCGATTGCAGGATGAGCACCGGTGTCGTCAGGCCGATCACGTCCTGGCGGTTGTCCGACATAAACGTAACGCGCGCAAACTGCTTGGCGATGTGCGGCTCGGTGCGGCAGAAGCTGTCTGCCAGCTCTTCGCCCAGCGCCGGTTGGCCAGTAGAGCCCATGATCACCGGGGCCATGCTGCTTGACCAGCCGAGGTAGTTGCTGTCGAGGGTGTCGAGCAACTCGTCGATGTCGTGACGCGTGAAACCGCCAACGTAACCGACGTCATCAATGTAACGCGGCGAGGGGCCGATCATCACATGCGCGGCGATGCGCCCTGGCGCCATGCGGTCGGCGAGGGTGCCGATCATCGCGCTGACCGAGTGGCTGACCAGAATCACCGGGCCTGCGCCGAACGCGTCGATAATCTCGTTCAAATCCGTCGCATAGCCACTCAGCGAGCTGTACTTGACCGTGTCGAAAGCACTCAGGTCCGACAGGCCGGCGCCTACCAGGTCGTACATGACCACGCGGAAGCGGTCGACGAATTGCGGCGCCAGGTAATTCCACAGTGTCTGGTTGCAGCCGAAACCGTGGGAAAACACCAGCGTCGCCGTGCCGTTACCCATCACACTGACATTGTTGCGGTGCTTCAGGTTCATGCGCGCTCTCGTAGATGGCGTATTGCTATGCGTGCGCGCAGTTTAGATAGTCACGCGCGCGGGGTCACGCGTTATAGCGCCGATCAGACGAAGTCGGCACCTTGAGCAGCAGCATCAGGCCAGGACGATATAGTCGTTTTGCTGAATAATCGGCCTATGCACGCCTTGCACCAGGTGAATATAGCGACCGTCTACCAGGTCAATCGGCAGGCAGTCGTCAATATCCATCACCGCGTCGGTGTGGGCCTGGGACCAGTGGCGCAACATCTGCTGCTTGCCCTTGCTGGTGGCTTCGCGTTTGTTGCGGGCGACCACCAACAGGTAATGATGGGCCTCGCCAAACGCGTTGGCTTCATAGCCGCCGAGGTTGATGAAGTACAGGCGTTGCGCATCCGCCTGGGGCGCCAGGTGGCTGACTTCGACCTTCCAGCCGTCGACGCCATCGACCGCCATCCATGAATCGACATGCACACCCTTGGGGCTGCCGAACCATTCTTCGCGCAATTGCGGGTAAGTGGCTTGCAGCGTGTCCGCTACCGCGAACATCACATCGTGAACTTCAATTTTAGCCCGTGGGTGTTTACCCCCGAGCATGACGACAAACAGCATTGCAGGTTCTTCCTGGCGACATGGCAAAGGCTAACGATACGTCGATTGAAGCTTTTTGTCCGGTCACTTCGATTAAGCGACTTGCAAAGTCGCTGTTTTTATAAAACTTTATAATGACCTGTTAGCGATCCGTCATAAAACCGTCATCACGTTTTAATTGATTTGATTAACGCCCGAGCTTACGGTTACCTGCTGGTTTTTTAAGCCTGCACTCATTTACGCTAGAGGCGTGTGCTTATAAAGCTGGCCTATATTTTTCTGACTATTACATTACGAGGATAATATCGATGGCGTACACAGTGAAGCAGTATGGCTGGATTCGTGACTTACCCGATCACCGCGATCATTTGTATGCTGCGCCCCCCGCGATGTTGGCGGCACTGCCGCCTTCGGTTGACCTTCGACCCCAGTGCCCGCCGGTCTACAACCAAGGCCAGCTGGGCAGTTGCACTGCAAACGGGATTGCCGGAGCGATTCAATTTGATCGCATGAAGCAAAAGCTTACGCCGCTGTTTGAACCCTCCCGGTTGTTCATTTATTACAACGAACGTGTGATTGAACACACCGTCGACTCAGACAGCGGAGCGATGATCCGTACGGGAATAAAGAGCGTCGGCGTGCAAGGCGATTGCCCTGAGTCGGAGTGGCCTTACGATATTACGAAGTTCACCGTAAAGCCACCGCAGAAGTGCTATACCGATGCAAAAAAATATAAGGCAGTTCAATATCAAAAAGTGGCTCAAAACCTGAATCAGATGAAAGGCTGCCTGGCCGCCGGCTACCCGTTCGTGTTGGGATTTTCTGTTTACGAAAGTTTGGAAAGCGAGGAAGTGACAAAAACTAGCATTGTGCCAATGCCCGCATCGACCGAAAAAATGCTCGGAGGGCACTGCGTACTCGCGGTGGGTTATGACGATGCAAAGCAGCGTTTTATTATCCGTAATTCCTGGGGAGACGCCTGGGGAATGAAAGGCTACGGCACATTGCCGTACGGTTACCTCATGGATGAGAATTTATCCTCAGACTTTTGGACCATCAGGATTGTCGCGGCCTAGCGCTGGTAATGGCATCACCCGCGGGCAGAAACGGCGCCGTCCCCGGTGGCCGTTTTTGCCTCATCCTGGGCTCGCCAGCGACCGGGCTGCGCCAGTCGTCCCATCCGCAAGTACCGGCCAGTTCGTGCGTCCAGATGATCTTGCGATAGCTGAAGTGCATATTTTCCACATGCGTGATGATGATTGATCGAAGACGGTGCAGATCATTAAAGGCTTATACACCCTTAATTGCGAGCCCTGATAAAACCAGAGGGTAGCCAAATTGGGCGCATTGTATTGACGTAAGTTTAAACGCTGCTCGGGTGCTTTAAATGAAATGGCTTGCGCGCCCGTGTGCAGTTATTGGCTCATGCTGTGCCTGCGCCTGGCGTTTGAGTATCAGGATGAACTGAGTTGTCGAGGCGCGGCTACGCTGCGCAACATCCTGCGTAGGGCTTTGTTTGTATGGGCTGTAGGGAATTGCTTAAGTGCTGGTCGGGCACTTGCTGAATGCTTTTGGCATGGCTAAGGTTTGCTCACTTCTGCAAACGCTCTACACGGCGTTAAACGCATCAGGCTGCGCGTCTGAAGTTGTATCAGTGAGGCACTTATTATTTTATTTCGGACGTGGCGCAGTCATGGGTTACTCAGGTGCTGTGTGTGCTTATTACCTTGAACTTGCTGTATTGCCCTGCTCGCAACGTAATATTGCCAGCAGCGATATATAGGTTTCAAGTGAGTACCCATTCCTGGAGTTGGAACTGGGCAGCCTGCAATAGATAACGAAAAACACGCCCATCGAGTAGGCGCTGGCAGATGACGATTCCCGTGCTCGGGTATTGGCGAGCTTGGGTTAAGCGCGCTCTGCGCCTGACATTCTCAGTAAAAGGACACTGACACCATGAACACCCGACCGCAGTTGCTACCGGCTCGAACCGCTGACGAACACAGCATGCTCGACAGCATCATTGCGCAGACGTTTTTGAGCGTGGATGACGAGGCGTACGGCATTGCCAGGCGGGGTGTCGCTGCGTTTATCGAAGAGCTGCTCAAGCCGCAGAACCGCGGCGAACCGGTGAAAAAACGCCTGGTTGATCGAATGATTGCCGAGATCGACGTGAAACTCAGCCTGCAAATCGATGAGATTCTGCATCACCCGGATTTCCAGGCACTGGAGTCTGCCTGGCGGGGGCTTCAATTGCTCGTCGACCGCACCAACTTCCGTGAAAACATCAAGATCGAACTGCTGAATGTTTCACGGCGTGACCTGCTGGACGACTTCGAAGACTCGCCGGAAATCACTCAGTCCGGGCTCTACAAACATATCTACAGTGCCGAGTACGGCCAGTTCGGTGGGCAGCCGGTGGGCGCGATTATTGCCAACTACTTTCTGTCGCCCGGCGCGCCGGATGTAAAGCTGATGCAGTACGTGTCGAGTGTGGCCAGCATGGCCCATGCGCCGTTTATTGCTGCGGCCGGGCCTGGGTTTTTCGGTTTGGAAAGCTTTACCGACCTGCCTGACCTGAAGGATCTCAAGGATCATTTCGAAGGCCCCCAATTTGCCAAATGGCAACGCTTTCGTCAGAGCGAAGATGCGCGTTATTTAGGCCTGACGGTGCCGCGTTTCCTGTTGCGAACCCCTTACGACCCCTTTGAATGCCCGGTCAAAACCTTTGCCTATCAGGAAAACGTGGTCAACAGCCACGAGCATTACCTGTGGGGCAATACCGCCTTCGCGTTTGCCACGCGATTAACCGACAGCTTTGCGCGTTACCGCTGGTGCCCAAACATTATTGGCCCGCAGAGCGGTGGCACGGTGGAGGATTTGCCCCTGCATCACTTCCAGAGCATGGGTCAAATCGAAACCAAGATTCCTACCGAAGTGCTGGTTTCGGACCGCCGCGAGTACGAACTCGCCCAAGAAGGTTTTATTGCCCTGACCCTGCGCAAGGGCAGCGATAACGCGGCGTTCTTTTCTGCCAGCTCTGCGCAGAAACCGAAAAGTTTCGGCGTGAGTGCCGAGGGCAAAGCCGCCGAGTTGAATTACCGCCTGGGCACACAGTTGCCGTACATGATGGTGGTCAATCGCCTGGCCCATTACCTCAAGGTACTGCAGCGCGAGCAATTGGGCGCGTGGAAGGAACGTACCGACCTTGAGCTGGAGCTCAATAAATGGATCCGCCAGTACGTCGCCGACCAGGAAAACCCCAGCGCCGAAGTGCGCGGGCGGCGCCCGTTGCGCGCTGCGCGTATCGCGGTGAGTGATGTTGAAGGCGAGCCTGGCTGGTACCGCGTCAACCTCAGCGTACGGCCGCACTTCAAGTACATGGGCGCGGACTTCACGTTGTCGCTGGTCGGCAAACTCGACAAAGCATGAGAAAAGCTCAGGGGATACCCGATTATCGCAGCCTTTTCGAGCGCCTCGAAGGCCGTATACCCGCGCAGGTCGACAGCCTGACGTCGGTGGCCAGGCACCTGCAGAACATGCTCGGCACACGTGCCGGCAGTGTGCTGGCGCTGCCTGACTACGGGCTGCCCGACCTCAACGATATGCGCTTGAGCCTGCATGAATCATTAACCCAATCGCGCCTGTCGATTGAACGTTTTATCCAGGCCTATGAACCGCGTTTGAGCAAGGTGCGTGTCATCGCCTTGCCGGAGGCTTGCGACCCTTTGGCCTTGGCCTTTGTGATTGAGGCGGCGCTGGTCATCGACGGTGTGTTGCAAGCGGTTGTGTTCAATGCGCGGTTGAGTGGCGGCGGGTGCGTCGAGGTATTACCTGATGGCCTTTAACCGCTTTTACCAAAGTGAGCTGAGTGCCTTGCGCACACAGGGGCGGCGGTTCGCTGAACGCAACCCCGCGTTGGCGCCGTTTCTCGCCGATGCGGGCCAGGACCCGGATGTAGAGCGCTTGCTGGAGGGTTTTGCGTTCCTGACCGGGCGCTTGCGCCAGAAGCTGGCTGACGAGCTTCCCGAGTTGACGCATTCGCTGATGCATTTGCTGTGGCCCAATTATATGCGGCCATTACCGGCTTTCAGCATCTTGCAGTTTGAGCCGCTGAAACACGCGTGCGCCACGGTGCGCGTTGATCGGGATACGACGGTTGAAAGCGTGCCGGTCAACGGTGAGCGCTGCCGCTTTCGCACCTGCTACGCGACCCAGGTCATGCCGTTACAACTGAGCCGCCTGGAGTACCTGCCTCAAGGCCCCCGTACACTGCTTAACCTGCGCCTGGAGATGAGCGCCGAGGGCCATTTCGGCGAGTGGTCATTCGACCGATTGCGCTTGCACCTGGCGGGTGAGCGAGCTGTCAGCCAGGGTTTGTACCTGAGCCTGTTGCGGCATCTGGACGGCATTCAACTGCTGCTGCTTGACCACGAGGGGCGCCCGATACACGCAGGCGATGGGCAAGCGTTATCGCTGCGCCTTGCCGCGAGCCAGGTACAGCCCGTGGGGTTTGACGCGGATCAGGCGCTTATTCCCTATCCGCCGAACACCTTTCACGGTTACCGGCATTTGCAGGAATATTTTGCGTTTCCCGACAAGTACCTGTTCGTTGATGTGACGGGCTTCGATGCATTGCAATCGTTGCCTCACGAATTGCTCAAGCAGGCGCGGAGTGTGGAGCTGCGATTTGAACTGCGCACCGCCGAACATCAGCCGCAGTCGCCCAGCCTGGACAACGTAAAGCTGTATTGCACGCCAATCGTCAACCTGTTCAAGCAGGACGCGGTGCCGATTCGCCTCGACGGCAAGCAAGATGAATACCTGCTGGTACCCGGTGGGTTTGCACGCGGTAACGCCGAGGTGTTTTCGGTTGACCGCGTGACCGGCTGGCGACCCGGCGGGCTGGGTTACCAGGCGTATGTGCCGTTCGAATCGTTTGAGCATGACCGCGAAGGTGGCGGCTTGGCGGGTGCGCCCAGCTACAGCATTCGCCAACGCTCGTCGGTGCAACACGCCGAACTGGATACCTGGTTGAGTGTTGGCATTGGCCCCAGGCAGGCTCAGGAAACGCTGTCGGTCGAGCTGACGTGCACCAACCACAACGTGCCACGGCAGTTGCAGGTGGGGCAGATCAACCAGTCGTGCGAGCAGACGCCGGCGTTTCTGTCGTTTCGCAATATCAGCGTACCGACCGCGAGTTTCGCACCGCCGCTGGACCAGGACTTTCTGTGGAAGCTGATCAGCAACATGTCGCTCAACTACCTGTCATTGACCGACACCCGTGCCCTCAAAGTCATCCTCGAAACGTACGACGTGCCGAGTTATCACGACCGCCAGGCGCACAACGTCAGCCAGCGAAAGCTGGATGCGTTAAGCAGCGTCAGCCATGCAGCGGTCGACCGCATGTATCGCGGGCTGCCGATCCGCGGTTTACGCGTCGACCTGAACATTGACGCCAACGGCTTCGCAGGCCAGGGCGACCTGTTTGTTTTCGCCTCGGCCCTGAATGAGTTTTTTGCCCTTTACGCCAACCTGAATTCGTACCACGAACTGCGGGTCACCAGCACACAAGGAGACGTGTACCTATGGCCACCCCGGATGGGCCAGCAGCCCCTGCTTTAACCGAACTGACGCGGGTGATCCGTGAGTACTCGCTGTTTCAGGCGGTATTGCAGGTGATCGAACGCCTGCGCGACGCCCACCCGTTGCTCGATGACGACGCCCTGTACGACCACATCGAGTTCCAGGCCAACCCGGGTTTGGGCTTCCCTGGGCACGACATCGATCGCGTGGAGTTTTTTCTCGAACGTCATCAATTACGCGCGCGCCTTCGCCTCAACGTGCTCGGCTTGTTGGGTGCCGGCTCGCCACTGCCTGCGTTTTATCAAGAGCAGACGGGCGGCAGCACCACGCGCGACTTTCTGGACGTGTTCCACCACCGCTTGCATCGGCTGATGTTGCCGATCTGGCGTAAATATCGCTATCGGGCGTGTTTTCGCGAGGGCGCCAGCGATGCGTTTTCCGAGCAGATGTTTGCATTGGTCGGCTTGGGCAGTCGGCAGATTCGTGACGCTGCGCACCTTGACTGCAAACGCCTGCTGCCCTGCCTCGGGCTGCTGAGCCTGCGCGCGCATTCGGGCGCGCTGATCGAAACCGTACTGCGTCACTACTTCACGCTCGGTGGTGTGTTCATCGAGCAATGGGTTGAACGCAGCGTGATTATCGACCACGCGCAACGCAATCGACTGGGTGCGGCGAATAACGTGCTCGGCGAGGACCTGTTGCTGGGGCATCGGGTCGCCGACCGCAGCGGCAAATTCCGGGTGCATGTGCAGGGCTTGAGTTGGCAGCGCTTTCACCAATTCCTGCCTGACGGCAGCGCTTACAGGCCGCTGTGTTCAATGGTTCGGCTAACGGCAAGAGGCCCTTTGGAATACGACGTACGCCTGGGGTTGGCCGCAGGCGAGGTGAAGCCTTTGCATATCGGTGAACGCAACGTCTGTCGCCTCGGGTGGACCAGTTGGCTGGGGCACGAGAGTGCCGACGGCGTGGTCACCCTCGGCGCAAATACTCATTAGGGGCTGATGCATATGATTACTGTAAAGCTGCAACAACGGGTTCGCACAGGGCCGGCCGGTAAGGGCCGCGCAGCCTGCGGGGAATGCTGAATGACCTATCTGTGGAACCTGCGCTTCGCCGCCGGCCGCATCTTCATGGGAGATACCTGATGCCTGACCGTCCGTGGCAAGCCTTGGTGCTTGTGCTGTGTTTGTTGAGCGGCTGTAACGCCAATTACGTGTTTGATGATGCTGACTATCGTCCCTTGGGTGATCCCCAAGTGACCCAGCGCGGCCAATGAAGAGGGGCCTGCCATGCAATTAGTGCTTGAGGTGTGTGATACCGGAGGCCGTGAACCGTCACTGCGTAAAGTGTTTGACGGCGTAGGCGGCGTAGTGGGGCGGGGGGCTGGTTGCGACTGGGTTATCCCGGACCCCAGCCGATTACTGTCAAACCACCATGGGTTGGTCAGCCACCGTGATCAGCGGTACTTTTTGACCGACATCAGCAGCAACGGTATCCGCTTCGCGGGCAGCGGCAAGCCGCTGCAAAAAGGCCAGGCGCACTTGATCGTTGAGGGCGATGCGTTCCAACTGGGGCCGTTCGCCCTGCGTGCGCGGCTGGTTGAGCGCGTGGCCGAAAGGGCGCCGCTGCAGGTCCCAGTGCCCTGCGCCGAACGTGCGGTGATCCCGGACGACGCGCACCTGGGCCTGGACCCGCTTCACGCCCTCGACCGCCAAGCGCTGCAACAGGCATCCTCGGCTGAACTGGATGCGTTGACCTTGCCAACCGACGTCTGCGCGACATGGGCGCAGCGTGGCTCAGTGGCGCAGGAACATCTGGCGATACCCACACTGGCGATTCCCCCGCCAGCGGTGGAACCTGTGCGGCCGCGTGTGTCTGCGGCCCACGTCGACGAAACCTTCTGGGCGCAGTTCGCGCAGGCGCTGGGCATCTGCCTGGATACACTTGATACGGCTGGCCGTGAGGCGTTGGCAATCAACGCGGCGCGTGCGCTGAGGCACGCCATCAGCGGTCTGCAACAGAGCCTGCGAACGCACCAGGAACTCAAGCATGAGCTGAACCTGGGCGGCACTGGCCCGCCGCGCAAAAACCCCAACCCGCTGCATGAAAGTGTGGATGTCGAGGCGGCTTTGGCAGCGTTGCTGGGCACCGCCGAGTCGGCGCAACCGAGTGCCGAGGTGGCCATTGCGCAAGTCTGCCGGGAGCTGCAAGTGCACCAGGTCGCCCTGCTGGTAGCGAGCCGCACGATGGCGCGCACGGCGCAGGCGGCGTTTGCGCCTGGCCACTTGCTGCGTTGCTTTGAACGTGACGCCACGCCCTCCAGGTTTTTTGCCGACGGGGCGCATTGGCGCGCCTACCAGCGGCACTACCAACGGCTGGTTGACGAGCAAGCGTTGAGTGCGCAGGCAGTGCACCCCGACTTCATCAACGCTTACGAGGAGCAGGTGCGGTTGGCCGGCGCGTTGTTCGCCGGGTACTCAGGATGACGCTGATGAACCGCGCCAGCGTTGCGCTGATGTGGGTCGTCATGGGTTTGCTGGCGGGGTGCAGCAGCCTGTCACCGTTTTCGACGTTGACCAAACTCGACCTGACGTTGACTGCCAGCGAACAGCTTAACCCCGACCTCAACGGGCGCCCCTCGCCGGTGGTAGTGCACCTGCTTGAGTTGAAGCACCCGGTTGCCTTCGAACACGCGGATTTTTTCAGCCTGTATGAGCGTGCCGAGCTGGCGCTGAGCAAAGACTGGGCGCGCAGCGAGGAGCTGGAGTTGCGTCCCGGCGAGCACCTGACATTCAAGCTCAGGAGCGAGCCGCAAAGTCGCTACGTCGGGGTAGTCGCGGCTTACCGCGACTTGCCCCATGTGCAATGGCGATGGGTACTGGCGTTGACCCCACAGCAAGTGACGCGAGCGCATCTGGTGCTTGATGAGTCGGGTATTCGCCTGGCTGACCCACACGTTGGCCTGGCGGAGAAGTGATATGCACGTTCATAAGGTTATCTGGCAGGAAGGCATGTTGCTGCGCCCGCAGCACCTGCAACACAGCGATCGTTACTACGATCAGCAGCTCAACCGCACTCGTTTGCTGGGCAGTGACGCCTGGGGTTTTCTGGCCCTGGACATCGACGTGCAGTACCTCAACATGGGCAAGCTGGTGGTCAATCACGCCAGCGGCGTATTGCCTGACGGCAGCCTGTTCGAACTGACCACGGCCATGCAACCTCTGGTGTTGGACGTGCCGGCCAGCTCGGGAAGGCAAGCGGTTTACCTGGCCCTGCCGATGGCAACCGGCAATCAGGTGGAAACCCGCACGCCGGGGCAGCGCGACGTATTGGCGCGCTACATCATCAGCGACATCGACGTCGGTGACTCAAACACCGCCCTCGATTCCAGTTGCCGGATCAGTTGTGCACGGCCCGACTTTCGCCTGTTGCTGGGCGAGCAACCGAGTGATCAGGCCTACGTGAAGCTGAAAATTGCGCAGGTGTTGGACGCCTCCAGCGAAGAGGGGATCAGAATCGATACTGATTTTGTGCCGACGTTCATCCATCTGCAGGGCTCGGGTTTTGTATCGTCATGCCTTAAAGAAGTGATCAGCCTGCTCGCCAGCCGGGGTGATGCGATTGCCGAGCGCATTCGCGGCAAGGGCGCGACCGCGAGTGCCGAGGTGGGCGACTTTCTGATGTTGCAATTGATCAATCGCACCGAGCCGGTGTTGCGTCACTACCTGGCGCAGGCGCAAGTGCGTGCCGAGGCGTTGTACCGTGCGCTGTTGGCCATTCTGGGCGAGCTGTCGACGTTTGCCAGTGACAGCAAACGCGCCTGCCTGGAGCTGCGTTACCTGCATGGTGACCAGGGCGCAAGCTTTCGCGCGCTGATGGCGCAGATGCGTGCGGTGCTGTCGATGGTCCTTGAGCAACACGCTATCGAGTTGGCGTTGCAGCAGCGCGAATACGGCGTGATGGTCTGCCCTGTGAGTGATCTCAAGTTGCTCGGTACGGCCACCTTTATTCTGGCGGTCGCCGCGCAGTGTGACGCCGAAGAGCTTCGTCACCGTTTACCGGCCCACCTCAAGATTGGCCCGGTGGAGCGTATTCGCGAGCTGGTCAACCTGCACCTGGCGGGTATCAAGGTCAAGCCGCTGCCGGTGGCGCCACGGCAAATCCCGTTTCACGCCGGTAAAACCTATTTCATGCTCGAACTGAGTGCGCGTGATGTCGCGCAGTTGGAGCAATCGGGTGGTTTTGCGTTCCATGTCGGCGGCGAATTTGCCGGGCTGACGCTTAACTTCTGGGCTATCAGGAATTGAACAGCATGCACCTGGAAAATGAATACCCGCAGGATGAAAAAACCGTCTTGCTTGATCGTGACGGCCTCGGCCCGGCGCAGGGGCGGCTAACCGACTTCGTTTCGCCGCCGCGTTTCGAGCAACTGCAAGACCGCATGATTTATGCCGCCGCCGTTTCAGGTGGGCAGCCTTTCAAGGTCGGCCTTAACAGCCTGGTCGCCGCCGCGTGGGGCGTGTTGTCTGAGGTGGTTGAACTGAAGGTCAGCGCCGGCCGGGAAAACCTGCAAGCGCTGAATGAGCGCCTGGCCGCGAGCATCAATCGCTTCGAAGCGCATGCGCTGCACGACGGTGTGGAGAACAGCCAGGTGATTTCCGCGCGCTATGTGCTGTGCAGCGTGATTGACGAAGCAGTGGTCACCACCGCATGGGGCAGTCGCAGCGACTGGTCGAAGATCAGTTTGCTGAGCCGCTTTCACAGCGAAACCTTTGGCGGTGAAAAGTGCTTCCAACTGCTCGAGCGCCTGTCGCGCGACCCGATCAAGCACGTGGCAATCCTGGAATTGATTTACCTGTGCCTGTCGATCGGGTTTGAAGGCAAATACCGCGTCGCCGAGCGAGGCGCGGTGCAACTTGAAGCGGTGCGCGATGCGCTGTATCGGCAGATAAGGCAGGTGCGCGGCGACCCACTCGCGGTGTCGGCGCTGCCAGCCACGTCGAGGCAAACACGGCGCAGGCGGCTGCCGATTATCTCGGCCAGCGGGTTTATGGCATTCGCTGTGGTCGCTTTGCTGGCCATGTATTCGGGCGTTGCCTGGGTATTGGGGCAAGAGCGCGAAATTGTGCTGCACACCTTTCAATCTTCGGCGCCGGAACTGACTCCGACGCCCTTGTAACGCTGGGAACATTGAATGAACGCATTCTTCAAGGGCGCGTGCGCCCGGCTGCGCATAGTTTGGGTTTGGAGCTTGCTACTGGTGCTGTCGAGCGCAGCCCTGGTCTGGTTTTTCGGGCCGCTGCTGGCGATTGACGACCAGCGCTTCTGGCAGGGCTCTACAGCTCGCCTGTTAACCATCAGCGCACTGTTTCTGCTGTGGGGGCTGGCGATGGTGAGGGTGAGTGCCCGCCATACCCTGCGCTCCGCAACCGCTGAACAGCGCACACGTCACCAGCATCAGGGGTCGATAGAGGCTGAGCGCAAGCACCTGCGTGGCCGCTTCAAGGAAGCGCTGCACAGCCTGAAAAGCGCGCGCCTGTACCCTGGGCGCAGCGCGCGGTGGCGCACTGACTTGCCGTGGTACTTGCTGATCGGCAAACAGGGCAGCGGCAAGACCCGTTTGTTGGCGGCGAGCGGCTTGCAATTGCCGCTGGACCGAACCGCAGCGCCCAGCGCAGACGGTGCTGCTGACTGTGACTGGTATTTTGCCAATCAAGGCGTTCTGGTTGAGAGCGCGGGGCGTTATGTGAGCCAACCCGACAGCGCGGTCGATGCGGCGGGTTGGTCGACCTTGTTAGGCCTGCTTAAATCCAGGCGCCGGGCACGTCCGCTGAATGGCGTGGTGGTGGCGTTGTCGGTGCAGGCGTTGCTCGCGGGCAATGAGCATGACCTGCAACTGCATGCACGGCACATTCACACCCGCTTGCAAGACCTGCAGCAGACGCTGCATGTGGATATGCCGCTGTACTTGGTGCTGACCCAGGCCGACCGCATTCCGGGCTTTACCGAGTTCTTCGAGACACCCCAAGGCGCTGGCGCGGACGAGGTGCTGGGTGAACTTATTGCCATCAGCAAAGCGGGGGTGCAAATGGCGCAGGTGCGCCAAGCGTTCGAGGCGTTGTTGCAGCGTCTGAGTGGCGAGTTGATCCAGCGCTTGCATCAGGAACGCAATGTTGAGCGGCGTGGCCGCATGCTCGATTTTCCGCAGCAGGTTGCACGCCTCAGCGAACGCTTTTATGGGTTTGTCGAGGTGGCGTTCTCGGCGCAGCGCAATCAACGCATCAATGGCTTGCGAGGTTTTTACCTCACCAGTGCGAGCGAGCGGCGTTCACGCTTTGCCCAAGGCCTGTTTAACCAGGTGATTTTCGCCGAAGCTGATCTGGCCGGGCTGAACGCACGGGAGTATCGGCGCATCGGTTGGCGGCAAGCCGGGTTGGCAATCACCGTAGGCTTGCTCATCGGGGCGGCAGGCCTGCTCTGGATGCACAGCTATTCGTACAATCATCAGCGCCTGGAGCAACTGGCACAGTTAGGTAAAACCGCTACGCCTGCGCAGCCGGGGGCGGATGAGACGCTGAAGTTGTTGCCGATACTCGACGCGCGGCTGGCGGCGACGCGGGTGTTTCCGGCGGTGGCAGAGGTGCCGTGGATTGAGCGCGCCGGGTTGTTCCAGGGCGAGGTGACTCGCCCACTGTTAGCCAGTGCGTATGAACAAAGCCTGCAGCAGATGGTGGCGCAAATCGCCGCGCTCCTGGAAGTACAGGTGCGCGCAAGCCTGGGCGATCGCGAGCGGTTGTTGGACAGCCTGCGTGCCTACCTGATGCTCAACCTGCGCGAGCGTCGTGATAGCGGGTGGCTGGCGGGGCGTGTGGCGAGCCATTGGTCTGAGCGCTTTGCCGGTGAGACCGCGGTGCAGCGTCGCCTTAATGAACATTTCGCGCGGCTGCTTGAGCAACCGTTTGTGGCAACGCTGGATGATGCGCTGGTCGCCCAGGCGCGCCAGGTGTTACGTGGCGAGTCGCTGGCCGATGTGGTGTATCGCGTGTTGCGTGAGCAGTCGCGCGACCTGCAACCCAACCGTCTCACGGACGGCACTGTGTTGACGGCGCTCGAGGAGCCCATTGCGGGTTTTTACAGCAAGCGCTATGTGCAGTATTTCGACAAGCAAGGCCCGCGTTTGCTTAACGCGATTGTCCAGGATAACTGGGTGCTGGGGCAGGCGACCGACCTCAATGCGATGGATATGCGCCGGTTGATGGTCGAAGTCGAGCAGCGCTATTTCAGCGAGTACGCCGATGCCTGGAGCCGTGCGCTGAGCCGCATCAAGCTGCACGACACTGATGGCCTCAGGCAGGGCACCGAACAGCTGGCGAGCCTCACATCGGCGCAGTCGCCATTGGTGCTGCTGTTGCAACAGGTGAGTGAAAACACCCGCTTGGTGCCTGTGACTGAACGCCTGGAAGGGCAGCGCCGTGAAGCCGGCGATGATGCCGCGCGACGCGCCTTGCAGCGCCGTTTCGAGCCCTTGCATCAACTGCTGGATGAGCAGCAAAACCCGGGGGCGGAGTTGACTCAGGCGTTACGTCAGCTGGATGCATTGCACCTGCAACTGGCCGCACTTAACCGCGAAGGTTCACCTGCGCAGGCGGCTTTTCAGATGGTCAAGCGCCGCCTGGAAGGGCAACCCCACACGTTTGGCCAGTTGCGCGACAGCGCCGCGCGCTTGCCGCTGCCACTCAAGGGCTGGATCGAAGGCCTGGCCGACGATAACTGGCGCCACTTGTTCGATGAGGCGTATGTGCATGTCAACCAACGCTACCAAAGTGAGGTGCACAGCCTGTATGCCAAGGCCATCCGCCAACGCTACCCGTTCAACGCCCACGCGAGCAGCGATGTGGCCTTGAGCGATTTCGAGGAATTTTTCAAACCGCAAGGCGTGCTGGCGCGCTTCCATGAAACGTACCTGCGGCCGTTTATCAGCGCCGACGGCGGGCGCTACCGGTTACGTAGCCTGGATGGCCGCAGCCTGCCGATCTCGCGATCACTGCTGGACCAGTTGTCCAAGGCGCAGACCATTCGCCGAGGTTTCTTCAGCGAAGGCGAGGGCCAGTTGGCGGTTCGATTTACGCTGGCACCCTACAGCCTTGACCAAGCGGTGAGCCGGGCCGTGTTTAGCTTTGGCGGTCAACAGTTGGAGTACCGTCATGGGCCGATTGTGCCAGTGGCGTTCGAATGGCCGAGCACGGTGGAAAATGGTCGCAGCAGCCTGGTATTGGAACGCGGCGCTGCACGGGCGCTGGGCATCGAGAAAAATAGCGGGGCGTGGTCGCTGTTTCGCTTGTTTGACTTGATGCAAAACGAGCCGGCCAGCGGCCGCGATGCGCAGATACTCAAGTCCGACCTTGGCGGTTTGCGGGCGAATTATCTGCTGGTCAGTCAGCGTATGCCCAGCCCGTTCCAGTTGGACACCTGGCGCACGTTCCGCTTGCCGGAGCAACTATGAGCCCGCTTATGAGCCCGCGCGCCCCCGGCAGTTGCCGACACACTGTTGGCCGGCGTGACGCTCGGCCCTGGTTCAGGTAGGCGCGGCTCAGCCAGGCACATCATGCAGCTTGCAATATTCATCCCAGCTCAACCCGGCCATCTGCGCGACTTCTTTGTGCACTTCCAGGCGCTGGGCTTCAAACTCGTCAGCGGAGTGCGCGGTCAGTTTCAGGGTCAATTCCCACGCGAACAGGCCTTGCTGTTCCGCTTCGGCCTCGAAGGCTTCATGCAGGCGTTCAGCACGGTACTGCGCGAGGGTTTCGCCCTTGACCTGCGCGGCCAACGGGTTGAGGGTGTCGAGTTGCGTGGCGACGTCCGGGTGCTCGTTCAAAAAACGGTCCAGGGCGCGCTGGTGATTATCACCGGGTTGCGACACGTGCGTGTTCCTGTTCAGGTGAGGCAGCGCTGGGCGCTGAGCGTGGCGGGGTGAGGCACCGGGCGCTTGGCCTAGTTGGACGATTGCCGGTCGCTGGTCGACTCGCGGCGAACCGCACGGCGACGCGCGCGCTTTTGCGACCTGCGCTGCATCCAGTGCTGCAAGGGCGTCAACGCGAAGAACATCAGGTACGCGGTGAGTATCAGCGCCAGGTCTATCCATGTCTCGGCAATGGGGCCGATAAACAGCTCGATGACCGCCTTGACCACAAATAACAACGCCATGCAGCCCAGCAGCTGCAAGGCGGTCAGAACCAAGGAGTGCATCGGGGTGCTTCGCTTGTGCTTTTTGATGAGCCTGTCTCCTTTGTGCCTGATTCCATTTCAGGCAATCCCCATTTCGGTCGCGAGTCCGGTGCGCCAAGGCGTGTCACACCCGCGAAGACGGTCAATGGTAACCAATCGATTTGGCTTAGTAGATGAAAGATGTCAGAAAGTTCGTTTTTTTTTGAGAAATCAGCTTAAAGGTCGGCGCGCGCTCTCAAAATACGCCCCGAGGCCGGGTAAAAGCCTTTCGCATGGGCTATCAGGGCGTGTAGCTTGGCTGCAGATTGAGGCTGCCTGCTGCGGGCAGGGAGCAACGGACTGAGGGACGGGTCATGGCGCAAAGGCTGTTCAAACTTTTCCTCACTCAGCGCCTGGCGGCCTTGGCCAGCACTGAATCGTTGCGGGCCATCCGTGAAGGCTTGTTGTGGATTTTGCCCTGCCTGCTGGTGTCGACCGGCTTTTTGATTCTGGCTGAGTGCGCCAGGGTGCTGGGCCTGGACGCGCACGTGGTGGTTTTTTTTTCCGGGCTGCATAACCAAATCAGCTCAGTGATCCCGTTGTTGGTGGCGGCGTCGATTGGTTACATGCTGGCTATCCAGTACCGCCTGCCACAATTACCGGTGGCCTTTCTATGCCTGGCCCATGTGGTCATCGCCACGTTTGTGCTGCGTGACTACCCCAGGGCCGCCGCTACGTTTGTGCTGTTTATTGCTATCGCCTCGCCACTGCTGAATGTGCCGGCGATTGCCTGGCTGCACCGCTTTCGCTGGACCCGCCTGGTCAACGAAGACCTGGTAGGCCACAACCTGCGCGGCACGATCAATATGGTCTTGCCGGGGGTGATAACGGCGTTGGTGCTGGTCGCGCTGCTGTTGTCGCTGTTGCAAATTCCTTATGTGGCGCAACTGCAAGGGCCGCAGGTACTCGATGTGCTGCAATCGCCATACGGCAGCGGCTTGTTTGTGACCTTGATGAATTCGCTGCTGTGGTTTTTCGGCATTCACGGTCTGTACGCCTTGCAACCGTTGTTTGACGTGCTGGACCAGGCCGTGGTGCTGAACGGCGTCGCGCTGGCCGCGAGTGAACCCGTCAAATACGCGCTCAACAGTGGCTTGTTGGGCTGTTTCGCGTTTATCGGCGGTTCCGGCGGTGCGTTGTGCCTGCTGTTGGCGATCTTGCTGTTCTCCAGGAGCCGGTCCACGCGCTTGCTGGCAATGGCGAGTTTGCCGCTGTCGTTATTCAACGTCAGCGAAGTGCTGCTGTTCGGCTTGCCGATTATTCTCAACCCGCGTTTGTTTATTCCGTTTTTGCTGGTGCCGGCGTTAAACACGATGCTGGCATTGACCGTGGTGCAACTCGGATGGGTCGCACCCGCAGTCGCCAGCGTACCGTTTAATGCGCCGGTGTTGCTGAACGCCTACCTCAGCACTCACGGGGATGTGGCGGCCGTGCTGCTGCAAGTGGCGCTGCTGGGCATCGGCACCCTGGTGTATGCGCCGTATGTACGTGCGCTGCACCGCCAGGCCAGTGAAGGCGGCACGGTGTACCTCAAGTCGTTTGACATGACCTTTCGCGGCCTTGAAGAGAAAGGCCGGTTGCTTGAGCTGGACCCGGTGTTGGCCTCGCACCAGACGCGCGCACGCGAGGCCAACGAGCTGAGCCGCATCCAGCAGATCAGCGATTACGAGTTCTACCTCGAATTCCAGCCCCAGGTCTCTACCCGTACGGGGCTGTGTACCGGCTGCGAAGCGCTGATGCGCGCCCGCGACAACCAAGGCACGGTGCATTCGCCGTGGGAGTTCCTGCAATGGCTGGAGCAAGCGCGGCTGATGCCGGACGTCGACGTGTGGGTGGCCTCGCAAGCGGTGCGCCAGTACGTGAAGTGGCAAAAGGACGGCTTTGCCTTGCCGATGACAATTAATGTCTCCAGCGCCACCCTGAGGGACACGGTGTACGGCGATCGCCTCGTGGAAATACTCGCCCAGGCGCATGGGCAGGTGTCGGTGGAGATTACCGAGGCCGCGTTGGTCAGCGACATCCAGGCCACCCGCCAGACCATCGACAAACTCCAGGCGATTGGCGCCAAGGTGTATATTGATGACTTCGGCACCGGGTTTTCCGCGTTGAGTTATTTGCACCAATTCCCGGTGGACTTCATCAAGATCGACCGCAGTTTTGTGGTGGCTCAGCGTGACCCCAAGGGCGCTCAGGTGCTCACCGGCATGCTGCGTCTGTGTGAGGCGCTGAACCTCAGCGTGGTGGTCGAAGGCGTTGAGACCGCCGAGCAGTTGGCGTTTTTCACCACCAGCACCGAGTTGTTTATTCAGGGCTGGTATTTCAGCAAAGCCTTGCCCGGCGAGCAGTTGCCGGGCTTTGTACGCGAGCGTGCGGCGGCGCAGGTTTAAGCGGGCTGCGAGGCGTAGTCGCGCTGGGTCTGTTCGATTTCTTCGAGCAGCGTGTCAATGTCCGCCAGCCGCGCGCGGTTGTCGTGGTCCCACGGGTGAAAGCCTGGTTTGAAGTAGTGCAACCACGGCCGCAGCATGCGCGGGAACACACCCTTGGGCCCGTACAAAAACTTCAGCATGCGCCAGAAGCCCTTTACGTGCCCACCGGCCTTGCGGTCGGCGATCAATAGGCGCAGGTGAAAATCAAACACCACCAGCCAGAATAACAGCGTGGTGATTAACATCGTCCCGGTGCGCAATAGATAGCGCGCGGGGCCAGGCTTGATCACGCGGTTCCACACATCGAACGCCACGGCCTTGTGTTCGGTCTCTTCGAGGGCGTGCCAGTACCACATTTGCCGGTAACCCTTGAGCGACTCGCCAAAACGCGAGGGGTCGCTGAGCAGGATTTCGGCGAGCATTGCGGTGTAATGCTCAAGGGCGATGGTCACCGCCAGATTGAAGGCGGGCGGCAGGTGTTTTTTTTGCAGGTCGAGGATGGTTTTCAGGCGCCGGTCGAGGGTGCGCGCGGGCAGGTCGGCGGCTTGCATCAGCTCGTTGTAGGCCACGTGTTCGCGGCTGTGCATGGCTTCTTGACCGATAAACCCCTGAATCTGCTTTT
Organism: Pseudomonas kitaguniensis; assembly: GCF_049199985.1. Lineage (NCBI taxonomy): Bacteria > Pseudomonadati > Pseudomonadota > Gammaproteobacteria > Pseudomonadales > Pseudomonadaceae > Pseudomonas > Pseudomonas kitaguniensis. The sequence goes on from NZ_JBLZPT010000010.1 coordinate 79,888, forward strand.
TTAATTCAGGGTTGTCGATGCGCTGGCGGTAGTGGCGCACGCTGTCCATGAAAAACAGCTCGCCCTGGGGAAACAGCAATGACAGCGCATTGAAGAAATGCGTGATGAATGGCCCTTGTTCATGCCAGTTTTTGACGCGTTCGGCAGGCAAGGCAAACCGTATATCGCGACGGATGGGCAGCATCGTTAGGGCTCCTGTTCAGTGATGAGGTTCGTCATGGGTTTCAAACGCAGGCTTGGGCGGTTTGGCGGCCATGCGTTTGCTGGTGAACACCACCAGTGCCTGGTAGGCGGCGGGTAAACAGCGCGCGAGCAAGTCAAGGCAATACGCGTCGCGGCCAATCAGCACGCGGCGTTTGTTGTTGCGCACACCTTGCAGAATCACCTTGGCGGCGTGGTCGGCGTCGGTAATAAACAGCTTTTCAAAGTCGGCGCGGGCCTGTTGCTCGTTGTGGATCAAAAAGCCGGTCATGTTCGCGTCGATACGGCTGCTGCGGCAGATGTCGGTACGGATGCCGCCGGGGTGCACGCAGGTGGCGGAGACGCCGCAGCGTTGCAGGTCGAGTTCCTGGCGCAGCGACTCGGTGAACCCGCGCACGGCGAATTTGCTGGCGTTGTAGCCACTCATGCCGGGCTGGGCAAACAGCCCGAACACGCTGGACGTGTTGACCACATGCCCATCGCCGCTGGCTTTCAAGTGCGGCAGGAACGCCTTGGTGCCATGCACCACGCCCCAGAAATTGATACCGATTATCCATTCCAGGTCGGCGTAGTCCACCCCTTCGACGGTGCTCGACAGCGCCACCCCGGCATTGTTGAAAATCAGGTTGACCTGGCCGTGTTCGGCCACGCAGCGTGCGGCCCACTCCTGCATGGCCTGGCGCTCGGACACATCCAGCACCTGCGTGGTGATGGTCACCGGCGACAGCGTAGCGGTCTTGATCAGCGCCACGGTCTGTTCGAGCCCCTGGCTGTTCTTGTCCGCCAGGGCCAGGTGGCAACCCTCGCGCGCCAGCGCCAGGGCCAGCGCGCGGCCCATGCCGGACGCCGCACCGGTAATGGCCGCCACGCGGCCGTTAAATGACTTCATGACAGGCTCCCCTCTATGCTGGCCTGCGCCGTAGCGGCTGGGCGCGGCGGCGCGGTGGCGGGCAGCGGGTGGGCGACATAGTCTTTGAGTGCGCAGTGCCGGGTGAGCTGTTTGAAGCGCCAGGTCGAGCCGGGCCACAGCGTGGTGTTTTTGCCGGTGCGCGGGTCGAGGTACCAGCTCTGGCAGCCGCCGGTGTTCCAGATGCTGCGCTTGAGTTTGCTTTGCAAGTGCTGGTTGTAGGCCTGCGTCACCGCCGGTTTAACCTCCAGCGTGGCGATGCGCTGCTGCTGCATGCGCCGCAGCGCATCAAGAATGTAGCTGACTTGCGCCTCGATCATCAGCACCATCGAGTTGTGCCCCAGGCCGGTGTTCGGCCCGATAATCAGGAACAGGTTGGGGTAGCCCGGCACCGTGGTGCCCTTGTAGGCGTAGGCGCCGTGTTGCCAGGTGTGCATCAGGTCGATACCGTCGCGGCCGATGATGCAACCGCGTGGCAACGGGTCGGAAGCCTGAAAGCCGGTGCCGAAGATCAGGCAGTCGGCCGGGTGCTTGATACCGTCGGCGGTGATCACCGCGTCGGCTTCGATGCGCAGCACGCTGTCGGTCACCACCTCGACGTTGCTGCGCGAGAGTGCCGGGTAGTAATCATTGGAGATCAGCACGCGCTTGCAGCCGAGGGTGTAGTCCGGCGTCAGGGTTTTGCGCAGGGAAGGGCGCACCACTTGCTTGTGCAGGTGGCGCAGGGCGATTTTCTGCGCCATTTTCATCAGGTGCGGGTGCAGCGAAAAGCCGACCACGCGGCCTTCGAGCGCCCAGTAAAAAGCCCCGCGTACCAGGCGTTGCGTGAACGGCAAGTGCTTGAAGGCCCAGCGCTCTACGCGCGAAATCGGCCGGTCCGGCTTGGGCATGATCCACGGCGGTGTGCGCTGGAACACGTCCAGATGCGCGACCTGCGCGGCGATTTGCGGCACGAACTGAATCGCACTGGCGCCGGTGCCGATCACCGCCACGCGTTTGCCCTTCAATGAATAGGCGTGGTCCCACTGCTGGGAGTGGAAGCGCTTGCCCTTGAAACTCGCAAGCCCCGGAATATCCGGCAGCGCCGGGCGCGATAAGCCGCCCATACCCGACACCAGCACCCGCGCGCTGACTTGGCGGCCATCGCTGAAGCTCAGGTGCCAGCGTTGCTCGCGCTCATCAAACACCGCCCGTTGCAGGGCCATGCCGAAACGCAAGTAGGGCGCCAGCGCAAAACGCTGCGCGCATTGCTCAAGGTAGGCGCGGATCTCTGCTTGCGGCGCGAACTGCCGCGTCCAGTTGGGGTTCGGCGCAAACGAAAACGAATACACGTGCGACTGCACATCGCAGGCGCAACCGGGGTAATGGTTGTCGCGCCACGTGCCGCCGAGGCTGTCGGCCTGCTCGGCGACAAAGAAGTCGGTGAAGCCGGCCTCTTTGAGTTTGATCGCCATGCACAGGCCGGCAAAACCGGACCCGATGATGGCGATGTCGATTGCATCGCGGTGGGCATTCATCGGCAGAGCCTCGTGAGTAAGCGCCTCGTGGACATCGCATGTGCTCGCTGTTTGTCAGGTGCCTTTAGATAAAACACCATTGCCAGGGAAAAATGAAATAATTATTTGAAAAAATATTTTAAATATAAAAATTTCACCTACGCTATGAGCCTGTCCGGCCAGCGCAACGGCGCCGGGAAACAGAGGGCCAAGCGATGGCTGTCGAATGGGTAAGTGCTGCGGGAGCCGCAGTGGCCGGGCTGGCCGCCGCAAGTGCGGTGTTGTGGGCCTTCAGCGCCCGGATGACACGGCGCATTGAAGCGGCGGTGCCGATCAACGGGCGCTTCGTGGCGGTGGGCGGCGAGCGCTTTCTTTACTGCGAGGAGGGCAGTGGGCCGCCACTGGTGATGATTCACGGGCTGATGGGCAACAGTCGCAACCTGACCTATGCCTTGTCCGGCCAGTTGCGTGAGCGTTTTCGGGTGATCACGCTCGACCGTCCGGGTTCGGGCTATTCCACTCGGCGCGCGGGCACGGCCGCCGACCTAGCGGCTCAGGCTCGGCAAATTGCCGCGTTTATCAACGCGCTGGGCCTGGATAAACCGCTGGTGCTGGGCCATTCCCTCGGTGGCGCGCTGGCCTTGGCGCTGGCGCTTGACCATCCGCATGCCGTGGGTGGGTTGGTGCTGGTGGCGCCGCTGACCCACCCTCAACGCCGGTTGCCGCTGGTGTTTCTGGGCTTGGCGGTGCGCCCGGCGTGGTTGCGGCGCTGGCTGGCACACACGCTGGCGCTGCCCATTGGCCTGCTCACCCAAGCGTCGGTGGTCAAGGGTGTGTTCGCGCCCGATGCCGCGCCGGCAGACTTCGCCACACGCGGCGGCGGCTTGCTCGGCATGCGCCCCAACAACTTCTATGCAGCCTCAACCGAGATCAACCATGTCAACGCTCACCTGCCGCAGATGGTCGAGCGCTACCCGCAACTGACCCTGCCGATTGGTTTGATCTACGGCGCGCGCGACAAAGTGCTCGACTTCCAAAAGCACGGCCAGGCGCTGGCGAGCAAGGTGCCGGGCGTGAAGCTGCGGGTGGTTGAAGGGCGTGGCCATATGCTGCCGATCACTGCCACAGAACGCGTGGCGGCACTTGTGGATCAGGTTGCCAGGCGCGTGCGGCCGGTGCTTCAGGCACCTGATCAAACGGTCGAAAAAAAGACTGCCGAGTCACGTTTACACGCCGCAGAAAAATAGTTGACGACCTAACGATTCCGCGCTATTTATTTAAAAAAATATTTCAATGTAAAATTTGAAACAGTTTTTGAAATGCCGAAGAGCGAATAAAATAATGAAAAAAACGCCTTTTATCGCCTGCTCAACTGCACGCTACCGTCTTGTCCTGCCGACCCGCTGCGTACGGAGGCTGGCATGAATCAGACGCTGGCGACCGCGCACCGCTGGGCCGACGGCAAGCGCCATCTGTGGTGGCTGGGTATCCTGCCGCTGGCGACGCCCTTGTTGTCTGGCGCGCTGGCCATCAGCACCGGCATCCAGCCATTGTGGTGGGTCGGCGTGCTGGTGATCTTCGGTTTGATCCCGCTGATCGACGGCCTGCTCGGTGAAGACCGCAGCAACCCGCCCGAGTCCGCCGTCAGCCAGCTCGAATCACAACGCTACTACCGCTGGATCGTCTACACCGGCGTGCTGTTCGTGATCCTGTCAGTGGTGGTGACTGGCTGGCTGGCCGCTGGCGGTATCGACTGGATCATCAGCGGCGGCCTGCTGCGCGCCAGCGCAACGCTTGAACCGTCGAATTGGCTGGCGCAAATTGCTGCGGCTATTACCGCACGCACACAGGTGCACGGCGCAATCAGCGGCTTCACTTACCTCGGCATGGCGATGTCCACCGGGGCCGCCACGGGCATTGCCATCAACACCGCGCACGAGCTGGGGCACAAGCCCAAACCGCTGGAGGTATTCCTGGCCAAGGTCACTCTGGCGCCGACGTTTTACGGGCACTTCTACACCGAACACAACCGTGGCCACCACGTGCGCGTCGCCACCCCGGAAGACCCGGCCAGCTCGCGTTTGGGCGAAAGTTTTTGGGCGTTCCTGCCGCGCTCGGTGTGGTTCAGTGCGGTGTCGGCGTGCAACCTTGAGCGCGAACGCCTGCGCAAACTCGGCCTGCCGGCATTGCACTGGAAAAACGCGGTGCTCAGCGCGTGGCTGTACAGCGTGGTGTTGTGGGGCGCGATGATTGCGTGGCTGGGCACCGCGGTGATTCCGTTCTTGATTATCCAGGCGCTTTACGGTGTGTCACTGCTGGAAGTGGTGAATTACGTCGAACACTACGGCCTTAAACGGCAGAAGTTGCCCAACGGTCGTTATGAACGTTGCTCGCCTCTGCACTCGTGGAACAGCAACCGCATTGTCACCAATATCTTTCTGTTCCAATTGCAGCGGCATTCCGACCACCACGCGAACCCCACGCGCAGTTATCAGTCGTTACGCCACTTTGATGAGTCGCCGCAACTTCCGTTTGGTTACGCCAGCATGATTGTGTGGGCCTATGTGCCTTACTTGTGGCGCCGGCGCATGGACCACCGCGTGGTTAATCATTACGGCGGCGATATAACGTTGGCGCATATCCAGCCGTCACAACGTTTGAAGTACCTGGAGAAGTACAGCAACCGTGCCCAGCCGTTTTAAGCGTTGCCCCTATAAAAACAAGTTCCAGGGAAGGACGTCACTAGTATGCAAAGCCCTGCCATGTTCACCGCGCACATCGTGTTGGCCGCCTTCGGCCTGATGGTTTACCACTCGGCCCACGCCGCGCGTATCGAGCCCGCCGGCAGCGCCTTTACGGCGCAAGGGCCGATCAGCTTTTCCAAGGGCGCGCTGATCAGCGCCGACTGCACCCTCAAGCTGGCCGGCAAGGTGGCGGCCGACGGCGCATCGGTGAATGTCGAGCATGTTGAGTTCGACGGCGGCCTCAAGTGCAGCCGTGTCGAAGCGATTAACTTGCCGTGGGTGTTAGTCGCCAAGGATAAGCACAGCGGTGCCATGTCGAATATCAGCGTGGAGGTTCATGCGTTTGGTTTGGGCGGCCAGTGCGGCCCGTCGACGGCCGAGGGTACGTGGGATAACACCCGCGCAACGTTGCAGGCAACGAATGTACCGATTGGCAAAGACTGCATGATCAAGTCCGTCTCGATCAAGATGCCGGCGAACTTTAAAGTCCTCGATTAAACGCATCCGAAGAGTGTTGTAGCGGTAATTGAATTGAAATTTGGCTGGAAAGGGATGTTCTGCAGATTCACCGTGACCTCTCGTTCATGGCCATTACCCCTGGCGAAATGACTCGCCATAACCTGTGAGGAAAAAACAATGAAAAGCTTGAAAACCCTCGTTTGTGTCACCTCCTTTGCGCTGTGCGCTGGCGCGGCTTCCATGGCCAGTGCGGCGTCGGTGGCTCCGGAAGGGCCGTTCTCGACCAGCCCGGGCACCCTCGTGGTCAAGTCGCCTTCATCGTTCGGCGCAGCCGTGACCTGCGGCATCACGTTTACCGGCACCGTCAGCGGTGGTGTGGCGTCCATCAGCGGCGCTGCGCTGACCGGCGGCGGGCTGTGCGCCTTGCCGACGCTGACCAACCTGCCTTGGGTGTTGACGGCGGCCACCGGCACCACCGGCACCGTGACCAACGTCGGCTACAAAATCACCTCGGTTCCCGCCACCAACTGCGGCCCTACCACCATTGCCGTGGCGTGGGCGCCAGGCACCAAAACCCTGTCGGCAGCCAATCAGTCGTTGAGCGGCAACTGCAGCGTGGTGTCGCTGAGTGTGGTGGCCCCAACGCTGACGGTTAACCCGTAAGCGCGTAACGCCGTGAAGGGCTGATCACCCGTTGAAAGTCCGGTGCCTCACGTGGGGCATCGGCAGGGGTCGCAGGCGAATAATAATAAGGAGTACCGCATGAATAACAACAAACAACACGCGCACACGTTACTCGCACTGGCCCTGTTGGGCGGCTTGATCACCAGCGTGCCCGTGCAGGCGGGCGGGTTCTCCACGCCCACCTACGGCGCGCCGGGCTGGGGCCGTGCGTTTGGCGGCGGCTCGCTGTTCAAGAACGATCCGAGTGCCGCGTACAACAACCCGGCGGCGATGGCGTTTATCGATTCCAGCATCGCGCAGCAAACGGTCGACTATGCGCGCGTCAAGATCAAATACAGCGGCCAGGCGTATGACTATGCCGGCAACCCGGTGACCCATACGCCGGTGCTGGATGAGCTTGGCAATACCGGCGAGCCGGTGTTGAACAACAACAATGGCGGGCAAGGCGGCTTTACTGCGTGGCTGCCGACCGGTTTTCTGGTCATCCCCATGGGCGACCGTTTTGCCTTCGGCCTCAGCCAAGTGGTGCCGCAAGGCATGCGCACAACCTGGAATGAAAACTCGAAATTTCGTGACTTTGCCGTCGATACCAAAATCGAGACGGTTGGCCTCACCGGCTCGCTGTCGTTCAAGGTCAACGACCAGTTTTCTATCGGTGGTGGTGCCATTGTTCAGCGTAGCCAGGGCTTCGTCAGCCAGAACGTTGACCTGTTAGCCGCCGCTGCGGTATCCCCAGGCTTGGGCGGTTCGGCGTTTCCTTCCGGTGTGGGCGAGTCGTTGATCCGCGTGAAAGTCGATAATATTTCGGTGGGCTGGTTCGGCGGGGTGGTCTGGAAACCCACCGAAAAAGACACGTTGGGCGTGAACTATCACGCCAAAATCAAAAACAAGCTGACCGGCAAATACAACATCAGAACCGACGCGATCGGCAGGAATGCCACCACCGCGCCCATCGGGCCGAATGGCGAAACCCTGGTGGAGTTGGCGTACCCCGGCCTGAAGTTGTTTCCGGACGGCGCGCACGCGAGTACCCAACTGGATATTCCGGCCACCGCGTCGCTGGATTGGGTGCACCAGTTCAACGACCGTTGGACGCTGGGTGTGAGCGCCACCTGGACCGAATGGTCGTCGTTCCAGGACCTGACGCTGAAGTCGCAAGGCGAGACCATTGTGGCGATCCCCTACCACTACAAGAACGCGTGGATGACCTCCATCGGCGGCGACTACAAAGCCACCGACGCGCTGACATTGCGCGCCGGTGTTGCGCACGACCAAACGCCCACACGCAACTCGACGCGTGACCCACGAATCCCCGATGGCGACCGCTACTTCCTCGCCTTCGGTGCCGGTTACGCCATCAAGGCAGTGCCTGGGCTGTCGGTGGATGCGGCGTATTCGCACCAATTTGTCGAGAAGGTCAACCTCAAGACCCAGAACGTCGACCGCCTCGGCGCCGGCCAACTGGACGGCAAAGCGGAGTCGTCCGGCGACGTGGTCAGCGTGTCGGCCACCTACGCGTTCTGAGGCGGTTGCCGCGCCGCGCAGGGTTTGATTCATCGTTGGGCTAACGTTGAGGTGTGCCATGGTTATTTGGTTATTGGCGGGTAGCGCAGCCGCGATTGCGCTGGCGTATAGGCAAGCCACTGCAGCGCTTTGGGTGTGCGCCGGGCTGATTTGGCTGGCGGCAGGCTACGCCTTCAACGTGGTTGCTGCGCCGGGTATGGGCGTCGCGGCGCTTGTGGTGCTGCTGCCTGCGTTGCTGTTGGCGATCAAGCCGCTGCGCCGCGTGCTGTTGAGCCGCAAGGCGTTGGGCCTGTTTCGCGCGGTTATGCCGACGATGTCCGACACCGAGCGCGCCGCCATCGAGTCCGGCACCGTGTGGTGGGACGCCGAGTTGTTCAGCGGCACACCGAACTGGCAGCGCCTGCTGCACGCCGCGCCCGCCAGCCTCAGCGCCGAAGAGCAAGGCTTTCTCGACAATGAGGTCGAAACCCTCTGCGACCTTTCCAATGATTGGGAAACCACCCAAGTCTGGCAAGACATGTCCCCGCAAGCCTGGCAGTACACCAAGGACGCAGGCTTTCTCGGCATGATTATTCCCAAGCAATATGGCGGCAAGGGTTTCTCCCACTACGCGCATTCGCAAGTGGTGATGAAGCTGTCGACACGCTGCTCGGCGGCGGCGATTTCGGTGATGGTGCCCAACTCTTTAGGCCCGGCCGAATTGCTGCTGCATTACGGCACCGATGCCCAGCGCAACTACTACCTGCCGCGATTGGCGCGCGGTGAAGACCTCCCGTGCTTTGCGCTGACCAGCCCGTATGCCGGCTCCGATGCCGGTGCGATTCCAGACGTGGGCGTTATTTGCCAAGGCGTGCATGAGGGCGAGTCGGTACTGGGTTTCAAGCTGACGTGGGACAAGCGCTACATCACCCTTGGCCCGATTGCCACGGTGCTCGGCCTGGCGTTTCGCGCCGAAGACCCGCACGGTTTGCTCGGCCAGCCCGGATCGCTGGGCATCACCTGCGCGTTGATCCCGACGGCGCATCCCGGTGTCAACACGGGCCGTCGCCACTGGCCGCTGAACGCGGTGTTCCAGAACGGCCCGACCACCGGCAAAGACGTATTCATTCCGTTGGAATGGGTGATCGGCGGCCGCGAGCAAATTGGCAATGGCTGGCGCATGTTGATGGAATGCCTGGCGGCCGGGCGCGCGATTTCGTTGCCATCGGCCAACGTCGGCCTGGCTAAAATCGCCGTGCGCGGCACCACCGCCTATGCCGCGATGCGTAAACAATTCGGCCTGCCCATCGGCAAATTTGAAGGCGTGCAGGCGCCGTTGGCGCGCATGGCCGGGCATTTGTATGCGTGCGATGCGGTGCGCAAAGTCTCGGTGGCGTGTTTGGATGCCGGTGAAAAACCTTCGGTGATCTCGGCCATCGCCAAGTACCACGTCACCGAGCGCGCGCGGATGATCGTCAACGACGGCATGGACATCGTTGCGGGCAAAGGCATCTGCATGGGCCCGAATAACTTCCTCGCCCGCGCCTACCAGCAAAGCCCGATTGCGATCACGGTGGAGGGCGCGAACATCATGACCCGCTGCCTGATCATCTTTGGCCAAGGGCTGATTCGCTGCCATCCCTACGTGTTCCGCGAGATGGAAGCCGCGCGCGACCCGGATCGGCGCAAGGCCCTGCAAGCCTTCGACAGCGCACTGTTTGGCCACATCAGTTTTGTCATCGCCAACAGCGTGCGCGCAGCGGTACATGCGCTGACCGGCGGGCGCCTGCTGCGCGCACCGGCCAACACCGACCCGGCGCTGGCGACCTACTATCGCCAGGCCAATTGGCTGTCGGTGGTGCTGGCGTTGCTCTCGGATGTGTCCATGGGCGTGCTGGGCGGGGCGCTCAAGCGCAAGGAAAGCATCACCGGGCGCCTGGGCGATATTCTGTCGCAGTTGTACATCGTGTCCTGCGTGCTTAAACGCTTTGAGGACGACGGCCGACCGCAGGCAGACCTGCCGTTGGTGCACTGGTCGGCCCAGGACGCGTTGTTGCGTGCCCACGAGGCCTTGGCCGAAGTGCTCGACAATTACCCTTCAAAAGCCGCAGCGTTGGTGGTGCGCGGCTTGAGTTTTCCGTTCGGTATTGCCCTGCGCAAACCCTCGGACCGCTTGTTGGCTGAAGTGGCCGAAGGGGTGCAAACCCCGGGCGAAACCCGCGAGCGCTTGCTGGCTGATTCCTACCTGCCACGCGCAGAAATAGACAAGCTGGCTTACGGCGAATTGGGCTTTTGCCTGTTGCCGCACGTTGAGCGAATCGAGTTGCGGCTCAAGCCCGCCGTCAAGCAAGGCGTGATCGAACCGATGCCGATTTCCGCCACGGCCTTTGCCGGCTGGCGCACCAAGGCGCGGGCGCTGGCGCTGATCAGCGACGACGAAGACAGCGTGTTAAGCCGCTACGTGGAATACGCCGATTACGCCATACAGGTTGACGACTTCGCGCAGGACTTCGGCTTGCTTGAGGCCTTGCAACAGCGCCAGCAGGCGCTGGCCAAACCTGCCGCCAGGCACCGGGCCAGCGCAAGCGCAACGGCCTCCGTCAACCCATGATGGTTGCCACGCTCGGCGCCCGGCTGACACCAAGGAGACTGTGATGAACACGATCAGCCTGGAACGCAGCGAACGCATCTGGTTGAGCGCTTACCTGCCAGGCGTGCCGGCAGATATTGAGGCTGACATCGAGGCCTACGCCTCGCTGCGCGAGGTGTTCCTGGAACACCTGGATAAATTCCACGCGCGCGTGGCGTACGTTAGCATCGGCACCGAAATGAGCTACGCCGAGTGGAAGCTGCAAGGCATCGCCTTCGCTGCGTGGCTACAGAGCCAGGGCGTGAACAAGGGCGACCGCGTGGCACTGATGATGCCCAACTGCTTGCAATACCCGATCTGCCTGTTGGGCAGCATTTTGGCGGGTGCGGTGGTGGTCAACATCAACCCGCTGTACACCGCGCATGAACTCAAACACGTGCTCAAGGACAGCGGCGCCTGCACCTTGGTGATCTTCGAGAACTTCGCCCACACCCTCGAAAAAGTCATCGCCGGCAGCAGCGTCAAGCGTGTGGTGGTGGCGGCTATCGGTGATTTGCTTGGCACATTCAAGGGGCCGGCGCTGAATTTTGTGCTGCGCCGTGTGCAAAAGCAGGTGCCCGCCTTCAACCTGCCAGGCGCGCTGCGTTTTAACCACGTGCTGAAACACGGGCGGGCGCTCAACCTGCGCGCGGTAGCCCTGCACCGTGACGACTTGGCCTTTGTGCAATACACCGGCGGCACCACCGGCGATGCCAAGGGCGTGATGCTCAGCCACCGCAATATCATCGCCAACCTGTTGCAAGCCAAGGCGTGGGTGGGTGATCAGTTGGACCAGGAGCAGCAGCAAACCAACGTCACCTTGCTGCCGCTGTACCACATCTTTTCGCTGACGGTGAACTGCCTGATGTTCATGTGCCTGGGCGGGCGCAACATTCTGATCGCCAACCCGCGCGATGTAAAACGCGTGCAGATGATCCTGCGCAAAGAGCGCTTTAACGGGATTGCCGGGGTTAATACGCTGTTTAACGGTTTGCTCGAAAACCAGCAGTTTTGCGCGCGGGACTTCTCTGACCTGCGCATGGTCATCGCCGGCGGCATGGCCACGCACACCGCAGTGGCCAAGCGTTGGAAGCAGGTCACCGGGCTGCCGATCATTGAAGGTTACGGGCTGACCGAGTGCTCGCCGGTGGTGAGTATCAGCCCCATCGACATCGCCCGTATGCGTGAGATGGAATTTACCGGCAGCATCGGTGTGCCCTTGCCGTCGACGTGGGTGCGCTTTGTGCGCGAGGACGGCGAACTGGCCGAGATCGGTGAGCCGGGTGAACTGCAGGTGCGTGGGCCGCAGGTGATGCAGGGTTATTGGAACCGCCCGCAGGAAACCGCTGAAGTGTTGGACGGTGAGGGTTGGTTGGCGACCGGCGATATTGGTGTGATGGACGCGCGCGGGTATATCCGTTTGGTCGACCGTAAAAAGGACCTGATTCTGGTCTCGGGTTTTAATGTGTACCCCAATGAAATCGAAGACGTGGTGGCGCTGCACCCCGGCGTGGGCGAGGTGGCGGCCACTGGGGTGGACGACGGGGTGGCGGGGCAGCGGGTGAAAATTATTGTGGTGCTTAAGGATTTGGCTGTGACTGAGGAGCAGATTTTGGCGCACTGCCGGGAGTATTTGACCGGGTATAAAGTGCCCAGGTATGTGGAGTTTCGCGATACCGAGTTGCCCAAGACGACCGTGGGCAAGGTATTGCGGCGGGTGTTGCATACATAGCAGATCTGCTTTTTTTGCTTGTTGTGGGGGGGGGCTTGCTCCCGATAGCAGTTTTACAGTTGATACATGAGTTGACTGACACACCGCCATCGGGAGCAAGCCCCCTCCCACAGTTGACCGAGTTCGGCTTAGATTATCGTTCCCACGCTCTGCGTGGTAATGCCGCTCCGGACGCTCTGCGTCCCGCTTTTTCAGCCATAGAATCTCCCACATTTGACCGCATTCAGTGTGTGAGATTGGGTCGGCTTTCGGGCCGCCTGCTTTTGCTTTTGCTTTTGCTTTTGCTTTTGCTTTTGCTTTTGATCTGGAAGCGCCCCGTTAAACCACGATGGCCGAACGCAGATAGTACGGAGCGGGTAAACCGGCAGGACGCCGGTTTAGCCGCGGCCGGGGCGGGGCGCCCCCGCGCGGGGGGCCCCGCCGGGAAATAGGGGGGGGGGGGGGGCGCGGCCC